>CAZUYE010000021.1:0-28897 GCA_964624925.1 uncultured Oscillospiraceae bacterium | reverse complement strand
GCAGCCGGGCACATACCAGCATCAGCGCAGAGTTCCCGTCCGGAAAGGCACCGACAACTCTCGTCCTGCGCCGGATCTCCCGGTTCATCCGCTCAATCAGGTTGTTGGTTCGGATCTTCGTCCAGTGTTCGGAGGGGAAATCACAGTAGGTCAGCGTTTCCTCGATGCCGACCTCCACCTTCTTTGCCGCTTCTGGTAGCTTCATGGCTTTCAGCTCGGCAACCACGGCGGCAGCCTTTTCACGGGATGTCTTCTTGCTCTCCTGTGCGTGGATCGCCTTGAGCATTTTTGCCACATTTTTGACCTTGGATAGAGAGACTCATAGAAATCCACACCTCGCTTTGGGTGAGATTCTCTATGCTCGGAGAGTGCCTTGTACAGTTTTGAAAGTAGCATAACTGTTCCTTTCGTTCTGTCTCCGCAGGGGAAAATCCCCTACGGAGACACGTGCCTTAATAATACTGCTCCACGGTACGTTCTTCACCGTTGTCTACATCCCGGAAGCGCAGCTCTACCAGTTCTCCGTCCCGGCGCTGACCAAGATACTCCATGGGCGAATTCTTGCCCATAGGCCAATCGGCCTCCTGCGCCCAGCGAGGAAATTTTCGATCCTTGATGTGAAAAGCTTTCCAGAGAGCTTCTTTACCGGCTGCCGCACGGTCGGCCTTTTTCATCGTCCTGGGGAATTTGTCCAAAACCTCTGCCGCATAGGACATTACTTCTGCACCACCAATAGACCTTCCAAGTGCCTTGAAGTAATAATCGTCATCATCCTTGTAGCGCTTTGTCCTTTTAGCATCGGGGTATTTCGTCAAAATCGCCGTCAGAATCAAGTCATAAATGCCACACTGTCGGCGAACGATTGTTGTATATGCGTCCTTGGGCGGATAGGGGCTTTTCTCCAGCATCTTTAACATATGTCCATCGTAAACTGAAGCTATTGCACGGTATAATGTGCGAAGCCAGTGATCCTTAGCAATAACCGGCGGCGGCTCATGGCTGAAATCAGCAATACTGTCCAGCCACTCTCCGATTTTGGGGTCCGCACAGTAGGCGTCCCAAAATTCATCAAAAGGGATATCTCCGGCGATAAAGTCAAATACGATCTGCATACTACCTCCTACATAATGCCCATTTTTAATATATTGGGGAAGTTCTTATAGCCGTATGTCTTATGAAATGCCTGATGCGCAGACTGTGTCATTTCGATAAAATCATACATGTTGTTTGCCTTCCCTTGTACATGGTGCAAATTGATTGGTTTATTATTGATGTCAAGGGGTGCACGGCCTTTTTCCATACGCCGCAAGTTATCCTGACTAAGCTCATACAACGAACTTCCCGATGGGCTCGCGGCTTGATTCTTCCAATACCGGCTTCTTACCGTATCCCACGAGGGTGTCTTCCCTGCGCTGGTGAGATTGGAAATATCATCCCCGACTTTCCAGCCTTTTTTCGCTGATTGGCCAGCGTCAACAACATTGTCTACTGCCTTTGCCGTATCGTGGACGTCATCAATGACGTCTGCAACATCCGCAACAGCACCTGCGGCTTTTGTGATCTCTCCGACACCGGTAACAAACGGGACAAGGTCAACAACATCGCCGACCAGTCCGGCCCAGGCCCAGGGGTCAGACGGATTCTGGATGACATCCGCAATACTGAAGCCCAGAGAAACGATATCAAAAACCGTATCCCAGAACTCGCCATCGGCATCGGTGCGGTTTACGGGATCATTTCCGCAGTAGGCGAAGCTGTTGTAGCCAAGGTAGCTCTGGCCGGTAGAGGCATAGCTGTCCGCATTGATGAAGCGGCAGATCTCCGGGTCGTAGTACCGGGACTGGAGATAGTAGAACCCTGTCTCGGAATCGTGGTAATAGCCCCGATACCACAAGGGATTGACCGCTGCCATTTCGCCGATTAGGGATCGTAAGTGTAGGCAGCAGCTTCTGCGCCATTTGCATCTACCAGATACGTCACATCGCCCTGAAGGTTTGTGACATAGTAGTAAACGGACGTGTTGGAGCCGTCGTTGTAAATCAGCGCATAGGGTGTTCCGGCGTTGTCATAGCGGAAATCCAGCGTCTTGCTTGTCCCATTCGTCTCGATGGTTTCCCGCAGCAGTTTCCCACCGGCATAGATGTAGCTGTGCGTCTCGGTGATGGTTTCCTTCAGAATGCGCTGCGTTGTGCAGCCGCTGGATGCCGGTGCAGTTCTATCTCCCAAACTATACTCCGAAACAGGCGGCTTCGGGTCTGTGATTTCTATGATGGGAGACTTGTAGGTATCGCCGCAGAGACTGCATCTGAAGTAGGCTATGCCTGCCCGCTCACCGGTCTTTTCATAGAGGTGCTTCAGCTTGCCTACGATATTATCCCGGTAGCTATGACCGCAAGGGCACTCGTGGAGGGTATAGCCGTCCGTTGTGCAAGTGGGATCAACTACAGTTTCCGTATAACGGTGTGTATGATCGCTATAGGTATCACCGCAGCGTGTGCAGGTATAAGTATCGAGTCCGCTTTCCTCATAATTATGACCCAGTGCTGCAACGACTTCGGTGCGATATAGGTGTTGGTCCGGGTCCCGTTACTCGCAGTCAACAGGTTGCCTGAGCCGTCGTAGGAATAGGCATAAGACGTGCTGCCGATTTTTGCACTCTTCAACTGACCCAGATTGTCGTAAATATAGGACTCTGCATCGCCAACGCTGGGCGTAATCGAAGCAATACTTCCAAGCGGATTATAAGGTTTCCAAAGCTGTCGTGGTTGAAAAGATACTCCTGTGTTGTACCCGCAGCGTTTTTGCGCGTGACCCCGCTGAGAATTCCCTCTGTGTAAGTATACACGAGACTTCCCTTATTTGCAAAGTCTTTTTTCGTCACCCGGCCCTTGGAGTCGTAAGTGGTTGTCGTTGTGTTCCCCATGGCATCGCTTACAGCCGTAGCCTGCCCGGTCATAATGCTCTGCTTGGTTCCGTAGACGTAGGACTCTTTCTGGTTTGCCGTATCCGTCACAGATGCTACCAGATTATTGTTGGAAGTATAGGCTGCGGACGACTTGAGCGTTTTACCAAAACTTCCGGTGTCACTCTTTAATGTTGTGGAAGTCACATTTCCGGAAGCATCATACCCCATGGACTGTGTAACCATGCCCTTGTATCACAGTTTGTCAGCTCCGCTTGACGCCGGAGACCTGGTACATCCGCTGGTCGGACAGGAGCACCTCCACCTGCAGGTAGGGCGCGAAGAGAGCCGCCAGCTCCTCCGCGGACATCAGGCCGTTGGAGATGCGGCTGGCCGAGCCGCTGTGGTGCCGGTCGATGGCCGCGCGGCTCTGGCCATGGGCCACGGTGAGCCGTCCACCCTCCCGCAGCAGCCCCGCCAAAACGCGGATCAGGCGCTCCGGCTCCGGAAAGTGGGGAAAGGCATTATAGACCACGATCCGGTCAAAGCCCTCGGAAAAAGGCCACTCCTCCACGTCGCCGCAAATCACCCGGATCCGGTCGTCACCGGCAAACTTCCCGGCGGCGCGCCGGGCCATTTCCGGCGAGATATCGATGCCCGTCACCTGGGCCACCTGGCGGGCCAGGTAGTAGGGAAACAGCACGCCGGTGCCGCAGGCCACATCCAGGATCCGCTGTCCGGCGGTCACCTGGGCATTGTCCAGGATCGTGGCGATGATGGCGTCATCCTTGACCATTTCCGCGTCCCAGCTGGGGGCGCAGCGGTCGAAAAACTGGATCACATCCTGCTTGTTCATGGTATCACCTCTCAAACAGCGTAGCGGGCGGGGATGACCCGGGCCTTCATCAGCGTGCGCACCACCACCGGCAGCAGCACCAGCTGCAGCACGATGCCGGGCAGGGCGGTGACAAAGCTGGAGGCCACCCAGGCGGACAGGGCCAGGCCGGGGCTGAACAGCAGCGCCTTGGCCAGGCCGGAGACCACGCGGCCGGCCACCATGGCGCAGAGCAGCGCGATGTAGAGGTCGGCATACAGCCGACGGGTGTGCACCAGGCGCAGCACCAGGCCGGAGACCAGACCATATACGCAGCACTCCACCATCATGGCGGGCAGATAGGCCGCCGGAGGCATACTGGTGATGAGGCTGGACAGCAGCGGCCCCAGAAGGCCGCACACGGCACCCAGAGGCCAGCCGCACAGCATCCCGCACAGCAGCACCGGCAGGTGCATGGGCAAGAAGATGCTGCCTCCGTCTGGGATTGAGTGGAAGGCCATGGGCAAAACCACGCACAGTGCGATGCACACGGCAGCCGTGGTCAGGCGCACAGTGGGGATAGAACAGCTTCTTTTCATTTTGTGTTGCTCCCGTTCGGTTGTTTTCCCCATTGTAACAGGGAAAAGCCCCCGGCGGAAGCCCTCCCGGGGGATATAAAGCGCACAAAATTTGGCGAAGTAAAGAAGTAAATAGCCCCGTGTGCACGCACACGGGGCCTTTGAACTATATTATGATAAGATCACAGGGCGGCGGCGCCGATGATGCCCGCCTCGTTGCCCAGAGCGGCCGGGGCGATGACGGGGATGGCCCCCTGGGCCTTGCCGAAGCAGTGCTGAGGCACATAGGCCCGGACGGGATCGAGCAGACGATCCCCCTGGCGGCTGATACCGCCGCCCACCAGCACCATTTCCGGGGCCAGGGCGTTGACCACGTCGACGATGCCCGCGCCCAGGTACTCGCAGTAGCGTTCCAGCACCGCCTGAGCGGTCTCGTCGCCCTGCTCCGCCGCGTCGAATACGGCCTTGCCGTCCAGCTGCTCCTGCGGCAGGCAGGCCAGCAGAGAGTCCGGGTGTGCCTGGGCCGCCTGACGGGCCTGGCGGATCAGGGCCGTGGCGGAGGCATAGGCCTCCCAGCAACCCCGGCGGCCGCAGGTGCAGGGTTCGCCACCCAGCACCAGCAGGGTGTGGCCCAGCTCGGCCCCGGCGCCGCGCATACCGTCATAGATCTTGCCGCCGATGAGGATACCGCCGCCGACGCCGGTACCCAGGGTGATGAGCACCACGTTCTGATAGCCCACTGCCGCGCCGGCCACCTGCTCGGCCAGGGCGGCACAGTTGGCGTCGTTGCTGAGGCGGCAGGGCACGCCGAAGCGCTGCGACAGGATACGGCAGACGGGTACCTGCTGCCAGCCCAGGTTATAGGCCCGCTCCACCACGCCGGTGGACGAGTTGCAGGTACCAGGGGAGCCAACGCCGATGCTGCTGACGGCATGGATGCTGAGTCCGGCCTTGGCCAGAGCCGCCTCCACGGCGTCGCCCATGTCACGCAGCACCTCCTCCGCCGGGCGCTGGGCCAGGGTGGGGACGCTGACCCGGGAGACGATGGCGTGGTACTCATCCACCACGCCCACGGCGATGTTGGTGCCGCCCAAATCGATTCCAATGCGATACATAGTGTTTCCTCCAAAGGTACAGGGAGCGAAGACCTCCGCTCCCTGAAAAGTCTGTTTTACAGGTGGTTGACAAAGCTGCTGTTGACGCTGACAGTGCGGCCGGTCTCCGAGGAGCGGATGCTTCCAAAGATGGCCCGCATGGTGGACAGGGCCTCCTTGCCGGACACCTCCGGCTCCCGATCCTCCTGCAGCGCCGCCACGAACTCATCGATGACACCGGACTTCTCCCGGGCGGGGATGTTATAGGTGGTGCAGGTGCCGTCCAGACCCCGCACCTCGATGGGGGCGGCGGGATTGTTGTTGTTATAGATCAGCATAATGCCCTTGGTGCCATAGAGGCAGGTGGACTGGCACTCGTGGCCATAGATGGTCCAGCTGGCGGCCATGGTGCCCACGGCGCCGTTGCTCATGCGCAGGATGCACAGGGCGTTGTCGTCCACGCCGATAGGGGCGCCGCTGGCGGTGTGCTTGTTCAGGGTCATCACCTTGGCCGTGGTCTCGATGACCTTCTGGCCGGTGAGGTAGTGCAGCAGATCCACCTTATGGATACCCAGGTCGGACAGGGCGCCCATGGCAGCCTTCTGCTTGTCGAAGAACCAGGTGCCGCCGGCCTCCATGGACCAGCCCTCAGGCCCGGCATTGCCCATGACGGTGCGGAAGGTGATGATGTCGCCGATGGTGCCGGCGTCCAGCAGCTGCTTGGCCTTGCGATACACCGGGTCAAAGCGCATATTGTGGCCGATCATCAGATGCTTGCCGTTGCGCTCGGCGGCGGCTACCATGGACTCGCACTCGGCCAGGGTGACGGCCATGGGCTTTTCGCACAGGACGTGCTTGCCGGAGTAGAGCGCATAGGTGGTGATCTCCGCATGGCTGCGGTTCTCCACGCAGATGGAGACCGCGTCGATATCCGGATCGTTCAGCAGGTCAAAATAGGAATCATAGACCCGACCGCCGTAGTGCTCGGCCATCTCCCGGGCCCGCTGGGTGTTCATATCGTAGTAGCCGGCCAGCTCCACGCCGGGGTTGGCGGCGTATTCCGGCAGGTGGCGCACCTGCGCGATCTTGCCGCAGCCGATGATGCCGATTTTCAGCATGGGCACATCCTCCTTTTCCTCCACGAGCCAAGGGACGCTCTAAATTTTTACGCATATATTATAGCAAATTTTTTCACAATAGGGAACACCTATTTTCTCCCGTAGCCGGGAAAATTTCCAAAATGAGCGGCTCGGAGCACGAAAGGCTTGCAATTCGCGGTGGAAACAGGTAAACTGAAGGGTGTTTTTGAAAAGGAGGAGAGGTGTAATGGTATCGATCATTGAGGTAACTACCAAGGCGCAGCTGCGCCGCTTTGTGTCGTTTCCCTGTGAACTGTACAAGGACGTGCCCCAGTATATCCCGGGCACCTATGACGACGATCTGCAGGACTGGGATCCGAAGAAGAATCCCGCCTTTGAATATTGCCAGGCCCGCTGCTGGCTGGCCATGCGGGGTGATGAGATCGTGGGCCGCATCGGCGCGATATTGAGCCGGAAGGCCAACGACAAATGGCACACCAATCGCCTGCGCTTCACCCAGGTGGATTTTATCGACGACTACGAAGTGTCGCGTGCCCTGTTCGGCACCGTGGAGAACTGGGCCCAGGAGCTGGGCTGTGACCAGGTGCACGGGCCCCTGGGCTTTACCGATCTGGATCGGGAGGGTATGCTGGTAGAGGGCTTTGACCGCCGCAGCTGCTTCTTTACATACTACAACTTCCCCTATTATCAGGAGCATCTGGCGGCCCTGGGCTATGTGAAGGACGTGGACTGGGTGGAAAAGCTCATCGGCGTGCCCCAGGACGAGAAGGTCATCCAGCGCTGGGAAAAGCTGTCCGCCTATGTGCTCAAGCGGCAGAAGCTGCACATCTACGAGGTCAAAACCCGACTGGGCTATCTGCCCCTGCTGAAGCAGTTTTTCCGGCTGGTGAACGCCGCCTACTCCCCGCTGTATGGCACGGTGGAGCTGTCCGACCGGCAGATTCAGCGCTATTCCATGAAGTTCGCGCCGCTCATCAACCCCAACCTGACCTGCTTTGTCATGAACGAGGAGAACGAGCTGGTGGCCCTCGGTGTGTCCGCGCCCAGCATCGCCGACGCGCTGCGCCGTCACCGGGGGCGGCTAATGCCCACCGGCTGGATGGATCTGCTGAAGTCCTTCCGCCGGAATGACACCATCGACCTGCTGCTTATCGCCGTGCGGCCCGATCTGCAGAGCAAGGGCGTCAACGCCATTGTTATCAGCCAGGTGATGAAGGGCTGTTTCAAGATGGGTATCCGCTGGGCAGAGACCGGCCCCATGCTGGAGGAGAATCAAAAGGTGCAGACCCAGTGGCAGGACTTCCCCCTGGAGCAGCACAAGCGCCGCCGCTGCTTCATCAAGGATCTGGCCCCGGTGGCTCAGGAGGCACGTCCCCTGGAAAAGGTATAACGATGAAAAGCTCCGCCCTGTGAAGGGGCGGAGCTTTTGCTGCAAGCGCACTTGTTGAAAAAGCTGCTTTTGTGCGAAACGAATCTGCATTTTTGCGAATCCGTGTATATTTGTTCGCAATGACCATTTACTTTTCCGCCAAATATGCTATAATGTACAAGATAAAAGGCGCAGTGTTGCCCTTTTCCAGAATGACGACCCGCAAGAGAGGACCTGCTATGAAGCAGCTTGTTTTGCTATATTGGGGCTGCATCTTCCTGATGTACCTGTCCCAGGTGTATTACCCGGCTGACCGGCAGCTGGCCCCGCGGCAAACCGGCAGATACCACTTCATGTGGCACCGGTCGGACGTGTTCATGATCGCCGTCATCGTGTGGATGACCTGCTTTTCGTTCCTGCGGACGAGCTATAATGATACGGGAAACTATATTGCAGGCTTCCTGAACGCGGAGAGTATTCAGGAGGGCATAGAGAACGGCACGTTCGTGGATTGGACGGGGAACCCGCTCTCCATGCTCTATCGAAGCGTTATGCGTGCACTGACGGATAATTACCATATCTACTTCTTGGTGCCCGCCCTGCTGAGCTCCTTTGCGGTGATCCGCCTGTTCAAGCGCTACTCCGTCTCCCCGGCCCTGAGTCTGCTGATCTTTTTCTCCATCGGCACCTATGTGGTGTATATTGCGGCACTAAAGCAGTGCCTTGCCATGTTTTTTCTGTTGCTGGCCATCCCCTATGCCGAGGAGCGTAAGTATGTACGCTTCTACATATTGGTATTCATCGCCATCCTATTCCACACCCACGCCTTCATGTTCGCCATCCTGCCCTTCCTGTTCGGCAAGCCCTGGGGCAAGGTGAGCTGGATCGGTCTGGGAGTGGCGCTGTTCGCCATGGCTACCTATGACGCGACGCTGGGTGCCTTCATGCGCTATGCCCAGTCCATCGGCGCGCTGGTGGCCGAGAACGAGGTGTTTGACGGGTATCAGATCAACATATTGCGGGTCTTCGTATACTGGGTGCCGTCTCTAATGGCCCTGATCTTCCGCAAGCGGCTGTTCCGGGATTCCACCCGCTATGAAAACCTCTTTGTGAACATGACCGTTGTCAGTTCCATCATCCTGATGATGGGCATGGTGCAGGCGGCCAACCTGTTCGCCCGGATGGCGGCATATTTCGAGATCGCCGCAGCGCTGTCGCTGCCCTGGATGATCCGGAAGCTGTTCACAAAGGACTCGGCCCGGCTGGTAACATGGATCGCCGTCGCCCTGTATTTTGTATACTTTTTGTATGAGTTTGGTGTGTCCAAGCCCTTTGACACGGACTATCGGGCCATCACGCTGTGGGCATTTGTCAAAGAGTTATTTTGGTGAGATGAGAGCATGAAAAAAGTTATTACATTTGGTGTGTTCGATTATTTCCACCTGGGGCACCTGCGGCTTTTCCAGAACGCAAAGCGGCTGGGCGATTACCTGATCGTGGCGGTACAGGACGACGCGTATATAAAGAAATTCAAGCCGGACGCGGTCACGCTGTACACAACAGAGGAGCGGATAGAGCTCGTCCGCGCGCTGCGGGTTGTGGACGAGGTGGTCTACCGCGACGTGAGCGAGGATATCTGCAAAATCGACTTTGACGTTTTCGCCATCGGCGAGGATCAGCAGCACGCCGGCTTCCAGACGGCGGTCGCCTACTGTGAACAAACGGGAAAAAGCGTGGTGCGGATGAAGCGGACGGAGGGCATCGCCTCCTCCGAAATCAAGAACAGGATCCAGTGAGAACAGGCAAACGGATGTATAGACCAGAATGGTGGGTAAGTGAATGAAAAGTAGAATCAAGGCGTTTGTAAAAGGCAGCAGATTTGTCTATAACGTTTATTTCCACATGGGTTCGTTTCTGCTGCGCGTGCTGGGATTGTTCATCAAAACAGACCCAAATCTGATCCTCTTCATCAGCTATGGCGGGCAGAAATATGACGACAGTCCCAGAGTGGTCTATGAATATATGCAGCACCACCCTGTTTCGCCCGCGCACAAATACATTTGGGCTTTCATTGAGCCGGATCAGTTTCCGCAGGTACACCAAAAGGTCAAGGTTGACACATTAAGCTATTATATTGCGGCCATGCGTGCCGGAACCTGGATCACGAACTCCAGCGCGTCCAGGGGTTTGAACTTCAAGAAAAAGCAAACAAAGAACTACTTGTTTACGCACGGAATGACGGGCGTTAAGAAGATCGGACTGGATATCCAGTCCGCAGACAAAGCCTTTAAAATCGGCTTTGCAGAGGAGTTTGACGGCATTTTTGTGGAGGGGAAAAAAGAGGTGCCGATCCTTGTGCACGCATGGGGGAAAGACCCGGACGTGTTTCACACGACCGGACTCCCCCGCAACGATGACCTGGCAACTGTCACCGACGAGGAAATTCTTTCGATTAAAGAGAAGCTGGGCATTCCGACCGGCAAGAAAGTGATCCTCTATGCCCCTACATTTCGGGAATTCAGCCGGGCAGAGGACGGGCGAAACACATTGGGCATCCCCATCGACTTTGCCCGGTGGGAAGAAACGCTGGGCGGCGAGTATGTGCTGCTGGTAACGGCGCATTATGAGGTCGCAAAGCTGCTGGATGAGCTGCCGAAAAATGATTTCGTCATCAATGCGTTCAAATATCCGGAGCTGAACGATCTCATCAAGGTGTCGGATATCCTGATTTCTGACTACTCCAGCATCTTTTTTGACTATGCCATTATGGAGCGTCCCATCCTCTGCTATGGCTATGACTACGACAGCTACTCCGTGGAGCGTGGGCTGTATACGGATTTGGAGAAGCTGTTTATGAATGGTGTGCTGCGGACGGAGGACGCCGTGCTGAACGCCATCGCAACCATGGACTACGACGCGCAGTGTGCCTATACCCGCGAGCACATCAAGGATGAGTACCTGGCCTCTTATGGTGATGCGGCGAAGAAGTCGGTTGAGATCATTTTCGGAAAGGGGAAGTAACCAATGGGTGTTTTAATAAGCGTGATCGTCCCGGCTTATAATGTTGCGCTCTATTTGGAAGACTGTGTCGACAGTATCCTTGCCAGTACGTTTCAAGACTATGAGATTTTGTTGATTGACGACGGTTCAACAGATGAAACCAGCGTGATCTGTGACGCCTTGGCGGCGCGTTCGGATAAAATCAAGGTGTTTCACACGGAAAACCGTGGTGTATGTGCCGCGCGAAATTTGGGAATCAATAACGCAGCCGGTGAGTACATCAATTTCGTAGATGGGGACGATGTTATCTCTCCGCGTATGCTGGAGCTTCTGGTGGCCGAGATGAGGGATGACGTCCAGCTCGTGTCTTGCCGTTCTATGCGGTGTCAAAGAGAAGATGTCCCCCCCCCCCCCCCGCGCGCACAAATGCGTACAACATATGGCGGACAGACCAGAAAGGCTGTGCGCATAGCCTTCTGATAGGCGGTTTCGGCTGTTTTATTGGGAACAAGCTGTACCGTAGGGCAATCCTCAACGAGAATCAAATCCGCTTCCGCAAAGGGGTTGTGGTTGCTGAGGATCAGTTTTTTGCGATGGAGTATCTGCGGCATTGCGAGAATGCGACGTTTCTGGACACGCGCCTATATTACTATGTAATGAACGGCGGCAGCGTGATGAACAGCTTCCGGAGCCAGCGCTGTGTTTCCGAAGGATATATTGGCATTCCGCGTGCTTGGGTTTACAGCGCAGCTGTTGTGAAGCCGCTGTCGGTCGAACTCGAAATCTATACGCAATCTCGTGCCGCGATGTTTTATCAAACCGTGCTGAGAAAGCTCGAGCAGCCAGATGAGGCATTTATAGAAGAAGCCGTATCCTATGTGCGGCAGCATAAAGATACTCTGCGCCACTACAAATGGGGCATCAAATACTATTTGTCCGCCCTGTTGCTGTGCGCCAGCTATCCCTTGTGGGCCAAAGTTTTCCGACGAGGTTTGCCGGAGAAAGTGTGATACCATGAGCCAACCCACCTTGATCGTCTCTCTCGATTTTGAGCTGTTCTGGGGTATGCAGGACGGACGGGAGCTAAGTGAATACGAGGCCAACGTGCTGGGCGGACGCAAGGCGATCCCGCAGCTGCTGGAGCTGTTTCAGCGGCATGGCATCCACGCCACCTGGGCCACCGTGGGCTTCCAGTTTGCCGGGGACGAGGCGGAGCTGAGACGCTATTTCCCGGCAAACAGGCCCAGCTATGATGACCCGGCGCTGTCCGCATATCGCTGTTTTGGCCAGATTGGCCGGAACGAGGCGGAGGCCCCCTGTTTCTATGCGCCCAGCCTCATCCGTCAGATCGCGGCCGCGCCAGGCCAGGAGATCGGCAGCCACACCTTTTCCCACTACTACTGCCGGGAGGCCGGGCAGACGGTGGAGCAGTTCCGGGAGGATATGCTGGCCGCCCTGGCGATCGCCGCGGACAAGGGCTATGCGCTGCGCTCCGTGGTGCTGCCCCGGAACCAGTGCGAACCGGCGTATACGCAGGTGCTGAGCCAGTTGGGCTTCACCGCTTACCGGGACGAGGAAAACGACTGGATCCACGAGAGGGTCAAGTTCCGTCCCCTGCTGCGGCTGCTGCGCCTGGCGGACGTATACCTTCCGCTGACGGGACAGGGCGGCTATGAGCCGAAGCTGGAGGGCGGCATCGTCAATCTGGTGGGGTCTCGGATGTACAAGCCGTTTTTCCGGCCTCTGGCATTTCTGGAGGAATTGAAGGTTCGGCGGATCAAGAGGCAGATGCGCCACGCGGCAAAGAACGGACTGACCTTCCACCTCTGGTGGCATCCGCACAACATCGGTGTCCACACCGATTTCCACATGAAGCAGCTGGAGGAGATTTTCAGCTGTTATGATGAGCTGAAGGATACATACGCCATGCGCAGCCTGAACATGGGCGAGGCGGCGCAGGACGTGCTGGGCAGGTGACGGATCATGTATCAATTTTACTACGCGGACGGGAGCAAAACATTCCGGCGCGAAGACTGCAAAGAGAATATCCGCGACCGCTTTCAGATCGGCGCCGTGCGGCCTGCCATGTGGGAAGAGCACTGCCTGGAGTGCTCTGCGCCGGCCTGCTTTGCCAGCTGCGTGCACTATCTGCCCCGCAGCGACGGGCGCTGCAAGCGCTTTGACAACGGACTGCTGACCTTTGCCGATGAGCGGGCCTGCTGCGGGCAGGGCGCCCATGTGCGATTCCGGAAGTGGGGCAACATGATGACCGTCCTGTTCCCGGCCATGCTGACGGAGGCGGATTACGGCAAGCTCTGGAGGAAGAACGAGAGGACGGGAAAAGGCATGGGGGCCATCGAATCCAGTCCCTTGCCCCAGGCTCTGCGCTGGCAGGGTATCCGGATCCCGGAGTATCTGCGCCGCCACCGTTTGCGGAAGCTGACGGGACTGGACAATGCGGCGGATGCGCTGCTGTTTCATGGCTACAGCTATACGCCGCAGCCCTACCGGCTGCTGGTGGAAGTATATCGCGGGCACGACCCGGTGTGGAAAACGGCCATTGCCATCGAGCCGGGGGAGAACCTGGCCGTGGTCACGGCGCTTTCGCCGGAGTGCTCCCGGCCGGGAAACCTGGTGAAGGTCTATCCCGAAAACGACCTGGAGGCGGAGCTGGATATCCTGTGGTGCGATTTTGTGCAGGGGCAGCCCATCGCTGCCGAAACGCCCGCTTCAAAGGTCAAGTGCGTGGTCTGGGATCTGGACAACACCCTGTGGGACGGGACGCTGATCGAAACGGAGGATCCCGACACGCTGACGCTGCGCCCGGGTGTCCGGGCGCTGATGGATGAGCTGGATCGCCGTGGCATCCTCCAGTCCGTGGCCAGCAAAAACGACCATGCCGCGGCTATGGCGGTGCTGGAACGGCTGGGTGCTGCGCCGTATTTCCTGTATCCGCAGATACACTGGGACGCAAAAAGCGGCTCCGTGGAGCAGACCGCCAGGCACCTGAACATAGGCATCGACAGCCTGGCCCTGATCGATGACAGTCCCTTTGAGCGCAGGCAGGTGGCATCGGTCTGGCCCCAGGTGCGCACCTATGACGTCACGGAAATCGACACATTGCTGACGAGGCCCGAATTTGACGTACCCGCCACGGATGAGAGCCGCAACCGCCGCGCCATGTACCGCGCCGAGGAGCAGCGCAGCGCGCTGATGGCCGCCGGGCACACGGATATTGCGGCGTTCATCCGCCGGTGCCATCTGAAAATGCACCTGTTCACCCCCACCACGGAGGAGGAACGGCTGCGCTGCTATGAGCTGACTGTACGCACCAATCAGCTGAATATGTCCGGCAAAAAGTACAGCCCCGAGGAGTTTGCGGCGGTGCTTGCCCGCCCGGCACACAGCAATTTCGCCTTTTCCTGTGCGGATGATTTTGGCGAATACGGCATCGTGGGCTTTGGCCAGTACCGCGTTGAGAATGGGGAGCTGGTGTTCACGGAGTTTGCCATGTCCTGCCGGGTTGCGGGGAAATTCGTGGAGAGCGCGCTGCTTGCGCAGCTGCTGGAGCGTGAGCACTGCTGTCGGGGACGCTTCGCCATTCAGAAGACAAAGAAGAACATCCTGCTGAGAAACACACTGGAGGGCATCGGCTTCCGCCCCCTGCAGGACTCCGGTGAGAGCGTTTCGTATGCGTTTACGGGCGAGCTGAAGAACCGGGAAATTATTGTGGTCGAACAGTAACGGAGTGACTTTTATGAGTGATACAGTGTCGGTCATCATGGCCACCTATAACTGCGCGGATACCGTAGAGAAGGCGATCGACTCCATCCTGGCACAGACCTACAGCGATTGGGTCATGATCGTTTGTGACGACGGCTCATCCGATGCCACGCCCGAGATATTGAACCGGTATAAGGCGCAGTATCCGGATAAGTTCGTTGTCCTGCAAAACGAGACCAACCGGAAGCTTCCCTATTCGCTGAACCGCTGCCTGGAATATGTCCGGACGGAGCTGGTCGCCCGCATGGACGGGGATGACTGGTCGCTGCCGGAGCGCTTTGAAAAGCAGGTCGCCTTTTTGCGGGCGCATCCGGAGTATGACCTGGTAGGCACCGGTGTGACCGTATTCGACGGGGAAAAGAAAATCGCCTCAATCATCAAGACACCTGAGCCGACGCGGGAGACCATGCTGCGGCAGAATGCCTTTTCTCATGCGACGATCATGACCTACAAGCGCGTGTATGACCAGCTGGGGGGCTATTCACTGGATCCCACGGCCGTGCGGGTGGAGGATGTGGATCTGTGGTGTCGCTTTCTGGCAAAGGATCTCCGGGGGTATAATCTGCCGGATGAGCTGTATGTGATCCTGGAGGATACCGGCGCCGTAAAGCGGCGTACACTGCGGGCCCGGCTGAACAGTGCCGTAACGCGCTGCAGAGGATATAAGCTTATGGGCTTCCGGGGCCTGGTCTGTTACAAGCCGTATCTCATCGTTCTGAAGGCGTTCGTGCCAACGGCGCTGTACCGCAGTATCCACGCATGGAAGCTGCGGCACAGCGATCATACGTGACAAAGGAACTGCTTCCATGAAAAAGATCCTTTTTCTCATCCACGATCTTGGCCAGGGCGGCGCGGAGAAGGTGCTGGTGAACCTGGTCAACCACATGGATCGCACAAAATTTGATATTTCCGTCACGGCGCTGTTCGGCGGCGGGGTGAATGAACAATTCCTGGCACCGGATATCCACTTCCGCACGGTGTTTCCCAGGGCGGTTCCCGGCAACAGCAAGCTCATGAAGCTGCTGACGCCCAGACAGCTCCACCGCCTGTGCGTGAAGGGGCACTATGACATCGAAGTGTCGTATCTTGAGGGGCCCTCGGCCCGTGTGATCAGCGGATGCGAGGACAGCGATACAAAGCTGGTGAGCTGGATCCATGTGGAGCAGCACACCATGGAGCAGCTGTCCGGCTCCTTCCGCAGCAAGGCGGAGGCGCGGCGCTGCTATGAGCGCTTTGACCGCACGGTATGCGTGTCTCAATTCGTCCATGATGATTTCTGCGGGCTTTTGGAGTTCCAAAAGCCCTGTCAGGTCTTGTACAATACGGTGGAGTCCGACAGGATCCTGTCGGACTCCACGGAGTCGGCGCCGGAGCTGCTGGAGGATGGTAAGCTGCGCCTGATGGCGGTGGGAACGCTCAAGGAGAGCAAGGGCTATATGCGCCTGCTGTGCATCATCCGGCGGCTGCGGGATGATGGCTATCCGGTACATCTGTACATCCTTGGTATCGGCCCGCTGCAGGCGGAAATGGAAAAATACATAGCGGAAAACCGCATGGACACGGCGGTCACGCTGCTGGGGTATCAGACAAACCCCTATAAATATGTTGCAAAATGCGGCCTGTTCGTCTGTGCCAGCTTTGCTGAGGGCTTTTCCACCGCCGCCACAGAGGCGCTGATCGTGGGCACGCCCGTGTGCACCGTGGAGGTCTCCGGCATGAAGGAGATGCTGGGAGAGCACGACGAGTGGGGCCTTGTGACGGAGAACAGCGAGGAGGCCCTGTACCGGGGCATCAAGCGCTTGCTGGACGAGCCGGAGCTGCTGGCGCACTACAAAGAAAAAGCCTCCCAGCGCGGCAAGAGCTTCTCCACGGAGGAGACGGTTCACGCGGTGGAGGAAATGCTGCTGGGACTGTGAGGGATGCAAAATGGACGCAAAAAAAATGATAAAGACGCTGCTGTCTGAAAAGAATCCACAGACTATCCGCCGGCGCGCAAAAATGCGCGAGGCATTGACCAACATGACGCCCACGTTCCTGTGTCCCAATTGCATCGGCGGCATCCTCTTTCACGATCTGGGTCTGCAATTCCGTTCTCCAGTGGTTCAACGAGGCGGGTGGATCCGGTTACGCAATATCCGATTTCTGCAAATGAAACATGGGGTGAAATCTGATGTATCAATTTGACAAGATTAAATTGGTCATATGGGATCTGGACGAGACGTTTTGGCAGGGAACCTTTTCGGAAGGAAACGTTGAGATACCGCAGGAAATCCGCCGGCTGATCGTGCAGCTGACGGATACGGGCATTATCAATTCGATCTGCAGCAAAAACGATGCTGCGCCGGTGATGGAGTACCTGAAGAGCCAGGGGCTTGACGAGTATTTTGTGTTTCCGTCCATCAACTGGAACCCCAAGGGCGCCCGCATCAAGCAGCTGATAGAGGATATGCAGCTGCGCCCGGCCAACGTGCTTTTCCTGGATGACAACCCCTCCAATTTGGGAGAAGCCGTGCATTTTTGCCCGGATATCATGGCAGAAACGCCGGAAGTAATACCGCAGCTCATCTGCGACAGCCAAAAAACAGGGCGCAGAGACCCGGAGCACAAGCGGTTGCGGCAGTACCGCATATTGGAGGAGAAGCACCAGGCCCGGGAGGAGTTCGGCTCCAACGAGGAGTTTCTCTACAGGAGCAATATCCGGCTGGAGACAGCGACGGACTGCATGGAGCATATGGATCGGATCCACGATCTGCTCCTGCGCTCCAACCAGCTGAACTTTACCAAGCTGCGCAGCACAAAGGACGAGCTGGCAGTGCTGTTTTCCGATCCCGCTGCCGACTGTGGCTATGTATCGGTTCAGGACGACTTTGGAGACTACGGGATCATTGGCTTTTATGCGGTGAAGGAACACCGGCTGCTGCACTTTACGTTCTCCTGCCGAACACTCGGCATGGGCATTGAGCAGTATGTTTACAATAAGCTGGGCAGGCCGGAGCTGTGCGTTGTGGGTGAAGTGATCAGCGACCTGAGCGATACGGACATCCCGGGATGGATCAACCAGGAGCGGACGAAAGCGCAGACCTCGCAGATGGAGATCCCGGACTTGGCGGCGCACACGGTGCTGGTCAAGGGGCCCTGCGACCTTTTCCAGATCTACCCATACATTGCCAATACGGAGCTGTTTGACACGGAGTTTACCTACACAACGGATACGGGCCTGGTCATAGAGTCTACCGGGCACACGACACATATTGTGGAGGCACTGCGGCTTTCGCAGGAGGAGAAGCAGCGCGTGATCAGCGAGGTGCCCTTTACCGATGCGGGTATGTACGCAGACGGCATATACAAAAAGGGATACAAGGTGATCTTCCTCAGCATTTTGGCAGACTGCAACCTGGGCGTCTATCGCCGAAGGGCAACGGGGGAGCAGCTGGCCTTTTTGGAGTACATCCATCCCATCACGGATCCGGCCAATTGGGAGGGTCTGATCTCCGGAGCATACCCCACGGCAAACTATCGGTTTACGCAGGAGGTGCTGGAGGAATTCTCCCGGAAGTATGAGTTTGTCGGCAGAAACACGCCGGAACAGATCGTGGCAAATCTGGAGTTTATCCGGAGCCATATCCCGCAGAGCTGCTTTCTGGTCATCATGCTGGGTGGTGAGCTGTATTACGAAAAAAACACCTTCGAGGCATACGGGGACAGACATCTGGTGCACAAGCGGGTCAATGATGCCTTGAGAGCCTGGGCGAACGGACGCGAAAATGTGCGGCTAATGGATGTGAACAAGTATCTTGTGGATCAGAGCAGCTTTTACGATCACTTTAATCACTATATAAAGCCCGTATACTATGCGCTGGCTGCGGAAATGGTGGAGATCGTCAATGAGGCCACGGGAAGCCGCATATCCGAGAGTTCGCGCGCCAAAATGCTGCTGATCCGGGCGAAGGAGCTGCTGGCGCCGACATATTATAAACTGAAAAGGATAGTAAAAAGATGAAGACACACGGACGGCGGGACGCGAACTTAGATCTGCTGCGGATCGTTTCCATGCTGCTGATCATTCTGCTGCACTCTATCGACCACAGCGGCGTTCTGGAGCAGGCGGAGCTTAGCTCCGATGCCATGTATGCCTATGTGCGTTTTACATACGCGGTAACACAGGTTTGCGTCAATTGCTATGTTATGCTCAGCGGATATTATCTGGTCAACTCGACCTTCCGCCTGCAGAAGCTGACCGCACTCTGGATGGAGACGGCGTTCTACGCGTTTGCGCTGAAGCTCCTTTTCGTTGTAACCGGACAGGAGCCGTTTTCCGCCCTTTCCCTGCTCAGCTGCTTCTTTCCCATCGTAACGGGCAGATATTGGTTTATAACCATTTATGTTGGTCTTTACCTGGTATCTCCCTTTTTGAACAAGCTCATCCGCGCGATGGACAAGCGGGAGCTCACGCTGCTGAATATCTGCCTGGCGGGTCTGTTTAGCTTGTGGAGCTCGTTCCATCCGTCCATAGCCGGCATGAACTCTGGCGGCGGCTGGGGGCTGGCGTGGTTTGTGGTGCTGTATTTATTAGCAGCCTGGTTTCGTCTGTACTATCGGCCAAGTACTCGCCCGCTGCGCTGCTTTGTCGTGTTTCTGGCGATCCCATGCATCATGGCAGCCCTCCAGGTTGTCCTCAGAAGCGGCACAAATATGCCCGCAAGAGGTACAATTCTTGCGATACTGGAGAATTGGTTCCGCTATGACTCCCTGCCGGTGTATCTGATGACGCTGGCACTGTTCGCGGCGTTCCTGAATGTGCGGATAAAAGAGGGAAAATACGCTGCTGTTATTTGCAAAATTGCGCCGCTGACCCTGGGCGTGTATCTGATCCATGCGCACGCAAATGTGTCTCCGTGGTCCTGGGCAGTGTTGGATCTGCCTTCCCGCATGGATTCCGCGGCGTTTCCACTGATCCAGCTGGGGTGTGTTTTGGGCATTTTCGTGTTGTGCGTAGTGATCGATGCGATCCGAAAAGCTACAATTGGACGATTGGAGCGCGCAAGAGGCGTTGAGCGCTTGTGTGGGTGTTTGTCGCAAGCGGTGACAGCGCCGTTCCATCGAGATGGGTAAAAAGGGACAGACAGATGAATATTCTGGTAATAAACGGAGACTGTATTCAAACAAATTCGTCCGCAAATCTTTGCCACCTGGCCTATATTCGCGGCCTGTTGGCGGCTGGTCATACCGTGACCCTGCTCAGCGCGGACGGTAGGGACTACACGACCGATCCGGCGATGACTGTTCCGGAGCAGGTGACGCATTATACGATCTATGGAGTATCCATGTATGAAAAGATCTCCCTGAAAAAGAGATCGTCTTCATCAGCTGTGCCTGCTGGTTCCGCTGCAGCGGCTCCTTCCGGGCCGGGCGTGCTCCACAAAGCGATCCAAACGGCGAAAGAAACACTCCGCTCTCTGTACGGCGTTCACGGCATTTATGCAACATTTGTCCGTAAGGCGCAAAAGTTCAGGTCTGATGAGCAGTATGATATCGTGATCTCCCTCTCGACTCCGGTTACAAGCCATCTTCTGACCCACAACCTTTTGAAGGCTGGTCATATTCACGCAAAGCGCTGGATCCAGATTTGGGAAGATCCGTGGTACAGCGATGCCTATGGCTTCAATGGAAAAACCGCGGTTTACCGGGAGGAGCGGCGCCTTTTGTCCTTTGCGGAAAGTGTGTGCTACGTCAGTCCCCTGACTTTGTGCAATCAACAGCGGCTATTCCCGGAGGCGGCGCACAAGATGTTCTGGCAGCCCTTGCCGTCGTATTATAGGGAGGACAGCGCACAGCCGGAGTTGTCCCAAAACCGCTATGGCTATTTTGGGGATTATTACCCCCTAGCGCGTGATTTGAGGCCGTTCTACGAGGCGGCTATGGAAACAGGCATTACGGTAAATATCTGTGGCAATCCCGGCAACCTCTTTGCGGCCACGGAGGGCATCCATGTTTACCCGCGTTTGTCGCTGGATGCATTGAGACCGATTGAAAATGATACGAATGTCCTCATTTTCCTCTGCAATCGACGGGGCGGCCAAATTCCGGGGAAAATTTATCAGTATTCCGCGACAAACAAAACCATACTGTTTATCCTGGATGGCACGGAGGAGGAGCAGATGGTTCTGCGGGATTACTTCGGTCAATTTCACCGCTACCACTTTTGCCAAAATACCGCCGGGGATATCGCCCGTGCGATCCGGGAAATCGAATCCGGCGTATGGGGCGATATTCAAAATGTGCCGATTGCCGAATTTGAACCCGCAAAGATCATCGGCAGAATTTTGAAAGACGGAGGAAGCGGACATGAATGACGGCAAGATCAGCGTCATCGTGCCGGTTTATAAGGTGGAGCCGTATCTGGACAAGTGCGTGTCGTCCATCGTGAACCAGACCTACAAAAATCTGGAGATCATTCTGGTGGACGACGGCTCGCCGGATCGCTGCGGCGCCATGTGCGACGCCTGGGCCCGGCAGGACAGCCGCATCCGGGTGATACACAAGGAAAACGGCGGTTTGTCAGACGCCCGGAACGCGGGAATGGCCGTGGCCACCGGGGCGCTGCTGGGTTTTGTGGACAGCGACGACTGGATCGCGCCGGATATGTATCAGCAGCTGTATGAGCACATGGCGGAGGATAACAGCGATATAGCCGCCTGCGGCGTGGAAATGGTGTGGGGAGATGGATGCCCGTCCCGCAGACTGACAAAGGAAGGCAGCTGTGTGCTGGATGCCGGGGAGGCTATGCGCGCGGTGATCGAGGAGTCCTGGCTTAAGCAGCCGGTGTGGTACAAGCTGTATAAAACGGCGCTGGTACGGGATATTCTGTTCCCGGTGGGCAAATACCACGAGGATGTGTTCTGGACCTACCAGGCAGTCGGAGCCGCAAAGCGGGTGTCCGTTGTTGACCAAATCGGTTATTACTACCTCCAGCGCAGTGGAAGCATTATGGGGGAGGGCTATTCCCTGAAACGCCTGGACGCAGTGGAAGGGAAAAAGCAACGACTGGCCTTTATAGAATGGCGTGCTCCACAGCTGACCGCGCTCAGTCGCAGTGATCTCTGGTTCACCTGTATCTACCATGGCCAGCAATCCCTTCGCTATCTGCACGGGGAAGACAGAGAAACCTGTTTGCGTTATCTTTCCGAGTGCTTGCACAGGCACCCGTACCCCAAAGCGGACTTTAAGAAATGTACGGCTAAAGAGAAAATCTGGCTGACAATGGCTCAGATATCTTTCCAAATTACCTGCAAACTGCGCAATATGCTTAGAGTTGGTGTGTAATAATGAATAACCGCATACTAAAAATAGTAAAAAAGCTGCTGGGGGGGGGTAAAACCGCTCAAGTGGCAGAAATGGAATATTTGCTTGCCCACGGACTGAGGGTGGGTGAGCATTTCCAATCTTACACAGAGTTCCCCTTTGATGCAAATTGGCCATGGTTGATCACCGTGGGCAATAATGTTCTCATTTCAACAAATGTCAAAATATTGGCCCATGACGCTAGCACGGTCAGAGCCGGAGCCCATACAAAGATCGGCATCGTTGAGATCGGAGATAATGTATTTATTGGCTCGGGGACAACTGTATTGTGCAATACCCGAATAGGGAGCAACGTCATCATTGGCGCGGGCAGTGTTGTTTCCCGCGACATTCCGGATAACACGGTAGCGGCAGGTAATCCGGCTAAGGTCGTTTGCACAATGGAGGAGTTTTCCACAAGGCATCAGGAAAACCTGAAAATGCATTATTATTTTAACCAACACCGGTGGGATGAGTGGATAGATGCATCACCAGAAGAACAGGAAGATATGCGCCAAAAACTGAAAGACACATTTGGGTATGTCTGATGGGAGATACTATGTCGGAGTTAATCAGCATTATTGTGCCAATTTACAACGGTGAAAAATGCCTGCACATCAGCATAGAGAGTGTTCTGGCGCAGACGGTAGAGAATTGGGAGCTTCTGCTGATCGACGACGGTTCTACGGACGGTACCGCTGCATTGTGCGACGCTTGGGCAGCGCGGGACAACCGCATCCAGGTGTTCCATAAGCCCAATGGCGGCGTATCCTCGGCCCGAAATCTGGGGCTGGACAGAGCCAGCGGGAGCTTGGTGACCTTCTGCGACAGTGACGACTACCTGGAGCCGGACTATTTGGAACTGCTGCTGCGTACTGCGCAGGAAAATCCAGACTGTGGACATGTCTGGTGTTGCTTTCAAACCGTGACCGGCTGCCACAAGGAAAACGCTGTCCCCAATTATGTGTCAGCGGAGCCACTATTGCGCTGTACGCGGCAGGCCTATATGTCCCTGCACGAGCTGTGGCTGGATACAAGTATGTGGAACAAGCTGTACCGAATGGAGGTCATCCGGCGGGCGCAGCTGCGTTTTCCGGAAGATCTTTCCCTGGGAGAGGACTGGCTGTTCAATCTGGCCTATATCGACGCCTCCGAAAACGAAGCATTTGTCGTTGTGACAAAGCCGCTATACAACTATGTGCGCGGCAATGAGGAGAGTCTGGACTCCAAATACCGCAGCGACCTGCTGGACATTTATCGCCGCCTTAACGCCGCCTGTCAGTCGTGCTTGCAGCGCTGGGGCGTGTCGCCGGAGCAGTGGGATAAATTCTACAACAGCCGATTCTATATGTATGAGAAGGTACTGCGCAATACCATGCGTGCCCCGGACATGAGTGGGCGGGAAAAGCTGGCGTGGAACAACGTATTTATGCGGAGCGGGGAGTTTTTGGACGCACTGCGAACCAGGCGCTGCTTTGTGCATCCGCTGTACCTTGCCGCATACCGATCGGGCCGCTATACCCTGATATTGCAGCTGGATCGGCTGTATCGGCTCAAGAATACACGAAAGAAGAAGGCTTGACCGCTTGAACATACTGCGGCACTTGGGCTTGAAATCCAACTGTTTTATAGTTTATTGGCTGACTGTTATTGTTTTCGAATGGATCGGCAGTCACAGCCACCGTAAGTGAGGTTCTGTATGAGCATCTTTTTATATGCACACACCGGCAGCGGCAATCATGGTTGCGAAGCACTTGCGCGCTCAACAGCGAAATTATTGGGCTGCAAACCGGTCTTGTACACAACCGGTTATGAGGAGGATATTCGTCATGGTCTGGAAAGTGTGGCGGATGTCCGCTCAGATACAATAGTATCCGTTCCCAGAAGGTCGGGGGCGTATATTGCCGCAGCGGCTCAAACCAAGCTGACGAAAGAGACCACCCTCTTTACAAAATACAGCCGGAGAGAATTTTTGGGGAATGTTCGGGAGGGGGATATGTGTCTTTCCATCGGCGGCGATAACTATTGCTATGCTGGTACGGAGATCCTTGCCGATCTCAACACACTTTTGCGAAAAAAAGGAGCAAGGACCGTCTTGTGGGGCTGCTCTATTGACTCCGAGGTAATTACACCTCATATGGTGAGAGATTTAAAAAAATACGATCTGATCACCGTTCGGGAACCTCTCACGCAGGCAGCATTGGAGCGGGCCGGTATCACAAAAAATGTCCGGAGAGTTGCTGACCCTGCGTTTTTGCTGGATATCCAGGAAACACAATTGCCAGATGGCTTCGTTCCCGGAAATACCATCGGCCTGAACCTGAGCCCGCTTATTCTATCGTATACCTCAAAAAAAGAGGAGGCGTTGTCCAGCTTCTACGCACTTGTCCAACACATTCTGGACGAAACGGATTGTACGGTCGCGCTGATTCCCCATGTGATCAAAAAAGGCGGCGACCCGGAAATATTAACTCCGATTTATGAGAGATTTAAGGATACTGGCCGTGTCCTTCTGGTCTCTGACCAGAACTGTATGCAGTTAAAATATATCATTTCTCAATGTCGGCTATTCATCGGCGCACGAACGCATGCAACCATCGCGGCCTATTCTGCCGAAGTGCCCACATTGGTGATTGGCTATTCCGTCAAAAGCCGCGGTATCGCAGTGGATCTGTTCGGTACAGATCCGCACTACGTTATCCCTATTCAGAGCATCCGTTCCAGTGATGACCTCATATCGGCGTATAATTGGCTGGAAGATCATGCGGCCGAAATAAAACAGAAGCTGCACAGCGCTATCCCGGAATGTAAGGAAAAAGCCCGAATGGGAAAAGTTTACTTGGATGAACTTGCAAACAACCCCCAACTAAAGTGAGAACAATATGAAAAAGCAAATCAATCAGCTGCGCTCCGGTGTATACCTTTCCTATATAAATCTACTGCTGGGAAGTGTCATTCCCATGTTCTATACACCGCTCATGCTGGAGATGCTGGGCAAGGCAGAGCATGGCCTTTATTCTTTGGCAAACTCGGCGATTGGATACCTGAGCCTGCTGAGCTTTGGTTTTGGCAGTACCATTATCCGCTATCTGGCAAAATATCGCGCAGAGAATGATAAGGCCGCCGTCGAGCGAACTTTTGGCTTTTTTCTGCTGCTATATATGGCGTTGGCTTCACTTGTTATACTTGGCGGGTGGATCATTGCGGAAAATGCATCCGTTATTTTTAAGCAGAGTCTAAGTATCCAGGAACTAAAGAAAATTAAGACGCTGCTCCTGCTCATGACGTTTAATACGGCCCTTTCCTTCCCAATGAGCGTTATCACCTCAGTTTCAGCGGCCTATGAGCGTTATGTGTTTCGGCAAACCATGGATATTATTTCCACAATTGCCAGCCCCGCCATTAACCTCATTACGCTATATATGGGGTACGCCTCTGTCGGTATAGCGGTTACCGGGATAATCTTGCAGGTTGTGCTGCTGATCCCCAATGTGATCCATTGTACCCATGTCCTCGGCGTTAAACCGACATTCGAGAGAATGTCACTCCCTCTTGTGCGTGAAATGATTGGCTTCTCAGCTTATGTGTTTATTGGCAGTGTGGTGGATATGCTGTTCTGGGCGACAGACAAGGTAATTCTTGGGATGCTTATCGGTACGGTTGCAGTATCGGTCTATCAAGTCGGCAGCACATTTAACAACATTGTTATGCAATTATCCGTGTCTATTTCCGGGGTTCTCACTCCAAGAATCACGGGTATGGTAGTTAAAGATGCCTCATGCGAAGAACTGAGTGATCTGTTTATCCGAGTTGGGCGTATCCAGTTTCTGATTGTTGCATTGATTGTAAGCGGATTTACAGTCTTTGGGCAGTCTTTTATCCTGCTCTGGGCGGGTAATTCCTATGCGGATTCTTATTGGATTGCAGTTCTGACTCTGTTCCCTTTAAGCATTCCGTTAATCCAGAATACTGGTATCAGTATTCTGGTAGCTCAAAACAAGCATAAATTCCGATCCCTTGTATATCTGGCCATTGCAATTGCCAACGTGATCTCCACATATTTTGTGGTTCCGTATATGGGAGGAATTGGCGCAGCCCTGTGCTCCTGTATTTCTTACCTCATGGGACAGGGACTGATCATGAATATCTATTATGATAAGGTTATCAAACTGGATATTTCCCGGTTCTGGAAGAATATTTTGCAGATGGCCATTCTGCCAGGATTCATGCTTGTGGCCGGATTGATAATTAAAAATATTGTGTCCTTTGACAATTGGGTTACCTTCTTTGCAGGAGTAGCTGTGTATGTGGTGATCTATTGTTTTGGTATGTTTTTCTTTGTCATGAACGATTACGAAAAAGATGTCATACGGGAACCGATCCAGAAAGTTTTGAATAGGTTTAGAAAAGGATAATTGTTTAGGCAGGAGGAATGTCCATGAAGTTGGCAGAACGGAATGTCTGTACTGGCTGTCAAGCATGTGCTTCTGCTTGCCCCCAGCAATGTATCCACGTGGAAACGGATCCAGAGGGATTTTACCGCCCTTCTGTGGAGACGGAGCAGTGTGTGGATTGCGGTCTGTGCGAAAGTAGTTGTCCAATTATGCACCCACTCACAATCCGCGCGCATGAGCCGGTCGCATATGCAGCCTATTCTCTGAATTCTACACTCCGCATGGACAGTTCCTCTGGTGGTATTTTCTCAGAGCTTGCACAGGAAGTTCTAAAACAACATGGAGCCGTATTTGGCGCAGCTTATGATGACAACTTTAAGGTAATACATATCTGCGCGGAAAAAACGGAAGATGTCACGAAGCTCCGGGGTGCAAAATATGTACAAAGTGATTTGGGCGACACATTCCTGAATATACAGAAACGCCTGGACAGCAAGCAGCTGGTTATGTTTTCAGGAACACCCTGTCAGAATGCGGGACTAAAAGCATTTCTGCGCAAGGAATATAATAATCTGATTTGCGTAGATTTTGTTTGCCACGGTGTTCCCTCTCCAATGGCATGGCAAAAATACCTGGAATATCAGGCGCGGCTATGTAACGGCAACGGATCCATCATGGCCATTAATATGCGCGCAAAGAATACTGGGTGGAGCAGATATGCATATTCCAGCCAATTTCGGTGTGCAGATAACACGGTGTGTTCTATCAGAAACGGCGACAATCTGTTCATGAAGCTGTTTGTTGGGGATTATTTGTCTCGGGAATCCTGCGCCGATTGCCGGTTCAGAGGATACCAGCGCGTTAGCGATATTACTTTGGGAGATTTTTGGGGGATCTGGGATATTGCGCCAGATATGGACGACAACAGAGGGACATCTCTTGTGCTGTGTCAGTCGGAGAAAGGGATCCAGTTTTTTTCCGGGATAGCTGACAGACTTGCACTAAAAGAAGTCTCGTTGGAGGAAACAAGTTGGCAAAATCCATCCATGCTGAGGTCATCTGCGAAGAATCCAAAGCGAAGAGAGGCTTTTGAAATACTACGGTCATCCGACTTTTCTACCTTTGCAAAATGGTTTCAACCCGAACGGTTAACGTTTGGTAGGAGAATACAGAATGGCGTGATCGGATGGTTGAGGGGAAGAAGATAAAATGAAAAAAATCCTGCTTGTTTTTGGCACACGGCCGGAGGCTATAAAAATGTGCCCACTGGTCAACGAGCTGAAGGAGCGGCCCAATATCGAAACCATCGTCTGCGTTACCGGCCAGCATCGTCAAATGCTGGATCGGGTGCTGGAGACCTTTCATGTGACGCCGGATTACGATCTGTCCATCATGAAGGAGAAGCAGACGCTGTTCGATATCACCGCCGGTATTCTCGCCCGGATACGGACGATCCTGGAGCAGGTAAGACCGGATGTGGTGCTGGTACACGGAGATACCTCTACCACCTTTGCCACGGCCCTGGCCTGTTTTTATCTGCAGATTCCCGTGGGCCATGTGGAGGCCGGCCTTCGAACCTATAATATCCACAGCCCTTACCCGGAGGAGTTTAACCGCCAGGCGGTGGGCATCATCAGTCAATACCACTTTGCGCCCACGGAGCAGTCGCGACAAAATCTGCTGCGCGAGGGAAAGCGGGCTGAGAGCATCTATGTCACGGGAAACACGGCCATCGATGCGCTGAAAAGCACGGTCAAGGCCAACTACAGTCACCCGGAGCTGACCTGGGCGGCGGACAGCCGCCTGATCCTGATCACGGCACACCGCCGGGAGAATCTGGGAGAGCCCATGCGGCATATGTTCCGAGCGATCCGCCGCGTGATGGATGAACACCCCCGCGTGAAGGCCATCTACCCCATCCATATGAATCCCCTGGTGCGGCAGACAGCGGACGAGATATTGGGGGATGACGACCGGATCCACATCATCGAGCCACTGGATGTGCTGGACTTTCACAATTTCCTGGCCCGCAGCTACCTGGTTCTCACGGACTCCGGCGGTATTCAGGAGGAGGCCCCCTCTCTGGGAAAGCCCGTCCTGGTCATGCGGGACACCACCGAGCGCCCCGAGGGCGTTGCCGCCGGTACGTTGAAGCTGGTGGGCACTGATGAGGAGGCCATCTACCGCAGCTTCCGCCTGTTGCTGGAGGATGCAGCGGAATACGAAAAAATGAGCCGCGCCAGCAATCCCTATGGCGATGGCTTTGCGTGCAAACGGATTGCGGATATTTTGGTGTCCGCCCTCCACTAACCAACCCCAATCCCGCCGGGCAATGCCCGGCGGGATTTTTTCCGCCCTTTTGACGCCGATTTTACAAAATCAGCCTTTTGGGTTGATAATGTCAAGAGGGTAGTGTCAAGAGTTATGCGCAAAATTAATTCTGGTATCTGGTAGAAATCTATTACAGGGGGGCGGCTGGCCGCCCCTTGGTTACGATTCAGCGGGCAGGGCGCAAAGGGTCA
>CAZUYE010000020.1:0-29836 GCA_964624925.1 uncultured Oscillospiraceae bacterium | reverse complement strand
AAGTCGAAGTTGGGACAGCAGATGGACAGCCTTGATGTGACGGACAAGCATTATGACCGAAAGTATCAGGATATGGAAGAACGTTTGTATAAACTATACGACGATATTGATTCCGTGGAAGAAGAAATCGAGGAAGTAGAAACCAGAATCTATAACGTGCGTCAGCAGAAAATTTCCGGTGACAACATCTATCAATTTCTTCTGTATTTTGATAAACTGTATGATAAGTTCAGTGATGCGGAAAAGAAAGAATTTCTCAATAGCTTCATTGAACGAGTTGATATTTACGAGCAAGAGCAGCCGGATGGCCGTTTCTTAAAGCACATTAAATTCAGATTTCCTGTCTACTTTAATGGAAAGGCGATAGAGGAAATGAGTTGGGACAACGAAACAACAGTCGAGAGGAGTATTTGCCTATGCGCGTTATCGACCTGGAAAACATCAACTATGCCATGCGCAACGAGACGCAGTTTGTGCTGCGCTGTGAGGAGGTCTTTCACGACAAGATCAGCGCCGCCGCCGGCACCATTCTGGCCGATCGGCAGAACAAGCCCGTTGTGGCGCTGACGGGGCCCTCCGGCTCTGGCAAGACCACCACAGCCATGCGCCTGCAGGAGTATCTGCAAAACCTGGGTGTGAAAGTCTGTTTGCTGAGCATGGATAACTTCTTCCTGCCCCTGGACAAGCGGCCGCCGGAGGCCACGGACTGGGAGTCGCCCTACTGCGTCAACGTGGAGCAGCTCATCAGCGTCATCTCCCAGCTGATGGACGGCAAGGAGACCGACGTTCCCTGGTACGATTTTAAGAGCGGCTGCACCGGCGGCTATCGGAAGATGCAGGGCGACCGCGACGCCATCATCATCGCGGAGGGCATCCATATGCTCAACCCCCTGATCTTCGACAAGATCCGCGGCATTGCCAACGGCGTGTATGTGGCCCCCCGCACCCGCATCATCACCAACGACGACAAGATTGTCCGCCCGGAACAGCTGCGGGTTGCCCGCCGCCTGATCCGCGACTATAACACCCGTGGCCACGCCCTGCGGGAGACGGTGGAGCGGGCCCAGAGCGTGGATCGGGGCGAGGTGAACTATATCATGCCCTTCAAGGGCAACGCATCCATCCATATCGACACCTTCCACGACTATGAGCCCTGCATCCTGGCCAAGTACTTGGGCGAGATCCCCCAGTTCCGCCAGGAGCTGACCCCGGACTTTCTGGAGCAGCACGGCCTCACCGACCTGATGAAGGTGGTGAACGGTGTGCCCCCGCTGCACACCCCCTATGTGCCCCGCAATTCCATCGTCCGCGAGTTCGTGGGCGGAAGCTGCTACGAATACTAAAAGGAGGGCAAGGATATGAAAATCATTGCGATCAGCCGTGAATTTGGCTCCGGAGGCCGTGAACTGGGCAAGCGCCTGGCCGACGAGCTGGGCATCCACTGCTACGATCAGGAGATCATCGAGCTCATCGCCAAGGAGCACGGCTTCGACGAGCGCTATGTGGCCAACATCTCCGAAAAGTGCATCGAGGCCGCCTATCCCATGACCATCGGCCATCGTTTCACCATGCCCCCGGTGCAGATCATGGATCAGGGCTTCCAGGTGGCGGCCGCCCAGCAGCAGATCATTGAGAACTTCGCCCGGCAGGGCGACTGCGTCATCGTGGGCCGCTGCGCCGACGTGATCCTGCGGGACTATCACCCCCTGAACCTCTTTGTCTATGCCGATCAGGAGTCCAAGCTCCAGCGCTGCATCGAGCGCGCTCCCCAGGGCGAGCAGCTGTCCCGCAGCGACCTGATCCGCCGCATGAAGCAGATCGACAAGAACCGCGCCCAGTACCGCCAGATGTTTGCCGACAGCAGGTGGGGCGCCAAGGAGACCTACGACCTGTGCATCAACACCAGCGGCCGGGAGATCAAGGAGCTGATCCCGGGCCTGGCCGCCTATGTGCGCTGCTGGTTCGGCGAGGAATAATTGCATTCTGCTGTATACATAATGAAAAGGCCACAGGCCGGGCAAATGCCCACCTGTGGCCTTTTTCGTTTACCCTGCGCGGGGCAGGGGAGTGCTCAGCACAGATCCCGCAGGATGCCCTCCGTGACCCGCTCCGCGTCTTCCAGGGTGTTCATGCGCACGATCTGCTCCTTATAATAATTAGAGTGCGGCACGCCCTTGAGGTACCAGGCGTAGTGCTTGCGGGCCTCCAGCAGGGCGATGTGCTCGCCCTTGTCCTCCGCCGCCAGGCGGATTTGGCGCAGGGCCGTCTGGCAGCGTTCTGCCAGCGGGGGCAGGGGAGGGATGTCGCGCCCCTCCAGCGCCGCCTGTGCCTGCTGAAACAGCCAGGGGTTGCCCAGGCAGCCCCGGCCGATCATGGCCGCGTCGGCCCCGGTGAAGTGCAGAATCCGCACAGCGTCCTCCGCCGCAAATACATCGCCATTGGCGATGACGGGGATGTGCACCGCCGCCTTCACCTGCCGGATGGTGACCCAGTCCGCCTGCCCGGCGTATAGCTGGGCCCTGGTGCGGCCATGGATAGCCACCGCCGCCACGCCCACCTGCTCCAGCAGCTGCGCCAGCTCCACGGCGTTGATGCTGCCCTTGTCCCAGCCCCGGCGCATCTTCACCGTTACCGGCACCGGGGAGGCTTTCACCACCGCCTCGGCCACCCGGGCGGCCTTCTCCGGATCCCGCATCAGGGCGCTGCCGTCGCCGTTGGAGACGACCTTCCCCACCGGACAGCCCATGTTGATGTCGATGAAGTCCGCTCCGGACAGCTCCGCGGCGATGCAGGCGGCCTCCGCCATGCACACGGGGTCGCTGCCGAAGATCTGCGCGCTGACCGGGTGTTCACCCGGCCCCAGCTTCAGCAGCCCCCGGCTCTTTTTATCCTGATAGCACAGCGCCTTGGCGCTGACCATCTCCGTCACGGTCATGCCCGCACCCAGCTCCCGGCACACCTGCCGGAAGGCCAGATCCGTCACCCCCGCCATGGGGGCCAGCACCAGCCGCGACGTGATCTCCTTGTCTCCGATCTTCATTTCTCCGCCTCCCGCGCGCAGAACGGCGCCTCATAGAGCTTGCCGTGCACAAAGTGGTTATACGAGCGGCACCCCCCGGCGCAGTAGGGCCCCTGGTCGCATTGGGCGCAGCGCCCGGTCAGCAGGGAGGCGTCAAAGCGCCGGTTATAGGCAAAGGCACTCTCGTCCTCCCAAATCTCCCGCAGCCGCCGCTGTCGCAGATTCCCCTCGTTGAAGCGCGCATCGTACAGCGCCTCGCAGCCCCGCACGTTGCCCGCACTGTCGATGCCGATGGCACTCAGCCCCGCCCGACACCCGCCGAACACGGCCCCGTCCCGGCCCCGCAGCCGCCCCTCACCGGGGGTGAAATAGCCCAGGTTGTCCGCAATGCCCAGCATGAACGGTGCCTTGTCCAGATGCCGCTGCACAAAGTCGATGACGGCTCCGCCGTCCACCCGCCAGTCCACACCCGCCGCGGCGTTACCCATGGGGGAGCAGGCCTGCAGCTGCCACGCGCCGATGCCGCTGCCCTCCAGCTGGGCATACAGCTCCTCCAGCCGGGGCACGCTGTCTTGCCGCAGGGTGCTGATGACCGAGCAGGGGATCCCCGCCGTCACCAGCGCCCGGATGGCCTCCATGCACCGCCGCCAGCTCCCCGGCTGACGGGCCGCGTCGTGGATGTCCTCCGGCCCGTCCAGGGAGATGGCCGCCGACTCTGCGCCCACGTCCTTTAGCTGCTCCAGCAGCGCCGGGGTGAACAGATACCCGTTGCTGATCAGCGCCACGCGCACGCCCAGCGCCGTCAGCCGCCCGGCGATCTGCGCCCAGTCCGGCCGCAGGAACACCTCGCCGCCGATGAGGCTCACCCGCCGGCAGCCCAGCTCCGCCAGCTGCTCTGCCACGTCCAGGCACTCCGCCGTGCTCAGCTCATCCCCCCGGGCCCGGCCGCCCCGGCTCCCGCAATAGCGGCAGCGGAAGCAGCAGGCCAGCGTGATCTCCCACACGCAGCTTCTCAGCCGCCAAGCGCCGCTCATCGTTTCTTGAAAAAGTCCGGCGCGGCGTATACCGCATGGATGGGGGGCTCGTCCGTGGGCAGCCGGCGCTTTTTCTGCTGCGGCTGCTTCTTCCGTTCCTCCTCCCAAAATTCCGGCGGCGCATAGAGCAGCTGGATGCCGTATTCCTCGTCCTCCCTCAGCCCGTCGGGGTAGGGCTTTCTCGTTTCGTCCATGCCGAATACCTCCTCGTTTGTCTTGTGTACATAATACCATAAAAACCCGCCGCTGCCAAGTCTGCGGATTGCCATATCTGATAGATTGTAAAGTTGACATAAAAAAACTTTAAAAAATCGTCATTACCCCTTGCAAAGACGGGGCAGATGATGTAAAATATATAGCATCTATAACTGCCCCCAGCAAAATCTGATTATTGGGAGGAATGAGAAACATGAGAACATGGAAACGTGTGCTTGCCTTCGTGCTTGCAATGGTCATGGCGCTGTCTCTGACGTCCATGCCCACGTTCGCAGAGGACAAGTCTACGTATGATATCGTCATCAACTACACGTTCGAAGACGGTAACATCGTGTCTGAACCCTACACCGCCGAGCTGGCGGCGGGCACGTCCTTCAGCACCACTGTCACCTTCCCCACGGTGCAGGGCTACCTGCCCTATGTGGGTGAGGAACAGCAGGACTCCATCGCCCTGAACTACGAGTCGATGAACGAAGACGTGACCATCAACGTGGTCTACAAGCCCACCAACGTGAACTACACCGTCATCCACTATCGCCAGAATCTGGATAATGACAATTACGAGCTGCTGCTGACCGAGTCCAAGACGGGCCTCACCGGCAGCCAGGTGCCCGAGGTGGCCTTCAGTGAGGGCAACTCCAACTACGATGCGGGCTTCTACAGTCTCGTGTATGAGCGTCCCAACATCGCCGCCGATGGCTCCACCGTCATCGAGATCTACTATGATCGCTATTACCGCCTCCTGAACTTCGAGCTGGACGGCGGCTACGGCACCGATCCCATCTTCGCCCGCTACGGAACGTCCATCGGCGATGTACCGAACCCCACCAAGGCCGGTTATACCTTCGGCGGCTGGTCTGAGACCGTGGACGGTACCACCCCTGCCACCCTGCCCACCACCATGCCCGCCGCGGACAAGACCTATTACGCCATCTGGACGCCCGTGGATGCCGCCAAGGTCACTGTGGTCTTCTGGGGCGAGAACCCCAACGACGAGGGCTACAGCTACCTGTCCGACTTTACCCGGGAAATCTATAGGGAACCGGAGACGGAATTCACCTTCAATCCTGAGGAGGACGACGTGATCTGCACCGCCGATCACACCCACGGGGATGGCTGCATCGGCTGCGGCAAGACCGCCCACACCCACTCCGCCCTGGGCGGCAGCTGCTACACCCTGACCTGCACCGTCGAGGGCCATACTCATGGCACCGGCTGCTATGCCGGCGTGGGGAGCCAGCAGAACGTGTACACTGGTCTTCCCGATAATCCTCAGGAGGGTCAGGTTTATGACCACTGGATATATGGTAATCTGATTTATATCAAGGGCTCTTGGTATAGATATTCCGGTTCCACCGCCAGCGGTTCCATCGCCCCCACCACCTGCGGCAAGACCGAGATCAACCACACCCATAACGCTGACTGCTATAACTTTAGCTGCACCACCCCGGAGCACACCCACACGGATGTCTGCTACACCTGCGGTAAGGCCGAGCATACCCACACCGATGCCTGTTATGCAAACAAGAACCTGCCCGGTAGCACCCTCTGGACGTTCGTCAAGTCCGACACCGTCACCGTGGCAGCTGACGGCTCCACCGTGGTGAACGTGTACTATGACCGTACCACCTTCACCCTGCACTTCCGCGAGGCTGGTTCCAGCTCCGATGACTACGGAACCATCACCGAGAAGTGGGGTTCCAATATCCGCAGCAAGTTTGAGGCCAAGAATACCCAGGCTGGTACGGCTCTGTGGAGCACCTCCAGCAATGGCAGCGGTCCCTGGACGGGCTTCCTGGATAAGATGCCCCAGGAGAATCGCACCTACTACGCTAACTCCAGCTCCGGATCCACGCACACCGCCGTGTATTATGGTGAGCCGCTCAGCGGTACCTCTCTGGACACGCTATATACCAGCAAAATTGTTTTCAGCGGTACACTGAAAGTTACCAAGGAAGATAAGGTTGAGATCGAAGGCTTCACATATCACGACTCCTGGAAGTTTAACAACACAACTTATAACAGTACCGCAAACGAGGCTGACTTCAACAACGCCAAGTTCTACTACTCCCGCAACACCTTCAAGGTGGAGTACAACAACTATGTAGGCGCTCCGAAAACCGAGGCTGCCAAGTACGGCGCTTCTCTGAACACCGACACCTTCAACTGGAAGCCCACGGACGCTCAGGCCCCCGACATTTACGAGCCCGGCTCCGTCACCTTCGGCGGCTGGTACCTCAACCCCCAGTGCTCCGGCGAGGCTTACGACTTCACCGACAAGACCATGCCCGCCGGCCCCACCAACAAGGACGGCGAGGTGGCCCTGGTGCTCTATGCCAAGTGGGTTCCCGTGACCCGCACCGTCAAGTTCTATCTGACGGAGAGCAGCACCGAAGTGTATGCGCCTGTGGATATTGATTTCGCGAAAGCCGAGTTCACCGTGCCCCACGGCGACAACATCGCCAAGGAGTATGTGGAGCACCACCTGACCCGCCAGGCCATGAACGAGGCCAAGCCCAATGGCGACTATACCTTCGTCATGTGGTACTACTACGATGACAACGGCGCCAAGCACCCCTTCGATCCCACCACCCAGATCCGCAAGGATCTGACCCTGTACGGCGAGTGGAGCTCCAACACCCTCAAGGAGTACACCGTGCAGTTTGTCCTGAAGGATAACCACAGCGTCAAGGTGGCCGATGACATCACTGGTTCCGGCCTGGCCGGCACCACCAAGACCTTCGATGCCAAGGGCGGCACCGAGCTCTATGCGGCCTATCAGGAGGGCTACTTCCCCACCGTGCAGAGCCAGTCCCTGCTGCTGGATATCGATAGCAACAGCCTGGTCATCACCTTCGAGTATGTGCCTGTGGAGGCCGTGCCCTACACGGTGAAGTATGTGGAGAAGGACACCGGCAACTCTCTGGCTCCGGATAAGGTGGTCAGCGACAACCGCAAGGCTGTGGTCACCGAGACCTTTGTGGCCATCTCCGGCTATATGCCCGATGCCTATCAGAAGCGTCTGGTGGTCACTCCTGAGGGCGAGAATGTTCTCTACTTCTACTATACCAAGGACACTGAGCACGCCCTGTATAAGATCACCCACTTTACCCAGAATCTGGACGGTACGACCTGGACGGAGTACGCCTCCTCCACCGCCACCGGCGATATCGGCACCCGCTATACCGCCAGCCCCATGACAATCTCTGGCTTCACCTATGACCATATGGAGTATGTGGTGAACGGCACCAAGGTTACGGATGTCACCGCCCAGGGCGCTGCGCTGACCGCCGAAGGCCTGGAGATCAATCTCTACTACGTCCGCAACGAATATCCCTATCAGGTGCGCTATCTGGAGGAGACCACCGGCAAGCAGCTGGCCGCTCCCAAGGACGGCACCGGCAAGTATGGCCAAGTCATCTCCGAGTCCGCCATTGACATCACCGTGAACGGGAAGACCGACGCATATGATAAGCTGGATCCCACCTCTCAGACCCTCAACATCAGGATCGAGGAGAGCGAGACCGCGCAGCTCAATATCATCACCTTCTACTATCGTCCTGTTTACTATGTCCACCATGTCCAGAGCGGCACGCTGAATGAGAGCCTGAATGAAAAGCTGGAGGTGCTCAAGGTGCCCCAGAGCGGCGTTGACCTGACCAATAAGGTCGCGGACGGCTTCCTCTATGGCGGCACCTTCGACGCGGCAGCCTGCACCAATACGAACATCGATTACAAAGAGCTGTTCAACAACACGGACGGCAATCCCAAGCAGACCCAGCCCCAGGCCGGCGACCACTTCTATATCTGGGAGGTCGCTGACACCTACCTCAGCGCCAGGAACTTCTATGTGTCCCACCACGTGGAGGGCACCGGTGTTCTCACCGTGTGTCGCTACTATTTGCTCACCAATGTGGATCGCCTGCTCTATCAGGATGTCGGCTTCACCATCGATGGTGACGACGATTACTCCTCCGGTGATAATGGCCATAGTGAGTTCCAGGATGTGGAAGCAGCCCTCACGGGTAATACCCCCGTGTATGGCAAGGTGAAGGTTATCAAGGGCGGCAATTATGAAGATACCCTCTACCTCGACAGTACCGGCGCCATCAAATTGAGCAAGGTGGCGGAGGACTATGAGCCCAACACCGACTACGGCTATATGGGCGCTTACCGTCTGGATCAGACTCAGTTTGAGAGCTTCAAGGAGGATGGCACCACCTTCACCCCCTATTGGGTCACCCTGGATGGTGTCAAGGTCACCGGTATGACGACACGCACCGGCAGCTTCGACGAGGTCAATCCCAGCGTGCCCAAGGCAGAGGACGAATCGACCGGCAGCACCTGCACCTTTGTGAAGAATGTCGCGCCGGAGGAGACCGCCCTCATGTCCCTGCGTTATGTGCCCGAGTACCTGTTGGATGACAGCACCCCCGACAGCGTCACCATCACCATCAGCGATAACGGCACCCTGTCCCAGCTGGAGACCCTGCCCGGCGATGTCCGCGGCCAGCTCAGCTACACCGCCCCCGCTGGCAAGCTGTTCGCCGGCTGGTACAGCGACGAGGCCTGCACCACCGCTGCCCAGCTCACCGACGTCCAGGAGGATATCACGGTCTATGCCAAGTACGTCAGCGACGATTACCTGACCCTGAAGTATAACCGCAACGGCATCTTCCGCGTTACCGGCGTATCCCTGGTCTCTGCCATCGACAGCGACAGCTACGCCGAGACCGGCTTCATCATCAACGGCGAGACCTATGTTGTGGACAGCTACGCCACCCGCTATCGCCTGCTCTATACCGCCGGTTCCCTCTTTGGCGGCGATGTGGCCCGCAGAGCGCCTCTCATGACGCTGGACTATGCTCTCAGCGGCTCCGGCACCCTGGAGGTCATCCCCTACTGGGTCACCCTGGACGGCACCACCGTCACCGGTGCGACCCGTACCCTCACCTATACCAGCCGCACCATCCGGGGCTGATGGGGCAGATGAAAGGAGAAAACAGAATGAGCACGAATTTCATCCCCCCCGAATTCCGGGATGTTCTGAATCCCAACAGCATCATCATGCCCAACTCCAACGAGTATGGCTTGCAGTCTGTGGCCCCCGGCCTCTATAAGTTCACCCTGCCCGATGGCCGGGAGATCTTAGTGGACGAAAACGGCAACATCATCGGCTGAACCCAAAACCAAAACGAACACCTCCCATGTGGGAGGTGTTCGTTTTTACAGCGTCAAAAAAGCCGTTATTCCATAACCTGATAGTAGCGCAGCAGCTCGATGCGCTTCCGGGCCAGCTTCACGCTCTCGTCGGGGCGGTTGTGGGGATGGCGGAGGATCTCCACCAGATAGTGCAGGAGCCGCGCAAGCCAGGCCGCGGGCAGCAGCCAGGGCCGCCGCTTCAGCCAGGGGTAGCGCCCCTGCAGATACGTCCGGGGCGGGAACACGCTGGGCAGCAGGCCGCTGCGCTGCCCCGTGCGGCTGGCACGGATGGCGTTCAGGGTCATGGTGGAGGTGTGGAGGCGGCTCAGGCTCTCCGCGCCGAAGGCACCGCCGTCCAGCATATCCAGCAGCAGCGGCTCCACGTCCTCCTCCGCCTCCCAGGCTCCGGGTACGGGCAGATTCAGCCGCTCCCGGAGGATCCGGAACAGCGCCGCCGCAAAGACCTCGGCGTGCACCTGGCGGCACTGCTGACGCAGCAGCTCCCAGTCCAGCTGGTCATTGTACGCCCGGGCCCACAGGCCCACATCCACCACCTGGCGCAGGCCCACGCCGCTGTAGATAAAGTGCTTATAGGCGTGCAGCAGCAACAGCAGCAGGTGCTCCTGGGGCGGCATGGAGAGGTAGCCGTCCAGCTCCACCGGCGCGCGGTGCACTTGGCGGAAGAAGACGTTCATATCGTCCGGCGCGTCGGGGGCGGAGCTGAAGAGCCGCTGGTGCAGCTCGATGTACAGGTGGTCGCCAAAATAGCTGATCTCGTCCGCCGCAGCCAGTTGCTCCGGCGGCGTGTCGGTGCGCAGACCTAGCTCCAGCAGCGCCTGGTGACAGGCTGCCAGCTCATCAGAGGGGATCAGCAGATCATCGTCCACCGCCTTGCGGCGGCAGCGGCTGGGATACAGCCGGTCGCAGAGCTGACCCTTTACCACCAGGGGGTGCAGTCCCCGCTGGCGCAGGCGGCCATAGAGCGCCCGAAAGTCCGCCGCCCGGGCCAGCTGATGGCCCACCTGGGTCACCACCGCCTGGCGATATGCGGCAAACAGCTCGGGATACTGTTGGGCGGCCTCCGTCTGGTAAGCCGGCTCATACAGCAGGGCCAGGACGTGCTGCTGCGCGGCCAGCTGAAACAGCGTCTGCCACTCCCCCCGGGACAGGGACAGGTGCAGCTCCTCGCCTCGGGCCACGGTGCCCAGGGCCTGCAGAAAGCAGCTTTGCACGCGGCTCAGTGGCATGGCGCTTCCTCCAGATAGCCATCCCGGCACAGGCTGTCGATAAACTGCCGCAAGGCCGGGCGGATGACATCCTCCGGTGCACCGTAGTGGCTGATGGCCCGGTGCAGCAACTCCTCCTCGTCCAGCCCCTGTTCCAGCAGACGGAAAAAGAAGGCCGCGCTGTCGTTGAGCCCCCGGATGGGGGACAGCTTCTGCCGGGCGGCGCCGGCGGCAATGAGATAGGTCTCGCCGCAGATCTCCTCCAGCAGCAGACCGGGCGTGATGGTATAGTTCACAGGCGCTCACCTGTCCTTTCTGTGTGTTCCCCGGCCAGCCAGTCCTCCAGGGTCTGGTGGCACAGCCGCGCGGAGTCCGCGTCGCCCCGGTTCTCCAGCAGCCACACCGGCCGGCGCAGCATGGCCTCCTCCAGGCGGCACACGGCGTGTACCTCTTCCGGCCCGGCGCAGTCGAACAAAAACTGCGCATACAGCGGGCCCACGGCCTCCCGCGTGCTCAGCCGCTGGATCCGGTTCTCCTCCGCCTGCTCCAGGCAGATGATGCCGCCCAGTGGGGCTGTCAGCTGCTGGGACATCATCTCCTTCCCCGTCCAGGGGGAGGAGGTCACATAGACCTCGTCCTCCCGGGTATACAGGATGGGCTTGTCCCCGTTGATGATCTGCAGCCGGTCGCCATAGAGCAGCTTCCACTGGCAGTAATGGGTGGACTTGCCGGTGCCGCTGGGGGCCGTCAGCAGCCAGGCGCGGCCCCGCCAAAGGAAAGCCACCGCATGGAAGATCACCCGCCCGAAGGGCAGCAGCGCCGAGGATAGCGCCGGGCACAGCTCCATATACTCCACATAGGCCGCCGACGACTCCGGCGGATAGATCGCCGCCGCTGCGGCGCAGCGCTGGGGACTTACACTGACTCGGGCGCAGGAAAGCGGCGCGTCCTCCGCCAGGGGGGCGCGCTCATAGGGCTTAAATGTATGGTAACAAACATCGTGGAGACAGTCCAGCTCCACCGGCACACCGGCCAATTCAAGCAGCAATTTCATACCTGTATTATAGCACGTTCCCTCCGGAATGTGCAACACCTTTTGACGTTTGGCGGCAAAGAGGAATTTTTGCTGTCGTAAAGGCATAAAATTGGCAAAAAAGGGTGGAAATGTAAAAAAGAATCTGGTATAATACAATTGCCAGATAATACGGCGTATTAACCTTCCTTGTAAAAGGGCTATCAAAATAACAGGAGAAACCTATGGACACACCCAAGAGACGGCGGGGGGACCGCCGGGACGGACGCCTGCTGCGGGAGCTGGACTCTCTGCACTTCATCACCGGCATCCTCTACCCCAACCGCTGCGATAACGAGGCCTATATCTCGCAGCGCATCGACCTGACCCACATCAAGGCCTACATCGCCCAAAAGAACGAGACGGAGACGGACTTTCCTTACACCTATTTCCACTTGGTGTTGGCTGCCCTGGTCAAGACCATCACCCTGCGCCCCAAGCTGAACCGCTTCATTGTCAACGGCAACTTCTATCAGCGCAATGAGATCACCGCCTCCTTCGTGGTGAAAAAGCAGTTCTCCGACCGGGGGGCCGAGGCCCTGGCCCTGCTCCACACCAAGGAGACAGACACCCTGGCCGACATCCACGAGTACATCCGCAGCCAGGTGCAGGAGTGCCGCTCCGACAAGACCGACAGCTCCACCGAGCAGATGGACATCATCACCCGCCTGCCCCGCTGGGTAGCCAAGACCGCTGTCCACTTCATCATGTGGCTGGACAAGCACGGCTGGGTGCCCAGAGCCATGACCGCCACCGACCCCTACTACAGCTCCGTGGTGCTGTCCAACCTGGGCTCCATCAAGCTCAAGTGCGGCTACCACCACCTGACCAACTGGGGCACCTGCTCCCTGTTCTGCATCATCGGTGAAAAGAAGCTGACTCCGTTTTATGATGCCGACGGCAGCGTCACCATGCGCGAGACCCTGGATCTGGGCCTCACCATTGACGAGCGCCTGGCCGACGGCTACTATTACTCCAAGTCCGTCCGGCTGCTGAAGTATCTGCTGGAGCACCCGGAGGAGCTGGAAAAACCCCTGAAGGAGGAAGTAAAGTATGAGTGAAAACGTACAGGTAAAGGCCCCCTGGCTCAGCAGCCTCGATCCCAAGGTGCCCGCCACGCTGACCTATTCCACCCTGTCCATGTGTGGCCGGGTGGAGGAGATGGTGCGCAAATACCCCGGCTACACCGCCTATGAGTTCATGGGCAAAAGCACCACCTACGCCGAGATGTGGGAGAAGATCAACGCCTGCGCCAAGAGTTTGAAGGCCATCGGCATCCGGGAGGGGGACAAGGTCACCATCTGTATGCCCAACGCACCCCAGACCCTGTGTATGTTCTACGCCGTGAACATGGTGGGCGCCATCGCCAACATGGTGCACCCCCTGTCCGCCGAGAGCGAGATTGCCTTCTATCTCCGGGATTCCGGCTCCGTGGCCGCCATCACCCTGGATCAGTTCTACCCCAAGTTTGAAAACGTCCGCAAGGCCGTGGATCTGCCCTGCCTCATCATCACCTCCGTGGCCGACGAGCTCAAGCCCCTGATGAAGGTGGGCTACAAGCTCACCGAGGGCCGCAAGAACCCCAAGGTGCCCTCCGGCCGGGCCGGCGTTCTGTCCTGGAAGGAGTTCCTGCACCGGGGCGAGCACATCGAGATCTACCGCGTCCGCCGCAAGGACACCGACCCCGCCGCCATTCTCTATTCCGGCGGCACCACCGGCGTCACCAAGGGCATCCTGCTGTCCAATCGCAACTTCAACGCCCTGGCCGCCCAGATCGTGGCTACCAACCCCTTCTTCCGGCCGGGCCAGAAGATGCTGGCCATCATGCCCATGTTCCACGGCTTCGGACTGGGCGTGTCCATCCACTCCATGGTAGCCAACGGCGGCCACTGCATCCTGATCCCCCGCTTCACCGCCCAGAGCTATGCTGAGCTCATCAAGAAGCACCAACCCAACCTCATCGCCGGTGTGCCCTCCCTGTTCGAGGCCCTGCTGCGGGTCAAGGAGATCGAGGGCGTGGATCTCAGCTGCCTGAAGGGCGTGTTCTCCGGCGGCGACAGCCTGTCCACCGAGCTGAAGAAACGCTTCGACGCCTTCCTGAAGGAGCACGGTGCCTCCGTCACCATCCGCGAGGGCTACGGTACCACCGAGTGCGTCACCGCCAGCTGCCTGACCCCCATCTGCAAGCAGAAGGAGGGCTCCATCGGTATCCCCTTCCCGGACACCTTCTATAAAATCGTCAAGCCCGGCACCCAGGAGGAGCTGCCCTATGGCGAGGAGGGCGAGATCTGCCTGGCAGGCCCCACGGTGATGCTGGAGTACGTCAACCACCCCGAGGAAACCGCCCAGACCCTCCAAACCCACGCCGACGGCATGACCTGGGTGCATACCGGCGACCTGGGTATGATGGACGAGGAGGGCTTCATCTACTTCCGCCAGCGCATCAAGCGCATGATCGTCACCAATGGCTACAATGTCTATCCCTCCCAGCTGGAGAATATCCTAGAGGGTCATGAGTATGTCCACCTCAGCTGCGTTATCGGCGTGAAGGATCCCATCAAGATCCAGCGGGTCAAGGCCTTCGTGGTGCTCAAGCCCGGCTATGTCCCCACCGAGAGCTGCAAGAGTGAGCTGATGGACTACTGCCGCAAGCACATCGCCAAGTACGCCATGCCCTCCGACATCGAGTTCCGGGAGGAGCTGCCCAAGACCCTGGTGGGCAAGGTGGCCTACCGCGTGCTGGAAGAGGAAGAGAATGCCAAGCTGGATGCCGCCGCCCGGGAGGAGGCCCAGCGCCAGCAGTTGGAGGAGGAGCGCCTGAGCCTGGAGAAACAGGCCCGGGAAAAGAAGATCGAGCAGTAAACAGGGAGGAGACTTGTCCATGAACAAGGAAATGAAACGGCAGTATACCGTGCTGGTGGAGTTTCTGGGCCATATCCTGGGCCCGGATTACGAGGTTGCCCTGCACGAGCTGAAAGACGATTCCAATGAGATCATCGCCATCGCCAATGGGGAGCTCACCGGCCGGCACCTGGGCTCACCCCTGAGCAACAAGATGCTGGAGTATCTCGCCGGCCATCTCTACGAGACCCAGGACTATGTGCTGCGCTTTGAGTCCACCGCTATCACCGGCAAGACGATGTGCTCCAACTCCCTGTTCATCAAGGGACCCCACAACGAGCTGGAGGGCCTGCTGTGCATCAACTTCGACAGCAGCCGCTATCGGGAGCTGTCCGCCCGGGTCATGGATCTGTGCGGCAATATGCTGACCCCCGGCACCAAGAGCGGCACCCGCCTCATCGTGGAGGACGACACGGATCCCGGCGCGGAGACCCCCGCCAAGAAGACCTATCCCACCTCCATCGCCGGCGCCACGGCCAGCATCGTCTCCGAGGTGGTGGCGGCCTATCCGGTGCCCGTGGAGCGCCTGACCCAGGACGAGAAGATGGAGATCATGGCCGCCCTGAACCGCAAGGGCGTGTTCCTGCTCAAGGGTTCCGTCAGCTATGTGGCCCGCGAGCTCCGCAGCTCCGAGGCCAGTATCTATCGCTACCTGGGCAAGCTCAATGGCCACGGTAACTGAAATGTTCCGGTTTTGAACTGAAAAACATCCCGGCGCACATTGCGCTGGGATGTTTTTTGTTCGTTTAAGTATCGTCCCGGCGAAACACATGGATATCAAAGCTGATGCGCACGTCCAGCTCCTGCAGCCGGGCCAGGCGCTCCGCCCCGGCCCGGGGCGTTTTCCAGTAGTAGGGGGTCATCTGGAACAGGGCCTGGATGTCCTCCGGGCAGGGCAGGTGGATCACGTCCTCCACATGGCGGATCTCCAGATACGAAAACCCGGGGTAGGGGGTCTGCTTCACCTCGTTGGGATAGGGGCGGTCATAGAGCACCTGCTTGAGCTCCCACAGGTGCTTTTCCGAGGGCACCACATACACGAACACGCCGCCGGGCTGCAGCAGCCGGTGGAACTCCTCAATGGCCAGCGGGGAGAAGCAATCCAGCAGCAGATCCAGACACCCGTCCGCCAGGGGCAGATGATAGGAGGAGGCCACGGCGAACTCCATGTCCTTTTCCCGCTTGGCTGCCCGGCGCAAAATAGCTTTGGAGATATCCGTTCCGGCCATGTGCACATCCCTTCCGTCCTGCCGCAGGGCCCGGAACACGGCGCTTGTATAGTAGCCCTCGCCGCAGCCGCAGTCCAGCACCGCCGCCGCCGGGCCGGTATACGCCAGGGCCAGCTCACACAGGGCCTGCCGCAGGGGCGCATAGTAGTCCCGGCTCAGGAAGGCCGCCCGGGCGGCGGCCATGCCCTTGTCGTCCCCGGGCATTTTGGAGTGCATCCGGTTGGCGGGCAGCAGGTGGACATAGCCCTCCCGGGCCAGGTCGAAGCTGTGCCCCGCCGGGCAGGTATAGGCGGAGGGCCCCCTTTGCAGGGGGCCGCCGCAGTTGGGACAGCGGAATAAGCTCATGAAGGGTCTCCTCTCAGTTCAGATAATCCACGATGCTGCACACATGGTCTCCATAGCGATACAAATCACCGACAACAAGATACCGTTCATCGAAGCTTTGCAGTGTCAGGACGTGATCCACGGTGATAAAGCGGGTGCCCACCACGGGCTTTTGCTGGTAATAATACAAGTGAGACACGCGCATGACCTCTGTTACCGGTACGCGCACTCCCCAATTGCTATACTGTGGTGAACCATATTTGCAGGCCATGGTTTGTGTTTCATAAATCCGGAAGATATTCAATGCAGCGGCAAAATCTGTGGCTTCGGCCAGTAGGGCGCTGGTGGTGTAGCCGGTGTCACCCAGCTGCCCGGCCATTTCATCGGCACGCATCCGGAAATAAGATTCCACTGCCTGGCGGATCTCCTTCTCCGGCTGGACAGGAGCAGCAACGCCGTTCCAGAAATAATTATCTGACCCGGTGCCGTTTTCCGTGACCATCCAGCGCTCTCCCGTCTTTTTCAGCGTCAGATGCATCACTCCGCAGTAATTTTCCTGATTTGTGGCGCTGCACTCCGTGATTTGACTGGTGTACTGCGTTCCATCCGTTGTAACGGAAACCTCCGCCGTGTCCGGTGCGGAATAGTGAGGCTGGCCCAGCAGCACCTTTTCCTCTATGCGATGATACAGCACAGCGGAATACATATAGGCTCTGAACGTTGCCTCCTCCCGCAGGGATTCCGTGCAGCAGGTTGCCTCCACCGCTGCATCTGGTGCGCATTGCAGTGTCAGAAGCAGGCTGAAATAATTGCGGATGGCCTCCAGAATACCGTCATCGCCCGATACGCCGCTTTCCCACTGTACGTCACAGCTGATGTTTGGCTCCACGCTTTGCCGCTGAGTCACATCCGGGTCTGTCGGTTCCACCCACGCAACACCGTTCCATACCCGGTCGTCGCACACACGCAGTTCCTCATAAAACATCTCTGCACGTTCGCCGGCATAGATTTCCGAGACCCTTCCCACAGAGTGGTTTCCGACCATGTCCGTGCCAATGTCTTCTATTTCCGGCGATGTCGGTTCCGGTGACGCAGCACAGGCGGACAGGAGGAATAGTGAGAACAGAAAGGTTAGCAAAAATAAAATAAGCTTTGAAAGCATGAATTCGTTACGGAAGTTCATGATTATTCCTCCCCTCCAAAAAGTTAAAAGGGATATACAATAACATAAACATATCCTTTCTCCGCAGCATGACCAATATCCTTCATTCCTCACATAAGCTCGCTTCAAGCACGCATATAACCACCACCCTTGTTACAAAAAAACGAGCAGAGCAATTGTGTTGTTACATCTGTGGATTGGATATGTTTATCATACACGATTATACAGAGAATGTCGTTACAATTTGGCTACAAATGGTTACAATTCGGTTACAAATGTGCGGTAAAGGATTACAAATTCTCCTGCTGCACGGTCACGTCGTGGATCCACTTGCCCGTGCGGATGCGCAGGGCGCACAGGGGCGTTTTCAGCAGGCACTCCGCCTGGATGGCAGCGGCCACCCACCAGTAGTTCCACTTCAGCACCAGGGCCAGCAGCGCCGTCAGCGGCAGGGCCACCAGCCATTGCGGGCCGATGTCCAGGGCGGTGGACCAGGCCACGTCGCCGCCGGAGCGCAGCACGCCGGTGACGGCGGAGATGGTGTAGGCGTGCAGGGGCAGGGCGGCAAAGGCCGTCACCGCCAGGGCCGTGGCAATGAGGGCGGACTGGCCATAGAGCTTGAACAGGGGGAACACCACCGGCACGAACAGCAGCGGCACCAGCAGCAGCGACAGGGCCGCCAGGGCCGCCCCCACCAGCAGCGTCACGGTCAGCAGCGTCTGGCTCAGGGCCATGACCTCCCGGTGGCTCTGGCCCTGGCCGATGGCATTGCCGACCATTACCGCCGTGGCCGCGCCCAGGCCAAAGCACAGCACCAGGAACAGGCGGTTGAGATTGCCCATAACGGCGTTGGCCGCCAGCATCTCCACGGAGTTGTCCATATAGCCCAGCACCACCGTGAGCATACTGTTGCCCAGGCCCCAGGCCGTCTCGTTGAGGATGACGGGGGTGGAGTATTTCACGAAGCGCCGCAGCATCTCCCAGCCGGGCCGGAAGAAGCCGCCCCAGTCCATGGGCATCCGCCGGCTGCGCAGGGCGCAGACCAGGCAGATCAGAAACTCCGCCACGCGGCTTAAAAGCGTGGCGATGGCCGCGCCCTGAATGCCCAGGGCCGGGAAGCCGCACTTGCCGAAGATCAGCAGGTAGTTCATCCCTGTGTTCAGCAGGGTGGACACACCGAAGAGCTTCATGCCGAAGGAGGCGTTCTCCACGCTGCGCTGGACGCTGACATAGATGGACGAGAGCATATTGAACACATAGGAGATGCCGATGAGCTTCAGATACGGCGCGCCCAGCACCGACAGCTCATGCTTGTTGGACAGCAGATCCATGATCTCCACCGGCCACAGGTACAGCACCGCCGCCAGCACCAGCGTCAGCGCCGTGCCCAGCATGGCGGCCACGCCGATGGCGCGGCTGATGCTTTTCGTGTCCTTCTTGCCCCAGTACTGGCTCACCAGAATGCCCAGGCCGCTCTGCACGCCGAACACGATGGAGATCATCAGGAACACCGGCACGTTGGCGGTGGTCACGGCGGCCATCTCGGTGTTACCCAGCCAGCTGACCATCAATGTGTCGATAAGGCCCAGGGAGAAGGTGATGAGATTCTGCAGGGCGATGGGCCCCGTCAGCCGCCACAGATAGCGGTAGAAGCCCGGCTCCCGGCGTAAACTTTTCAGCATGATGCGTACCTCACAGCATAGGAAATCGATGGTTCTTGTGCGTCAGCAGCGCCTGCACCAGCGCGTCCACGTCCGCCTCTGTGTTCTCCGGGCCGAAGCTGATGCGGATGACCCCGGCGGCGGTGCGCTTGTCCAGCCCCAGGGCCGATACCACATGGCTGCTCTTGCCCTTGTGGCAGGCGGAACCGGCGGAGATGCAGATGCCCTGGGCCCCCAGCTCCGTGACGATGTTGGCGCTGGGATAGCCTACCAGTGACACGGACAGGATGTGGGGCGCCTGCCCCGCCCCCACCGGCACCACGCCGGGGATGGCCAGCAGCTGCTCCCGGCAGCGCTCCTTCAGGGCCGCCATGTGGGCCAGCTTGTCCGCCAGACCCTCCTGCCGCAACTGCACCGCCCGGGCAAAGCCCGCAATCTGGGCGGTGGCCTCCGTGCCCGAACGCAGGCCTCCCTCCTGGCCGCCGCCGGGCAGCAGAGGCCGGGGGTTGCGCAGCGCCGGGCCGATGTACAGCGCGCCGATACCCTTGGGGCCGCCCAGCTTGTGGGCGGAGAGGCTCATCAGATCCACGCCCCAGAGCGCCGGGTCGCAGGGAACCTTCAAAAAACCCTGCACCGCGTCGCAGTGCAGCAGGGCTCGGCTGTCCCGCCGGCGCAGCAGCTCCGCCGTCTCCCGCACCGGGAACACGCAGCCGGTCTCGTTGTTCACCAGCATCATGCTCACCAGAACCGTGTCCTCCCGCAGGGCCGCCTCCACCTGCTCCACCGTGATCTGGCCGTCCCGGCCGGGGCGGAGATACGTCACCTCATAGCCCTGCTGCTGCAGCAGCTTGCAGGGCTCCAGCACGGCGCTGTGCTCCACGGCGGTGGTGATGATGTGCTTTCCCACATGGCGGCCCTGCCAGACGGCGGCCTGGATGGCCCAGTTGTCCGACTCCGTGCCGCAGGAGGTGAAGCGCAGTCGCTCCGGTCCGCAGCCCAGGGCCCCGGCGATGAGCGCCCGCCCCTCCTCCACCAGCCGGGCCGCTTCCCGGCCCAGGGGGTACTGGGCGGAGGGGTTGCCGAACTGCTCCGTCAGCACCTGATACATGGTGTCCGCCACGGGCCGGGGGATCGGCGTGGTAGCGGCGTGATCCAGATAAATCATATCCCATTCCTCACAAATCCTCCGCTGCCGCTGCAAAAACCTTGCCACCGGCGACGGAATGTTTTATAATATAGTTATCACAATTGTGACTGTCAAAAAAGCCTCGCAGAGTATGCGGCCCGCAGGCTGCAAATGCACTGCAATTGTTTTTTCCGGCGGCGTGAACGTCGAAAAAACTCTTTGCGCGGAGTGCAGTGTCGAGACAGGACACCTCCGGTGTCCCGTCGAGGCGCGAAACACAGCGAAGCTGTTGCCCAAAAGGGCAAGGCCCCTTTTTGGCAGTCTATTTATTATACCGAAAACAACCATAAAGTGCAAGGAGAATCCCATGCGAGTTGCCATTTATACCCTCGGCTGCAAGGTAAACCAATACGAGACCCAGGCCATGGAACAGGAGCTGTGCCGCCGGGGTCATGAGCTGGTGGACTTCGAGGACAGCGCCGACGCCTACATCATCAATACCTGCTCGGTCACCGCTGTCAGCGACAAGAAGTCCCGCCAGATGATCCGCCGGGCCCGCCGCAGCAGCCCGGAGGCCGTTGTGGCCGCCTGCGGCTGCTATGTCCAGACCCACACGGAGGAGGCCCGCCAGCTGGGCATCGAGCTCATCGGCGGCACCGGTGACCGCCTGGCCTTTCTGGATCTGCTGGAGCAGGCCGTGGCGGATCGTCAGCCCCGTGAGGCGGTGGACGATTCCCTGCGCCGCCGCTGCTTCGAGGTGCTGCCCGCCGGGGGTATAGCCGCCCGTACCCGGGCTATGCTGAAGGTGGAGGACGGCTGCGTCAACTTCTGCAGCTATTGCATCATCCCCTTCGCCCGGGGGCCGGTACGCTCCCTGCCCCTGGAGGAGGCCGTGGCCCAGGCCCGTCAGCTGCGGGAGGAGGGCTATCGGGAGCTGGTCATCACCGGCATTGAAATCTCCTCCTGGGGCCAGGATTTCCGCGACGGACGCTCCCTCATCGATCTGCTGGAGGCCCTGTCCGCAGCCGCGCCGGAGCTGCGGCTGCGGATGGGTAGTCTGGAGCCCCGCACCATCACCGGGGACTTTTGCCGCCGGGCGGTGGCCCTGCCCGGCCTGTGCCCCCACTTCCACCTGTCCCTGCAGTCCGGCTGCGACGAGACCCTGCGCCGGATGAACCGCCGCTATGACACGGCCCGCTATCTGGAGTCCGTTGCGCTGCTGCGGCAATACTTCGACCGCCCGGCCATCACCACCGATCTGATCTGTGGCTTTCCCCAGGAGACGGAGGAGGAGTTCTCCGCTACAATGGCCTTCCTGGAGCGCTGCGGCTTTGCCGCCGTCCATGTCTTCCCCTACTCCATCCGCCCCGGCACCAAGGCGGCCACCATGCCCCAGGTGCCCGGCCCGGTGAAGGAGGAGCGCGCCGCCCGGGCCGCCGCCCTGGCCGCCCGACTCCACCGAGACTATCTCTCCGGCTGCGTGGGGAAGACCTATCCCGTGCTCTTCGAGCAGCCGATCCATGGCCGCTATGGCGGCCACGCGCCCAACTATATGGAGGTGGCGGTGGAGAGCTGCCAGCCGCTGCACAACTGCGTAAAAAACGTCCACATCACCGGCACCGACGGTGACATTCTTTTGGGGGAGGTACTCTGATGCACCACTTTTTTGCCTATATCGGCCGTATGCGCTTTATCAACCGCTGGGCCCTGATGCGCAACAGCTACACCGAGAACATTCAGGAGCACAGCCACCAGACGGCGGTACTGGCCCACGCCCTGGCCCTGCTGCGCAACGAATACTTTGGCGGCCATGTGGATGCCGGTGCCGTGGCCGCCGCCGCCCTGTACCATGATGCCAGCGAGATCCTCACCGGCGACCTGCCCACCCCCATCAAGTACTATAACCCCGACATCCGAGACTCCTACAAGCAGGTGGAGGCCGTGGCCTGTCGCAAGCTGACGGGGATGCTGCCCCAGCGGCTCCAGGCGGCCTATGCCGAGCTGCTCAGCCCCACCGACCCGGAGGTGGAGGAGCTGGTAAAGGCGGCGGACAAGCTCTCCGCTCACATCAAGTGTCTGGAGGAGCTGAAGGCCGGCAACACGGAGTTCCGTGCCGCCGCCCAGCAGACCCGCCAGGCCATGGAGCAGCTGAAGCTCCCGGAGCTGGAGCTGTTCATGGAGGAGTTCCTGCCCAGCTTCTCCCTGACACTGGACGAGCTGGAATAAGGACAAGTAATCGAACTAACAGAGTCCGCGCCATCCGGCGCGGACTCTGTTAGTTAAAACCGGGCACCGTCCCATGTATATTTTCCCTCACCACCGGTCAAACTACCCACAGCAAGCAACGGGAGGTGAGGCCCATGACGGGTAAGCGTCTGGGACGGCAGACGGTGATCCTGCGCAGCTGCCCCAGTGTGGCGTCCTATGCCAGCGTGGTGGGGCGGCTGGAGGGGGACGGGCCGCTGCGCAGCAGCTTTGACGAGGTGTGCCCGGATCCCTTTTTCGGGCGCTCCACCTGGGAACAGGGGGAGAGCGCCATGCAGCAGCGGGCCCTCCGCTGGGCCCTGGACAAGGGCGGCTTTCAGGCGGAGGAGCTGGACTATGTGCTGGCGGGCGACTTGCTGAACCAGTGCATCGGCAGTACCTTCAGCCTGCGGGACTTCGCCGTCCCCTTCTATGGGCTCTATGGGGCCTGCTCCACCATGGGCGAGAGCCTGTCCCTGGCGGCCCTGCTCATCGACGGGGGCTTCGCCCGCCTGGCAGCGGCCATGACCAGCTCCCATTTCTGCACCGCTGAGCGGCAGTACCGTATGCCCCTGCCCTATGGCAATCAGCGCAGCCCCACGGCCCAGTGGACGGCCACTGCTGCCGGCTGCTGTATCCTCTCCGACCAGGGTGCGGGGCCCTATGTTACCCACGTCACCTGTGGCCGCATCGTGGATCTGGGCATCCGGGATGTGAACAACATGGGCGCGGCCATGGCCCCGGCGGCCTATGATACCCTCTCCGCCCTGTTCCGGGAGACGGCCACCGGCCCCGCCGACTATGACCTCATCGTTACCGGTGATCTGGGGGCTCTGGGCCACGAGCTGGTCACGGAGCTGTTTCGTCGGGACGGCGTGGATATGACGAAGAACTATACGGACTGCGGCCTGCTGCTCTATGACCGGCAGGGCCAGGATATGCACGCCGGCGCCTCCGGCTGCGGCTGCTCGGCGGCGGTGTTCAATGGCTATCTGCTGGGTGGCCTGCGCCGCGGCCTCTGGCGGCGGCTGCTGTTTGCACCCACCGGGGCCCTGCTCAGCCCCGTCTCATCCGGCCAGGGGGAGAGCATCCCCGGCATCTGTCACGCGCTGGTGCTGTCCACCGGAAGGGAGGAGCTGTGATGGAATATCTGAATGCTTTTCTATGCGGTGGTCTGCTGTGCGCTGTGGGCCAGATCCTCATCGACCGCACCCAACTGACCCCCGCCCGGATCCTGACGGGCTATGTGGTGGCCGGCGTGCTGCTGCAGGCTGTAGGGGTGTATGAGTACCTGGTGGACTGGGGCGGCGCCGGGGCCACGGTGCCCCTGACGGGCTTTGGCTACTCTTTGGCCAAGGGCGTGGCCAGGGCCGTGGCGGAAAAGGGTCTGCTGGGTGCCCTGACCGGCGGCCTCACCGCCACGGCAGGGGGCATTGCCGCGGCGGTGGTGTTCGGCCTGCTGGCTGCCCTGCTGTGTCGCCCGGGGGAAAAACGATGAAACAAAATCGGATGCAGCGTTGTGCTGCATCTGATTTGGCTTATCAAAAATCTCGGTGTGTCTGGGCGCTCCTTGCCAATCTTTTTGCCCTATTGATACGACGTGTCAAAAAAACGTATAATAAATCCACAAAACAGGGGAGGGGAAACATATGCTGAGCTGGAAAAGACGGATGCTGACCCTGAAATTCGACGATTTGGCGGTCGTGGCGGAAAAGCGTCCGGAGCTGAATAAGATCGACTGGGGTGGGGGCTGTCCCGTCTTCATCGTCTGCGAAACGGTGCAGGAGGTTCGTTCCTGTGAGGGCCTGCCCCTTGAAAATTGCGCCTGCAGCATCGGCACCGTCGGCTATCTGGTGGGATACATCGGCAACTTTGCGCTCTCCGTGTTCGCCAGCGGCTACATCACCATATAGATCGTCTGCATCGTGGTCATGACCCTGGCGGCTGTGTTCAACCAGCTGACCAAGGATACTTTCATCGGCAAGGCCGACTGGGCATAGCATACAATAACGCACTAACAAGAGGAGCTGCCCCGCAGCTCCTCTTGTTATTCGTACACTTCAGCTTCGCTTTTCCCGCAGGGCCAGGCAGCGCCGGGCGGCCACGGGGTCGGATTCATAGGGGACATAGCTGCCCCGGATACGCTGGATGGCATCGTTGCCCTTGCCGGCCAGGACGATGACACCGCCCTCCGGCGACTCCAGAATGGCCCGCTCCACGGCGCGGCTGCGGTCCAGCTCGATGCTGACCCGGGCGCTGCCGCCCTGGGCCGCCGCGTGGGCCAGCCGTGCGGCGATGTCGCCGGGCTTCTCGAAGTCGGGGTTGTCGGTGGTGAAGAAGATGCGGTCGGCGTATTTGCCGCACATCTCGCCCATGCCCTGGATCCGCTGGGGGGAACGGCCCCCGGCGATGCCGGTGACCACGGTGATGGCCGCGTCGGGATAGTCGCGGCGGAGGTCAGTCAGAAGGGCCTGGGAGCTGGCCCGGTTGTGCATACAGTCCACCAGCACATGGACACCGCCGCCCTCGTACAGGTTCATGCGGCCGGGGATCATTAGATCATGCAGGGCGGCGGCCATCTGGCCGTGCTCCGCGCCCAGCAGGCGGCCCACAGCGATGGCGGCCAGGGAGTTCTCCACGTTGAACTCCCCGTCCATGGACAGGTGATAGGGGTAGAGGGCCTCGCCCTCCCGGACGTTGAAGTCGAAGCCGTGGGGGCATTTTTCCACGTCCTGGACGCTGAGGTCGCAGTCATCCCGCTCCCGGCCCACCAACACCACCTGGCGGCAGCAGCGGCGGGCGGTGTTATATACCCGGTCGAACTGGGCAGTCTCCCGGCACAGAACGGCCTGGTCGCTGTTTTCCAGCAGACGCAGCTTGCACTGCAGATACTCCTCCATGGATGCGTGCTCCTTGGGGGAGATGTGATCCTCGCTGAAGTTCAGGAAGACGCCGATGTCGAAGTGCTCGCCATAGACACGCTCCACCTGGTAGGCCTGGCTGGAGACTTCGGCGGTCATGTAGCCCAGCCGGTGGTCACGGGCCTGGGCAAAGAGCCACTGCAGATCCAGGGATTCCGGCGTGGTCAGGTGAGTGTCGATATCCGGGCCGCCGCAGTAGCGACCAGCGGAGGAGCTGAGCCCCGTGGGGTGGCCGGCCATGGCGCTGAGCACGGCCTGAAGCATATAGGCGGTGCTGGTCTTGCCCTTGGTGCCGGTGACGCCCACCAGGGTCAGGCTGTCGGAGGGGAAGTCATAGAACCAGCGGCCGGCCAGGCTCTGGGCCCGGCGCACGTCCGTCACCAGGACGCAGGGGATGTCTACATCGGGGTAGGGCTCCTGGCTCAGGGCGCAGACGGCCCCCTGGCCGCGGGCCAATTCCAGATACTCCGCCCGGAAGCCGTAGCCCTTGCAGATGAACAGGTCGCCGGGCCTGGCCCGGCGGGAATCATTGCACAGACCGGTGATGTCCACCGGCTGCGCCGCCGGGGTGCGCAGCAGCCCGTGTTGGGCCAGCAGCGTCTCCAGCTCGCGGATCGATTTCATAGTGCCGCCTTCTTTCGCAAGTGTAAGCAGATCATTCGCCCTCTGGGGCCATGTTCAGCCGCCAGGAGGAGAGGTTATAAAAGGGATCGGAGGCCGTGGGCGTGATGGGGGAGAGGGCCGCCCCGGCGGGCAGCAGCACCGATGTGCTCTTGAAGCAGATGGGTACCATGGGCGACAGCTCCAAAAGCGTTTCGCACAGGGCCTCCATAGCGGCCTGCCGCTGCTCCTGGCCCTCCGCCGCCGCATAGGCCGCCAGGAGCTGATCCAGCTCCATATCGGCGCAGCCGCCATAGTTCAAGGTGGCGTAGCTCTGCAGTAGGGAGCGCAGATCCCAGTCGGCGGTGAGCTTCACCTCGCACAAGGCCAGGTCGAAGCTGCCGCTCTGCAGGGCGAAAAGGTACTGCTCATAGGGCAGGCTCTCCATCGTGACCTGCAGGCCGCCCTGGGACAGGCCGGAGGCCAGCTTTTGGGCAATGGAGAGCTTAAAGCTGTTTTCCTCGTTCACCAGCAGGGTAACGCTGCGGGGGTTTTCGTCGCTGAGTCCGGCCTCCGCCAGGGCCCGGACGTAGGCATCCGGGGAGTAGGGCTGCTCCAACTGCGCCGGATACAGGGCGCTGGCCGGGGATACCGGGAACTGGGCCGCCTTGCCGTGGCCCAGCAGGTAGGCGCTGACGCAGCCCGCCCGATCCACACCCAGACTCAGCGCCCGGCGCAGGGCCGGGTCGTCGAAGGGGGCGCGGCGGGTGTTGATGCAGAGATACTGGAGGATGCTGGTGACGGCGTCGGTATAGTCGCCGCTGCCATAGACATTGGAAGTGTCGGTGCCGGTGAGGTCGCAGCTGAGCAGCTGGATCTCGCGGGCATAGAAGGCATAGGCTACGGAGTCGCTGTCCTTGCAGGCAGTGAGCTCGATGCGGGCCAGGGGCAGAGTCTTGCCCTGCCACCAGTCGCTGCGGGCGGCCAGATGGGCGCCGCCCTCGGCGCTGTAGGCATAGGGGCCGGTGCCGGTGGGAAATGTTGCCGTCTCAGTGCCACTTTTCACGATGGGGATATCCAGTCGGGCGGCAAAGCCCGCGTTGTCCCCGCTCAGGGCGATGCTGACGGTGCTGCCGCTGTACCAGATGTTGTACACTTCGGCCAGGCGGCCGGCGTAGCGCGCCGAATAACGGGCCCGCTGCAGGGTGTTCACCACATCCCTGGCCGTCAGGCTGCTGCCGTCGCTGAAGGTGACACCCTGGCGCAGGGTGATGGTGTAGATACAGCGCTGGGGATCGTAGCTGTAGCTCTCGGCCAGGGTGGGCTGGGGCTCAAAGCCCTCGTCCAGGCGGAACAGGCCCTCATACAGCAGGGCGCTGAGTGTCAGCTGCGCCCCGTCGGGGCAGGTGATGGGATCCGCCGTCTCCCCCTTGATATAGGGCAGCGCGAATTGCTCCAGCCCGGGATCCTCCTCTGGATCGTCGGTCTGGATGTTGTAATAGTCTGCCAGGGTGGTGAAAATGTCCTCCTGGGGGTCGCTCCACTCGCTGCAGCCGGTCAGAAGCAGCATACACAGGGCCAGCAGAGCGCACAAGACGCGTTGTTTCATGTGTTGTCCTCTTGTCACAGGCAGATCAGCGCTGCCTGGGCGCCCCGGGCCTGCCCCACGCGCCGGTGGGACCAGTACAGATCCTGGCGGCAGGCGGTGCAGTCCGGGCAGATATCGATGGCGCTGACGCCGGCGCGGCGCAGCCAGTGGGCGTTGACACCCTTGAGATCCACGTACCACTTGGGGTCCCGGCGGGTGATATAGGTCTCCGCCTCGTCGCCCAGGGCGGCCCGCAGCGCCTGGGGCACGTCCTCGTCCGTCTCGAAGCAGCAGGGGCCGATGGCCGCGCCGATGGCGGCCCGGAGTTCCTCCGGCCGGGTGCCGAATAGTTCCTCCATCCGTCGGACGGTCTGATACACCAGGCCGCTGGCCGCACCGCGCCAACCGGCGTGTACGGCTCCCACGGCGGCGTGCACCGGGTCGTGGAGCAGGATGATGCCGCAGTCGGCGGAGAAGACCACCAGGGGGATATCCAGCGTCTGGCAGAGCATGGCATCCACGCTGTCATAGTCCCGGGGCCGGTACAGGCCCTTGCCGCAGTCCGCCTCTGTTACCAGGCGGATGTCGTTCCGGTGCACCTGGCGGCTGAGCACCGTGCGGCGGGGCTCCATCCCCAGGGCGGCGCAGAGGATGCGGTAGTTCTCCTGCACGCGGGCCATATCGTCGCCCCGGCTGATGCCCAGATTCAGGGCGTCCCAGGGCGCGGGACTGACGCCACCCAGGCGGGTGGAAAAGCCGTGACGCACGCCGGAGAGCTGGTCGCTGGTCTTCCAGACCAGGCCGTTTTGTTCATGAGTTTGGAAGGACATGGGATACCTCCATTTTGTTGCCTCCGGCGGCCTACTTTTCCCACCAGCGAAAAAAGTAGGCAAAAGCGCCGCCGGTGGCGGATACAGCGAGGCGATTTCGAGGAAGTGCCCCGACTGACAGGCACGGCAATGCCTGTCAGTCGGCTGGCACGACGGTGTTACCACTGCGGCCAAAATCGGCTTTGTTCAGTCTATGCGTTACGCGTTGCGGCCACAGCAGTTCTTGTACTTCTTGCCGCTGCCGCAGGGGCAGGGCTCATTGCGGCCGATCTTCTTGACCTTGCGGGGCTGCTTCTTCACGGTGCCGTCGCCGCCGACGCTCTCCGTCATGCCCTTGGCCACGCGCTCGCGCTTGACCTCTTGGTTCTTCTGCACGCGCACAGAGTAGATTCGTCGGACGGTCTCGTCCTGGATGGCGGCGATCATCTCCTCGAACATCTCCAGGGACTCCTTCTTATAGGCGATGACGGGGTCGGTCTGGGCATAGGCCCGCAGGCGGATGCCCTGGCGCAGGTCGCTCATGGCGTCGATGTGCTCCATCCAGTATTCATCCACCACGCGCAGCAGCACCACGCGCTCAATTTCGCGCATGACGGGGGAGGTATATTCCTCCTCCTTCTGCTGGTAGTAGTCGGTGGCGGCCTGTATGAAGGCCTCGGTGACCTCCTCCGCCGTCAGCTTGGGCAGCTGCTCCTGGGTGAAGCGGACGCTGTAGCGGGGGAAGAACAGACCCTCCACCTGACGCAGCAGTTCCTGTCCGCTGCTCAGGTCCAGGTGGGGATTGGTCATAAAGGCCGCCTGCACGATGTGGGAGATGGAGCTGTTCATCATGTTCAGGATGACGCTCTTGACATCCATGCCCTCCAGCACCTGGCGGCGCTGGTCATAGATGATCTCCCGCTGCTTGTTCATCACGTCGTCGTATTCCAGCACGGACTTACGAGCCTGGAAGTTCCGGGACTCCACGGTGGTCTGAGCCTGCTGGATGGAGCGGGTGAGCATCTTGTTCTCGATGGGCATATCCTCGTCGATCTTCATGCGCTCCATCATGTTTTGCACCCGCTCGCCGCCGAACAGGCGCATGAGGTCGTCTTCCAGGGAGATGTAGAACCGGGTCTCACCGGGGTCGCCCTGACGGCCGGCACGGCCACGGAGCTGGTTATCGATGCGACGGGAGTCGTGGCGCTCGGTGCCGATGATGAAGAGTCCACCGGCCTGGCGCACCTGTTCGGCCTCCCCGGCGATCTCCTCCTTGTGCTGGCGCAGACGCTGGGCGAAGAGCTGGCGGGCGGCCAGTACCTCCTCGTTCTGGGTGTCGGCGTAGCCGGTGGCCTCGGTAATGACCTCGTCGGTATAGCCCGCCTTGCGCAGGTCACCGATGGCCATGTTCTCGGCGTTGCCGCCCAGCATGATATCAGTACCACGACCGGCCATGTTGGTGGCCACGGTGACGGCGCCCAGCTTACCGGCCTGGGCCACGA
>CAZUYE010000019.1:0-30234 GCA_964624925.1 uncultured Oscillospiraceae bacterium | reverse complement strand
TGCGACGCCATCAACACCGCCATGCGCGAGCTGTTCCTGCAGATCGTCTATGGCCGCACCCAGTCCGCTTTCTCTGAGGACGGTCTCGCTGTGGGCGCTTCTCTGGAGGATCTGGGTAAGGGTCTGCGCAGCCAGGTGGGCACCATGTTCGCCACCAAGGAAAAGGGCCCCCGCTATCTGGAGATGGCCGAGGGCTATGTCACTCGCGTGGCCCTGAACAAGGACGATGAGATCGTGGGCTATGAGTTCATCAGCCTGGGCAAGATGATGGACTTCATCAAGAAGGGTGACGACGCCGCCACGGCCCTGGAGAAGGCCAAGGGCCACTATGGCCAGTTCGACAACGCCGCCAAGTATATTGACCCCCGGCAGGAATAAGAGGAGGACGGAAAAATGGCATTGTTTGAAAGCTACGAGAGAAGAATCGACAAGATCAATGGCGTCCTCGCTCAGTACGGCATCGGCTCCGTGGAGGAGTGCCGCGAGATCTGCCAGGCCAGGGGCTTTGATCCCTATGAGATCGTCAAGGAGATCCAGCCCATCTGCTTTGAAAACGCCTGCTGGGCCTACACCGTGGGCGCCGCCATCGCCCTGAAGGCCGGGGCCAAGACCGCCGCCGAGGCCGCCAAGCTCATCGGCGTGGGCCTGCAGTCCTTCTGCATCGACGGCTCCGTGGCCGATGACCGCAAGGTGGGCCTGGGCCACGGCAACCTGGGCGCCATGCTGCTCAGCGACGAGAGCAAGTGCTTCGCCTTCCTGGCCGGACACGAGTCCTTTGCCGCCGCCGAGGGCGCCATCGGTATCGTGAAGAACGCCAACAAGGCCCGCAAGGAGCCCCTGCGCGTGATCCTCAACGGCCTGGGCAAGGACGCCGCCCAGATCATCAGCCGCATCAACGGCTTCACCTATGTGCAGACCCAGTTCGACTATCACACGGGCAAGCTGAATGTGGTGCGCGAGATCCGCTACTCCGAGGGTGAGCGGGCCAATGTCCGCTGCTACGGCGCGGACGACGTGCGCGAGGGCGTGGCCATCATGCACTCCGAGGGTGTGGACGTGTCCATCACCGGCAACTCCACCAACCCCACCCGCTTCCAGCATCCCGTGGCCGGCACCTACAAGAAGGAGTGCATCGAGCAGGGCAAGAAGTACTTCTCCGTGGCCTCCGGCGGCGGCACCGGCCGCACGCTGCACCCGGACAACATGGCCGCCGGCCCCGCCAGCTATGGCATGACCGACACCATGGGCCGTATGCACAGCGACGCCCAGTTCGCCGGCTCCTCCTCCGTGCCCGCCCACGTGGAGATGATGGGCTTTTTGGGCATGGGCAACAACCCCATGGTGGGCGCTACCGTCGCCGTGGCCGTTGCCGTGGAGCAGAGCCTGAAGGCATAAAACACGGTACGCACAGCAAAACGCATAGCAAAAAGGACGCGCCGCGGCGCGTCCTTTTTTGACAGGCTCTATCCCCGCTTCCCGGCGGGGATTTTTATGTTCGGTTGTATCACAATCTGCAACACAGGGGCAAATAAACGGCCCGGGCGGGGGACAGTTAGAGAGCGTGGGCCGGATAGTCGGACGCTTACGCGAAATACTCCGCTTCGGCGCGGCGGGCATAGATCTCCTCCAGCTCGTGCTGGTGATAGAGATAGCCCGCATCGTCAAAGAACTTGGCCCCGGTGGGGCATTTCTTCACGCAGGCGCAGCACTTGATGCAGATGCCCGTCACCTGGGCCGGATTTTGCGGGTCGATGGAGCCCATGGGGCAGAGGCCGACACACAGGCCGCAGCCGTGGCAGCGGCTCATGTCCGTCCGGGGCTTGACCTTCAGGATGTTGATGGGCTTGCCGTGGCGATCCCGGGGGGTGTAGTAGGGGCGGATGGGCTCCTCCCCCCTGACGGGCACGGTGGCAAAGTCGCCGTTCGGGGTCTGGCGCAGCTTTTCCAGCACACGGGCAGAAAACGCCGACATAAGCGCCTCATCCGCCGCGTCGGGCCGTCCGGCGCCCAGGGTGCGGGAGAAGGAGTGCTCTCCCACGAAGGCGGCGGCGGCCATGCAGGTGAAGCCGTCCTCCGTCAGCAGATTCCGCAGCTCCACCAGCGCGTCGTCATAGTTCCGGTTGCCGAACAGCACCACCGGGACGGCCAGTGCGCCGCCGCCCTGCTGCTTTTCCCGCAGGAAGGGCAGCAGCACGTTGGGCACCCGCCCGGCATACACCGGCGTGCCCAGCACCACCAGATCCGTCTCGCAGAAGACGTACTCCTGCTGCCGGATCTGGGGGCGGGTGAAGTCCAGACTCTCCAGGGGCAGCTCCAGGCCCCGGGCGATGGCCCCAGCGATGTGGCGGACGGTGCGCTCCGTGGTGCCGGTGCCGCTGAAATACACGGCCCATACTTGTTTGATACGCATAATGCTCTCTCCCCTTCTCCTTACAGGCTGAAATCCTCCTGGCGCAGCTCATCCGCGGGCAACTGGGCCGGGCGGGGCGGCGTGCGTTTGAGGGGGTCGTAGCGGAAATGGGCGCAGTGCTCCTCCGCCGCCACGACACCCCGCTTGACGCAGATCACCTGCTCCTCGTTGATGCGGGCCCCGCGCTGGCAATAGGCACAGCGGGGCTCGATGTTCCTGCGAAACAGCATTGGCCCTTCCTCCTTACAGGCTGTACAGCTGCACGCGCTCATCCTCCACGGTGGCGCGCAGCTGGGTGATGGGCTGCTCGAAGCTGTCGATGATGCGGGCAGCCATGGGGTCTTCCAGTTCCTTCTGGATGCAGCGGCGCAGATTCCGGGCCCCGTAGGCGGCGGAATAGGACTTCCTCACCAGGTACTGCACCAGAGCCTCGTCATAGCTGAAGCTATAGCCCTTGTCCTGCAGGGAGGTCTTCAGCTCCTCCAGCATGATGCGGGCGATGGCGGCGAAGTTCTCCTCCGTGAGCTGGTGGAAGTAGACGATCTCGTCCACGCGGTTGATGAACTCCGGGCGCAGGAAGTCCCGCAGGGCCTTCATGACCCGGTCACGGCCCTGGTCATCGCCGCTGCGGCCAAAGCCCACGGAACCGGCGGCCTTGTCAGAGCCGGCGTTGGAGGTCATGACGATGACGGTGTTTTCGAAGTTGACCTTGCGGCCATGGGCATCGGTGACCTCGCCGTCGTCCAGGATTTGAAGCAGCACGTTCAGCACGTCCGGGTGGGCCTTCTCGATCTCGTCGAAGAGCACCACGGAGTAGGGCTTGCGGCGGATCTTCTCCGTCAACTGACCAGCCTCGTCATAGCCCACATAGCCGGGGGGCGAACCCACCAGGCGGGAGACGGAGTGCTTCTCCATGAACTCGGACATATCCAGGCGGATCAGGGAATCCGGGGAGTTGAACAGGTCGGCGGCCAGCTGCTTCACCAGCTCCGTCTTGCCCACGCCGGTGGAGCCCACGAAGATGAAGCTCACGGGCTTGTGCTTGGGCGAGATGCCCACACGGTTGCGGCGGATGGCGGCGGACACGGCGGAGACCGCCTCGTCCTGGCCCACAATATGCTGCTTGAGCCGCAGCTCCAGCTCGGAGAGGCGCTTGAACTCCGCTTCCTTGATCTTGCTGGCGGGGATCTTCGTCCACATCTCGATGACGCGGGCGATGTTCTCCATGCTCAGCTGCGGGGTGCCCTTGGCCTCCAGGGCCGTCAGCTCCTCCTGGATCTGCAGCTCCCGGCTGCGCAGCTGGGCGATGCGGGCATAGCGCTGATCCAGCTCCTGGTCGGTGAACTCCTGGCCATCCGCCGGCTGGGCGGACATGAGGGTCTCCCGCTCGAAGGTGACGTTCTCCAGGTCGCGTTTGAGCTCCATGCGGCGGTTGATATCCGGGTCGTGGAGGTTCATATCGGAGCAGGCCTCGTCGATGAGGTCGATGGCCTTGTCTGGCAGGAAACGGTCGGTGATATAGCGCTCGGACAGGAGCACCGCCTGGCGCAGCACCCCCTGGGGGATGGAGACACCGTGGTAGGCCTCGTAGTAGTGGGCGATGCCCTGAAGGATCTTCAGGCTATCCTCCAGGCTGGGCTCGTTGACGGTCACCGGCTGGAAGCGGCGCTCCAGGGCGGTGTCCTTTTCGATGTGCTTGCGGTACTCGTTGAAGGTGGTGGCACCGATGACCTGGATCTCGCCCCGGGACAGGGCGGGCTTGAGGATATTGGCGGCGTTCATGCTGCCCTCGGCATCACCGGCACCGACGATGTTGTGCACCTCATCGATGACGAGGATGATGTTGCCCAGCTTGCGTATCTCCTCGATGAGGCCCTTCATGCGGCTCTCGAACTGGCCCCGGAACTGGGTACCGGCGACCAGGGCCGTCAGATCCAGCAGATAGACCTCCTTGTCACGGAGCTTGAAGGGCACCTCCCCGGCGGCGATGCGCTGGGCCAGGCCCTCGGCAATGGCGGTCTTACCCACGCCGGGCTCGCCGATGAGGCAGGGGTTATTCTTCTGGCGGCGGTTGAGGATCTGCACCACCCGCTGGATTTCCTCCTCCCGGCCGATGACCGCATCCAGCTTGCCGTCCCGGGCTCGCTGGCTGAGGTTGATGCAATAGTTATCCAGGTACTTGTGCTTCTTGTCGCCCTTGCGGCCCTTGGGCTCCTCCCGGCCGGAGGGGGCGGGCTCGCCGGGCTTCTCCGCCGGGTTGCGCTCACCGCTGCCAAAGAGGCGGTTCAGGAAGGGGAAGGTGGCGGTCTTGCCGCTCTCCTCCTCGTCGTCCTCATCCTCCGGGTCACCGGCCATGTCGCTGAGCTCCTCGGCACCGCCGAAGGCCTGGAGCATTTCGCTGTTGATGCTCTCCAGATCCTCCGGGGAGATGCCCATCCGCTTCATCATGTCCGACACCTGGGGAAGGCCCAGCTGCGCGGCGCACTTGAGGCACAGGCCCTCGTTGACGGTCTCCCCCTTCTCGTTCAGGCGGGAGATGAACACGACGGCTACGTTTTTCTTACATTTGGTGCAAAGAGTAGGTTGCATGGTTTCCCTCCGTTATCTGGGTTGGTTATTACAGCGCCGCTAAGAGTCCCAGCGGCGTATTCGTGGCAAAGAATTTCAGCAGGATAGTGCCGTCCACCAGCTCCTGGGTCAGCAGCAGCCCGAAGCGCAGCATAACCCACACCAGGGCAAACAGCAGCAGTCCCCCGCAGATGAGACCCAGTAGGCCGCCGCCCATGGCGTTGACCTTGCTCACCAGGGGCAGCTTGGTGGCCAGCAGATTCAGCGGCTTCATCAAAAGCCACAGGGCCAGCAGCAGCACGATCAGCGCCACCACATACACCACCGTTCCGGCGATGGAGTGGGCCACGCTGACGGCCACGGCAGTCAGGATGCTCTGGCCGGTCTGGCGCACCTGCTGCTGCACCTTGTCCAGCATCTCCTGCAGGCCCTTGCCACGGAAGTTGAAGCTCTGGAGCATCTGATCGGCATCGCTGCTGTCCACGGTCTCGTCGCCCTGAATCTGCTGCTCGATGCGCACGGTGAGCTTGGGCTCCAGCCAGTTGGCCACGGGCTCGGACAGGTGCTCAGAGGCCCAGGAGGCACCCCACAGAGCCACCAGCACGATGATCAGTCCCGCCACGCTCTTCAGCAGGCCCCGACGGGCTCCGAACCACACACACAGGGCCAGCACGGCCAGCACCAGGATATCCGCAATAACAGACATATGCACACTCCCTTTCTTATGGCAGGAACACACTGGCGGCGGCAGAGCCGGCCAGCACCGCCGAACCGTCGCTGCGCATGAGCACCTCGGAGGCGCTGCTGACGCCCTCCAGCACGGCGTATTCCTTGAGATTCTTGGTATAGATCACCAGACGGTCGGCAAAGAGCACCGCCACATAGCGGCCACAGGCGGACAGGCTCAGCACGTCGCCATTCAGATCCAGGGAGGCCAGCTCCCGGCCCTCGTCATCCACCGTTACCAGGCGCAGCTGGCTGCCGATCTTGTACCGGCCCAGCAGCAGCGCGGCATAGCCATTGCCACCCAGGCTGCAGCGGCGCAGAACACCGCTGCCATAGTCGTAGGAGCCCACGGCCTTGCCGCTGCGGTCGATGAGGTGCAGCGCGTCCTCCGCCACGGCACAGTAGCGACTGCCCACCAGGCCCAGATCATAGACCGCCACGCCGGACAGGTCGCAGGAGGCATAGGACTGCGCCTGATCCAGCTTGTACAGCAGCAGACTGCTCTCGAAGCTGCCGTCCTCCTGGCCCATGGCCACGGCGGCCAGCTCCCGGCCATTTTTGGACACGGAGGCCGTCATCAGGAAGTGGTCGGAGGAGTGGAAGGTGAACACCTTCAGGCCGTGCTCGTCATAGACTTCCACGGCGGCCTTATAGCCCCGCTCGTTGATGGTGGCGGCCAGGCAGCCATCGGGGTTCAGGGTCACGGCCAACAGCTCGCCGCCGCAGCTGATCTGATACACCAGGCCCTGGGCATCGAACAGGTACACCTCGCTTCCACCGATGTCATAGGCGGCGGCGTAGTGCTCCGTCTGCACCACGGCGCAGGAGTTCCACTTCACCGTCTGGCTGTCGATCACCTGGCCGTCCTCCTGCATGAGCAGCAACTGGCTGTTGGTGGCGATGAGAAGGCTGCCCTCCAGGGAGGCAAAGCGGCTGCTGCGGTCGCCGGCATAGTGATACAGCTGGGCGCAGCCGGTCTCGTCCTTCTCCGCCCGGGCATAGGTGAGGCTGCGGCGCAGGCCGTCGAAGGCCGTGGTATCCAGCAACGCGGCCAGCAGCACGATGCACAGCACCGCCGCTACCGCAGCGGCCAGATACAGGAGCTTGCGGCGACTGGGGCGCCTGGGCCGCCGGACACGGCGGGGGGCGTCCTCCTGGGGGTTGCCCCGGTCAAATTCCATCTGATCCATTGAGTCTTTCATCTTCGTACCACACCCTTGTCAGGTACAGGCCGCCCGGCGGGGCAGTGGGCCCGGCCAGCGTGCGGTTGCCGCTGTCCAGGATCGCGGGGATCTCCTCCGGCGTCAGCTTGCCCTCCGCCGCATAGAGCACCGTGCCGGTGATGGCCCGTACCATATTATACAGAAATCCGTTGGCGCAGACCTTTAATTCCAGCAGCTCCCCCCGGCGGCAAACCCGGCAGTAGTAGATGGTGCGCACGGTGCTGCGGACATTGGTGCCCACGCTGCGCACGGCGGCGAAATCGTGGGTACCCTCGAACATACGGGCGGCGCGGTCCATCACCGCCTCGTCCAGACGCTTGGGGTAAAAGTATGCGCGGTCGACATAGAACGGGTTCTTCACCCGGGAATTGTAGATCCGGTAGGTATACTCCTTTTTGATACAGGAGCCGATGGCGTTGAAATCCTCCGCCACCTCATAGGCCGCCTTGACCACGATGTCCTCGGGAATGTGGGTGTTGACGGCGAAGGGCAGGCGATCCACGGGGATACGGGAGCTGGTGCGGAAGTTGGCCACGTAGTGCTCGGCGTGGACACCGGCATCGGTGCGGCCACAGCCGGTGCATTTGATGGGCTCGCCACAGACCATGGACAGGCCCCGCTCCAGGGTCTGGGCCACGGTGACCTCTGTCTTCTGCACCTGCCAGCCGTGGTAGGCACTGCCATTATACATCAATATCAGGGCAATGTTTCGCATAGATGTACCTCGTCCCTTACAGGCCCAGGCGGGCCAGGAGAATGATCCCCGCCGTCAGGGCGGTGAACAGCGCCAGCACCAGCAGATCCGCGGAGCGGAAGCGCAGTACATGGAGGGCGGTGCGGCCCTGGCCGCCGTGGTAGCAGCGGCACTCCATGGCCGTGGCCAGCTCGTCGGCCCGGCGGAAGGCGCTGATAAACAAGGGCACCAGGATGGGCACCAGGGCCCGGGCCCGCTGGAAGATATTGCCGGACTCGAAGTCCGCGCCCCGGGCCTTCTGGGCGGACATGATCTTGTCCGTCTCCTCGATCAGCGTGGGGATAAAGCGCAGGGCGATGGACATCATCATGGACAGCTCGTGGATGGGCAGATGCAGCTTCTTCAGCGGGGACAGCAGACTCTCCAGCCCGTCGGTCAGGGCGATGGGACTGGTGGTATAGGTCAGCAGGAAGGTGCCCATGATGAGCATGATGATGCGCAGCACCATGAACACGGCGGTGCGCAGGCCCTCGAAGGTGATGTGGCTCAGCAGCCAGCCCTGGCCCACGGGGGTGCCATCGGTGAAGAAGATGTTCATCACAGCGGTGAAGATGACGATGATGTAGATGGGCTTGAGGCCCCGGGTCAGGGAGCGCCAGGGCACCCTGGACACGATAATGCACAGGGCCAGCAGGGCCATGACGATGCCATAGGTCAGCACGCCGGAGGCGCTGAACAGCGCCACGATATACAGAACCACGGCGATGAGCTTGCTGCGGGGATCCAGGCGGTGCAGGAAGCTGTTGCCCGGGAAATACTGGCCCAGGGTGATATCCTTCAGCACAGGCCCGCCTCCCTTCCAGCCCGGAGCAGCAGCTGCTCCAGCTCGTCCACGGTGTAGACCGTGGTGGGCAGCTCCAGCCCCATACGGCGCAGGGCCAGGGCGATCTTGGTGGCCTGAGGCACGTCCAGCCCCGCCTCCACCAGCTCGTCCGCCCGGGCGAATACCTGGCGAGGCGTGCCGTCCATATAGACGCGGCTGTCGCGCAGCACCAGGATGCGGTCGACGTTGCCGGCGATCTCCTCCATGCTGTGGCTGACCAGGATGACGGTGTTGCCCCGGGCGCGGTGATACTGCCTCAGCTGGGCCAGGATGGCCTCCCGGCCGCGGGGATCCAGGCCCGCCGTGGGCTCGTCCAGGATCAGTACCTTTGGTTCCATGGCCATAACACCGGCGATGGCTACCCGGCGCTTCTGGCCGCCGGACAGCTCAAAGGGGGACTTGTCCAGCAGCTCCTCCGGCAGACCCACCAGCTCGGCGGCCTGGCGGACGCGACGGTCGGTCTCCTCCCGGGACAGGCCCATGTTGCCGGGGCCGAAGGCGATGTCCTGATAGGCGGTCTCCTTGAACAGCTGATACTCTGGATACTGGAACACCAGGCCCACCTGGAAGCGTACCTGACGGATCTTCCGGGGTTCGGCCCAGATGTCCCTGCCGTCAAGCAGGATGCGCCCACTGGTGGGCCGCAGGAGACCGTTGAGATGCTGGATGAGGGTAGACTTACCGGAGCCGGTGTGGCCGATGATGCCCAGGAACTCGCCGGGCTGAATGTCAATACTGATATCCTCCACCGCGTTGCGCTGGAAGGGGGTTCCGGCGCTGTAGGTGTGGGTCAGGTACTCTACTCGAATGATCGGTTCCAATGGATGTTACTTCCCTTCCGCGCCTTGCAGCGCCTGGAAAATGGCGCGGGCACATTCGTCGACAGTGATAGCCGTTAAAGGCAGGGGCAGGCCATGACCCCGCAGCCGGTGCAGCAGCTCCACGGTGTCCGGGGCCGCCAGGCCCAGCTCCCGCAGCTCCTCCACACGGGAGAAGATCTCCCGGGGCGTGCCGTCCATGACCACGGCGCCGTCGTTCATGACGATGACCCGGTCGGCGTCCTCCGCCTCGGCCATATGGTGGGTGATATGCACCACGGTGATACCCCGCTCACGGTTGAGGCGGTGGACGGTCTCCAGCACCTCCCGGCGGCCCACGGGATCCAGCATGGCCGTGGCCTCGTCCAGCACGATGCAGGCGGGCTCCATGGCGATGACGCCGGCGATGGCGATGCGCTGCTTCTGCCCGCCGGAGAGCAGGTGCGGGGCGTGGCGGGTGAAGTCCGTCATACCCACGGCGGCCAGCGCGTCATCCACCCGGCGGCGGATCTCCTCTGAGGGGACGCCCAGGTTCTCCGGGGCAAAGGCCACGTCCTCCTCCACCACGTTGGCCACGATCTGGTTATCGGGGTTCTGGAACACCATGCCCACCCGGCGGCGGATCTCCAGCAGAAGCTGCTGGTCGGCGGTGTCCATGCCCTCTACATACACCGCGCCGCCGGAGGGCAGCAGCACGGCGTTCATCTGCTTGGCCAGGGTGGACTTGCCGGAGCCGTTATGGCCCAGCACCACCACGAAGCTGCCCTTTTGGATGGAGAGGCTCACACCCTTCAGGGCCTCGATCCGCTGCTGCCCTTCCTCCACGGGGTAGGCAAAGCGCAGCGCATCGGTTTGGATCATTGCTTGCATTGACGTATCTCTTTTCTGCGATATTTTACTTGCCGCTGACCCAGCGGCCGGTGGCCCCACAGGGCAGGGCCATGCCGGAGGCGGTGCAGGGCAGGCCCAGCTCGTTGCAGCTGACCTGGCCGCCATAGCGCCTGCCCACCAGCATTTGCAGGATGTAGCCCAGCACCGACGGGGCCAGGCCCGTGGTGTAGGAATTGAGGATAACAAAGAGGGGCTTGTCGGACAGCACCCGGGCGCAGAGCTTCACGAAGGGATAGAGATTCTCCTCCAGCTTCCACACCTCGCCGCCGGGACCCCGGCCATAGCTGGGGGGATCCATGATGATGGCATCGTAGGTCTTGCCCCGGCGGATCTCCCGCTCTACGAACTTGGCGCAGTCGTCCACGATCCAGCGGATGGGGGCATCCTGCAGACCGGAGACCCGGGCGTTCTCCTTGGCCCAGGCCACCATACCCTTGGCGGCGTCCACATGGCAGACGGAGGCGCCGGCCGCGGCGCAGGCCACCGTGGCCCCGCCGGTATAGGCAAAGAGGTTCAGCACACGGATGGGACGGCCCGCCCGGCGGATCTGCTCCATGGCAAAGTCCCAGTTGGCGGCCTGCTCCGGAAAGAGGCCGGTGTGCTTGAAGTTCATGGGCTTGACCTGAAAGCGCAGCTGCTTATAGGCGATGGGCCAGCTCTCGGGCAGCTGGTTTTTGTCCCAGTGTCCGCCACCGCTGCTGGAACGGCTGTAGCGGGCGTTGGCCGTGCGCCAGCCCTTGTCCCGGCGGTCAGACTCCCAGATGGCCTGGGGATCCGGGCGAACCAAAATCTGCTGGCCCCAGCGCTCCAGCTTCTCTCCGCTGCCGCAGTCCAGCAGCTCATAATCCTTCCAGCCATCTGCGATCCACATAATAGGGTATACCTCCGCACATTAAATCAGTTTATTATACAATAGAACCTCCCCTATCGTCAAGTACCGGCTTGGGGCGGAAGTGGCGTTCCGTCTCAGGGCTTTTTCGCATGATTTTGCTCAATTGCGTCAAAATTTGTCAATTATTCCGGCCCAGAAAATAATCATTGACATTTCCCGTCTTTTTTTATATAGTGTATCTGCCAAATTTCAACGAGAGAAACCGGGCCTGTCCGCGGCCCCCCCTTTGAACAGAGAAAAGAGGTAAAGAAAAAAATACAACACGAACGGGGGAGGATACATGTCCAAAGAGTTGATTCGCCTGCGGGATCTCTGCATGGCGTTTGACGACGAGCTGGTTCTCGATCACATCAATCTGTACATCAACGATTCTGAATTCCTCACACTTCTGGGCCCCAGCGGCTGTGGAAAGACCACAACGCTGAGGATTATTGGCGGTTTCACGACACCCACGTCGGGAGACGTCACCTTCGACGGTGTGAGGATCAATGATGTCCCGCCGCACAAGCGGCAGATCAACACGGTCTTCCAGAAATACGCGCTGTTCCCCCACCTGGACGTATTTGAAAACGTCGCCTTTGGCTTGCGGATCGCCAAGGTGCCGGAGCAGGAGATCGAGGAGCGCGTGACGGAAATGCTGGGCGTGGTGAGCCTGAAGGGCTTTGAGCGCCGGAAGATCACCCAGCTGTCCGGCGGTCAGCAGCAGCGTGTGGCCATTGCCAGGGCCCTGGTGAACCGGCCCAAGGTGCTGCTGCTGGACGAACCCCTGGGCGCACTGGATCTGCGCCTGCGCAAGGATATGCAGAACGAGCTCAAGCGTATCCAGCAGCAGATGGGGATCACCTTTATCTACGTCACCCATGACCAGGAGGAGGCCCTGACCATGTCCGACACCGTTGTGGTAATGGACAAGGGCCGTATCCAGCAGATCGGCACCCCCGAGGACATCTATAACGAGCCGAAGAACGCCTTTGTGGCGGACTTCATCGGCGAGAGCAATATCTTAAACGGCATCATGGTCCGCGACAACGTGGTGAAGATGTATGGCCGTGAGTTCCCCTGTGTGGACGGTGGCTTTGCCCCCAACGAGCCGGTGGACGTGGTCATCCGGCCGGAGGACATCGACATCGTCCCCGTGGAGCAGGGGCAGCTGGTGGGCACCGTCACCAACGTCACCTTCAAGGGGATGCAGTACGACATCATCGTGGACTTCCGGGGCTTCAAGTGGCTCATCCAGACCACGGATCACTCCCCCGTGGGCGCCCGCATCGGCGTGAAGATCGACCCGGAGGGCTTCCACATCATGAAAAAGAGCGAGTATTCCGGGCAGTTCGGCGACTACAGCTCCTATTCCGAGGAGTATGAGGAGCTGGCTGACGCCTCACTGGAGGCGGAAGAGGAGGAGAGCGGGGATGAAGAATAAGCTCTCCCGCTTTGCCGTGCCCTATGAGGTGTGGATGGCCATTTTCGTGGTGGCACCCATCATCATCATGGTCATCTATGCCTTTACCGACGCGGAGGGCGGCTTTACCCTGGACAGCTTCGTGCAGATGGGTAGCTATGGCGAGGTGTTTCTGCGCTCGTTCAAGCTGGCCATCATCGCCACGCTGATCTGCCTGCTCATCGGCTACCCGGTGGCTTATCTCATGAGCCGGGAGGGCCCCCGCTTCCAGCGGACGGCCATGGTGCTGATCATGCTGCCCATGTGGATGAACTTCCTGCTGCGCACCTACTCCTGGATGACGCTGCTGGAAAACCACGGGCTTTTGAACCAGCTGTTCCAGAAGATCGGGCTCATCAGCCTGTATAACAGCGTGTTCGGCACGAATATCGAGTATTTTTCCATGATGAACACCCAGGGGGCCGTGGTGCTGGGCATGGTGTATAACTACCTGCCCTTCATGATCCTGCCCATCTACTCCGTCATCATCAAGCTGGACGGTTCCCTGCTGGAGGCCGCTCGGGATCTGGGCGCCAACGGCATGACGGTGTTCCGGCGGGTGATCCTGCCCCTGTCCCTGCCGGGGGTCATCTCCGGCATCACCATGGTCTTTGTGCCCTCCGTGTCCACCTTCGCCATCAGTCGGATGCTGGGCGGCGGCACGGAGCTGCTGCTGGGCGACCTCATCGAGCGGCAGTTCCTGGGCGGGGCTTATAACCCCCAGCTGGGCGCGGCCATCTCCCTGGTGATGATGGTGATCGTGGTGGTCTGTATGCTGGTGATGAATCGCTTCGGTGAGGGCGAGGAACAGGCGGTGCTGCTATGACCGGACGCAAGACTAACAGCCTGGGTGACCGGCTGCTGATGGCGCTGGTGTTCGTGTTCATGTATGCGCCCATCATCATCCTTATCATCTTCTCCTTCAACGCCGGCACCAGCTCCACCGTGTGGAAGGGCTTCTCCCTGAAGTGGTACGAGTCCCTGCTGAGCAACCGCCTCATTATGAACAGTGTATACACCACGCTGCTGGTGTCGCTGCTGAGCACCATCGTGGCCTCCATCGCCGGTACCTTCGCCGCCATCGGCCTGTACGCCATGGGCCGCAGACGGAGGGCCATCGTCAACTCCATCAACAACATCCCCATGATGAACGCGGATATCGTCACCGGCGTGAGCCTGTGCCTGCTGTTCGTGGTGTTCTTCAACTGCTGGGGCAGCTTTGCCGGGTGGGTGAATTCCTGGCAGTCGCTGATCGTACTGCCGGAGCGGCTGACGCTGGGCTTCGGCACCCTGCTCATTGCCCACATCTGCTTCAACATCCCCTATGTGCTGCTGTCCGTGGGGCCCAAGCTGCGGCAAATGGACCGCAACCTCATCGACGCGGCCCAGGATCTGGGCTGCACCTGGATGCAGGCCTTCTGGCGGGTGGTGATCCCGGAGATCAAGCCCGGCATCGTCTCCGGCGCGCTGACGGCTTTCACCATGTCCGTGGACGACTTCATCATCAGCTACTTCACCGCCGGTACCAGCTCCTCCACCCTGGCCATGACCATCTACGGCATGACCAAAAAGCGCGTCAGTCCGGAGATCAACGCCATCTCCACCCTGCTGTTCGTCACGGTGCTGGTGCTGCTGGCCGTCATCAACCTGCGCGACAGCCACGCCGCCAAGCGTCAGCAGCACGCGGCCATCGCTGTCCCCGGCGCTCCCGCGCCGCAGCACCGCCGCCCCAACAAGCTGCTGCGCCGAATCGCGGCAGGCGCTCTGGCCTGTGCGCTGCTGGTGGTGCTGATCTTTACCGGCCGCTCCGTCAAGTCCGACCGGGTGGTCAATGTATGCTCCTGGGGCGAGTATATCGACGAGAGCCTCATCACCGAGTTTGAGGAGCAGACCGGCATCCGCGTCAACTATCAGACGGCGGAGAGCAACGAAGCCCTGTACTCCCTCATCAAAATGGGCGGCGCGGACTTCGACGTTATCTGCCCCTCGGACTACATGATCGCCCGGCTCATTGATGAGGATATGCTGGCGGAGCTGGATTACGGCAACATTCCCAACTTCTCCCTCATCGGCGACCAGTACAAACACCTGAGCTACGACCCGGAGAACAAGTACACCGTGCCCTATACCTGGGGCAGCGTGGGTATCATCTACAACACCACCATGGTCTCCGAGCCCATCACCAGCTGGAGCGCCATGTTCGACCCCCAGTACGCCGGTCAGGTGCTGATGATCAACAACTCCCGGGATGCGCTGATGGCCGCCCTGTGCTATCTGGGCTACGATATCAACACCACCGACGAGAGCCAGCTGGAGGAGGCCTTCCAGGTGGTGAAGAACGCCAAGGATCAGGGCGTGTACCAGGCCTTCGTCATGGATGAGATCTTCCAGAAGATGGAGGGCGGCAACGCAGCCATCTCCATGTACTACGCCGGCGACTACCTGACCATGCTGGAGAACAACGAGGATCTGGCCTTCGTCATTCCCGAGGAGGGCTCCAACTGGTTCGTGGACGCCATGTGCGTGCTGAAGACCACCCAGCACAAGGATGAGGCCGAGGCCTGGATCAACTTCATGGCCTCCACCCACTGCAACCTGGCCAACATGGACTGCATCTGGTACGCCTCCCCCAACACCGAGGCCCTGGAGCAGTACCCCGCCTATTACGAGGAGCTGTATGAGGAGCCGCTGGATCAGGAGATCTATGAGATCATGGCCATCCCTGACGAGGTGCGCCAGCGCTGTGATCTGTATGTGAATCTGCCCCGCGAGACCCTGACCCTGTACGACAAGCTGTGGACCCGACTGGGTATTTGAGGAGGACACTATGATCGAGATCGGCATGAGCTACACCGTTGAGAAAACCGTTGTCCCGGAGATGACCGCCGAGGCCCTGGGTTCCGGCGCGCTGCCGGTGTTCGGGACACCCTTCATGCTGGCCATGATGGAGAGCGCCGCCCTGCTGTGCGTGCAGCCCCAACTGCCGGAGGGCAAGGGCACCGTGGGCGTGGACATCCAGTCCAGCCACCTGGCCCCCACCCCCATCGGAATGACGGTGCGGGCTACCGCCCGGGTCACGGGTGTGTCTGAAAACGGCAAGCTCATCACCTTCCAGGTGGAGGCCTGCGACGAGTGCGGCCCCATCGGCCAAGGCACCCACACTCGGGCCATCATCAGCAACCAACGCTTCCTGGACAAGTGCAACGCCAAGCTGACGGTGAACAAGTGAATTTCTGAACAAGGTCTGCGTGAGGACAACTTCGCGCAGACCTTGTTGCTTTATTTTGTCAAATCTCTCCCCGCTTCTGCCGTATCCCCCGCCGTTCGCTCCGGTAAATTTGTTATTTCTGTAATAATTATAAATATCACGTTAAGTTTTCGTAAAGACTTGTGTTTCCACGCAAAAATGGTATAATATGTATATTAATACCTCAGAAAGGAGGATCGTGCATGGTGACAGATGAGATCAAACGGATCACCGAGCTGGAGCAGCAGCTGCGGGCAGAGGCTGAAGAAGCTGCGGCTGCGGACAAGCAGCGTCTGACCGCCGCACAGAAACAGGGCCAGGAGCTGCTGGCCCAGGCAAAGCTGCAGGCCCAGCAGCACAACCGCCAACTGCTCCGTCAGGCTGAGCAGGAGGCGGAGGCCCAGCAGGAGGCGCTGCGGCAGCAGACCCGGGCCGACTGCGACGCACTGCGGGAGAAGGCCCGCGGCCGCATGGAGCAGGCTGCCGCTGAGATCGTCAGAAGGGTGGTCGAGCGCTGAAATGGCCATTGCAAAAATGAAGCGCGTCCAGCTGCTGGCCCTGGAGAGCCAGCGGGAGTCGCTGCTGGAGGCACTGCTGCGTCTGGGCTGCCTGGAGGTCGGCCCGTCGCAGATACCAGAGGAGATGTCAGGGCTGCTGCAGCCCAGTCAGACCGATCTGACGCAGCTACAGGGAGCCCTGCGCCAGCTGCAGGAGGCCCTGGACACCCTGAAGCGGGCCGCGCCGCAGAAAAGCGGCCTTCTCAGTCCCCGTCCCGCCGTGCGGGAGGAGACCTTCCTGGCCCCCGGCGCCCTGGAGCAGGGCCTGGAGGCCGCCCGGCAGGTCAGTGCCCACAGCGCCGCCATTGCGCAGCTGAAGGCGCGGCTGGAGCGACTGGAGACGGAGCGGCTGAGTCTGGAGCCCTGGCAGACGTGGCCGCTGCCTCTGGAGCAGAGCGCCACTCGCTGCACGCTGCTGCAGCTGGGTACCCTGCCCCTGCGGACGGAAATGAACGTGGCCCGGGGCATCCTGGCGGATCGCGTACCGGAGGCAGAGCTGTTCAGCCTGAGCCAGACCCCGGAGCAACGCTGCGTGGCGCTGCTGAGCCACCGGGCCGTCACGGAGCAGGCCCTGGAGGCCCTGCGGCCCCTGGGCTACACCGCCGCCGTCATCAAGGCCGAGGGCGGCACCGTGGCGGAAAACCTGCGCCGCATAAGCGACGACGCAGCCCAGGCGGCCCAGGAGCTGGAACAGGAGCGGCAGGCCCTGCGGGCCTTGGGGCCCCAGCAGCAGGAGCTGGCTCTGTGCCTGGATCGGGCGCATCTGCAACTGCGGCGGCTGGAGGCCCGGCAAAACTCCCTCAGCGACGGCTGCGTGCTGTATCTCAGCGGGTGGGTACCGGAAAAACAGGAGGCCCGGCTGGTTCGGCTGCTGGAATGCTACGACTGTGCCTATCAGCTGCGGGAACCCACGGAGGAGGAAATCCCAGACGTGCCGGTGCAGCTGGAAAACGGGCGCATCTCCCGCTGTATGAGCTGCATCACCGAGCAGTATTCCCTGCCCGCCTATGACGGCGTGGATCCCAACCCGCTGATGGCGCCATTCTTCATTCTGTTCTTCGGCATGATGATGGCGGACATGGCCTATGGGTTGCTGATGATCGCCGGGAGTCTGCTGATTCTCCGGCGCAAGCGGCCGGCCAACCCCAACTTTATGGAGATGATCCTGTGGTGCGGCGTTACCACCTTTATATTCGGCGCGCTGACCGGCGGCTTTTTGGGCGACTTTATCCCCCAGCTATGCCGTCTTATCGACCCAGGCAGCACCTTTGACCTGCCGGCGCTGTTCTCGCCCCTGAATGACACCATGGCCGTGATGGTGGGCTCCCTGATTCTGGGCGGCATCCAGATCCTCACAGGCATGACCATCAGCGTGGTGAAAAAGTGTCAGGACGGCTGCTTTGCCGACGCCCTGTGGGACGAGATCACCTGGTGGGTGATCCTGGCCGGCGGTGGCCTGGCGATTTTGGGTCTGGGCAGCGTGGCCGGTGTGCCCGTGCTGCTGGTGATCGGCATACTGATGCTGATCTACGGCTCCGGCCGGGGCAAGAAGGGCTTCGGCAAGGTAACGGGCCTGGTCTCCGCCGTGTACAACGGTGTCACCGGCTTTTTCAGCGACATCCTGTCCTATGTGCGGCTGATGGCGCTGATGCTCTCCGGCGCGGTGCTGGCCCAGGTGTTCAATATGCTGGGCGCCACCACCGGTAGCGTCGTGGGCTTCGTGCTCATCGCCCTGGTGGGCAACGCGCTGAACCTGGCGCTGAACCTGTTAGGCTGCTATGTCCACGATATGCGCCTACAGTTTCTGGAATTCTTTGGACGCTTTTACAAGGAAGGCGGCAGGGCCTATCGGCCACTGTCCGTGCAAGCAAACTATGCGGAAATAATCAAGGAGGAACAAGACAATGTATGAATTTCTCAATGCCATCGGCGGGATCGGTTTTGCCATCCTGGGCGCGGCGCTGACTGCCGGTCTGTGCTGCGTGGGCTCGGCCAAGGGCACCGGCATGGTGGGTGAGGCCGCTGCGGGCCTGGTCAGCGAGGATCCCGACAAGAGCACCAAGTGCCTGATCCTGCAGGTGCTGCCCGGCACCCAGGGCCTGTACGGCTTTGTGGCGCTGTTCATCGTTCTGGGCCAGGTGGGCGTGCTCAGCGGCTCTCTGGTGGACATCACTCTGGAGCAGGGTCTGGCCTTCTTCGCCGCCTGCATCCCCATCGCCATCGGAGGCTGGCTGTCCGCCATCTTCCAGGGCCGCGTGGCCGCCGCGTCGGTGAACATCGTCGCCAAGCACCCCGAGGCCTCCACCAAGGGCCTGATCTTCTGCGGCATCGTAGAGTTCTATGCCATTTTGTCTCTGGTCGCCACCATCATGATCTCCACCAATATCCTCAAGTAAGCCGGGAGGTTCGCGATGAACGGCATTGATAAGATCATGGAGCGCATCCGGCAGGACGCTCAGGCCCAGCAGGACGTGGCCCGGGCCCAAACAGAGGAGCAGCTGGAACGCATTCGGCAGGACTTCCAGGTCCAGGCGGAGCAGCTGCGCCATGAGCAGGAGCTCCAGGGCCGGCAGGCCGCCCAACGCCGCCAGGAGCAGCTGCGCAGCAGCGCCGGCATGGAGCGCCGCCAACAGCTGCTGGCCGAAAAGCAAGGTTGCATCGACGAGGCCTTTGCCGCCGCAGCCCGGCAGCTGCGCAGCCTCCCCCGGGAGGAATACGCCCGGGTGCTGGCGGGTCTGGTCGCCGCGGCAGGCTGTGGCCGGGAGGAGCTGATCCTCTCCGCGGAGGATCGGACAGAGTTGGGCCAGACGGTGGTGGAGCAGGCCAACGCCCTGAAGGTCGGCGCAGCCTTCACCCTGTCCGCCCAGACCCGCGACCTCCACGGCGGCCTGATCCTGAAGGACGGCGACGTGGAGTACAATTGCAGCTTCGACACGCAGCTGCGGCTCCTGCGGGAGAGCATGGCCGCCCAGGTGGCCGCCATCCTGTTCAACTGAAAGGGGGACGACCCTTTTGGCAAGAAAACGCAAGGACACGGACTATCTGTGCCTGTCCGCCCAACTGCGCAGCCTGGAGCGGCATCTGCTGACGACGGCGGAGCAGGAGCGGATGCTGGAGGCCCCTACGGTGGAGGAGGCCATCCGGGTGCTGACGGAGCGGGGCTATGAGCCCTTTGCGCCGGACAGCCCCACCGGGCTGAACCGCTCGCTGTTGCGGCGGCGCGAGGCGGTGTTCCGCCGGCTGGACGGCAACGCGCCGGAGAGCGCCATACTGGACGTGTTCCGGCTGAAATACGACTATCACAACGTGAAAACCATCCTCAAGAGCCAGGGGGCCGATGTCTCCCGGCTGCTGATGGACGCGGGACGGATCCCCACCGCCGAACTGCAGGAGAAATACCGGGAGCTGGGCAGCTGGCGCTTCCTGCCCTCGGGCATGGCCCAGGCGGCGGAGGAGTCCAGGCGCATCCTGGCCCAGACGGCGGATCCCCAGCAAAGCGACCTGGTACTGGATCGGGCCTGCTACGCGGAGATGCTGGCCTTGGCCCAGGAGGCCCGCTGCGACTATCTCACGGACTATGTCCGCGCCTGCATCGACACCGCCAACCTCCGCAGCACCGTCCGGGTGCTGCGGCTGCACCGGCAGGACGCGCTGCTGCGGCAGTTGCTTCTGCCCGGCGGACGGGTCAGGGAGGACAGCCTCCTCTCCGCCGCCCTGAGCGGTGAGGTAGCGGCCCCCTTCTCCGCCACGGTGCTGCGGCAGGCCGCCGCGGCCGGTGAGCAGGCAGTAAAGGACGGTGGCAGCCTGACGAACTTCGAGCGGCTGTGTGACAACGCACTGCTGCAGCAGGCCAAGACCGCCAAGCGCGTTCCCTTCGGCGTAGAGGTGTTGATCGGCTATCTGATCGCCTGCGAGGCGGAGCTCACCGCCGTGCGGATCATACTGTCGGGCCGCATGGCGGGACTTCCCGCCGCTGCGATCCGGGAAAGGCTGCGTGAATGTTATGTATAAGATCGCGGTGATGGGCGACCGGGACAGCGTGCTGGGCTTCTGCGCCCTGGGGCTGGATGTTTTCTATCCGGAGAGCATCGACGAGGCCCGCCGCACGCTGCACCGTCTGGCCGCCGACAGCTATGCGGTGATCTATATGACGGAGGAGCTGGCGCAATCGCTGCAGGCGGAGATCGCCCGCTATCAGGATGCGGTAACGCCCGCCGTCATCCTCATCCCCGGCAAATTCGGCTCCCTGGGCCTGGGTACGGCCGCCCTGAAGAGCGCCGTGGAGCGGGCCGTCGGCGCGGATATCTCATGAAAGGAAGAACAGCATGGGTAAAGTAATCAAAGTCTCCGGGCCCCTGGTGGTGGCCGACGGCATGGCGGATGCCAGCATGGCGGATGTGGTGCGTGTGGGCCCCCAGAAGCTCATCGGAGAAATATTGAACATGACCGGCGACCGGGCCTCCATCCAAGTGTACGAGGAGACCTCCGGTTTGGGCCCGGGGGCGGAGGTGTTCACCACCGGCGCGCCCCTGTCCGTGGAGTTGGGCCCTGGTCTGATCGAAAATATCTATGACGGCATCCAGCGCCCGCTGGAGGAAATCTATCGCCAAGTGGGCACCAACATCACCCGTGGCGTGCAGGTATCGCCGCTGGATCGGGAGAAGCTGTGGCAGTTCACCCCCACCGCCCGGGTGGGGCAGCGCGTCACCGGCGGCGACGTGCTTGGCACGGTGCCGGAGACGGCGGTGGTGCTCCACAAGATCATGGTGCCCAACGGCCTCAGCGGCAGCATCGAGTGGATGGAGGCGGAGGGCAGCTACCCCATCGACCATATCATCGCCCGCCTGCGCACGGACAAGGGTGAGCTGCGGGAACTGAGCATGGTACAGCGCTGGCCCGTCCGCGTGGGCCGCCCCTACAAGAAGAAGTTCCCGCCGGTGGCGCCTCTGCAGTCCGGCCAGCGGGTCATCGACACCATGTTCCCCATCGCCAAGGGAGGCACCGCCGCCGTACCGGGCCCCTTCGGCTCCGGCAAGACCGTGGTGCAGCACCAGCTGGCCAAGTGGTCCGATGTGGACATCGTGGTCTATATCGGCTGCGGCGAGCGGGGCAACGAGATGACCGACGTGCTGCGGGAGTTCCCGGAGCTGACGGATCCGCGCACTGGCGAGACGCTGATGAAGCGCACGGTGCTCATCGCCAACACCTCCGATATGCCCGTGGCCGCCCGGGAGGCCTCGGTCTATACCGGCATCACCATTGCGGAGTATTTCCGCGACATGGGCTACGCCGTGGCCGTCATTGCGGACTCCACCTCCCGCTGGGCCGAGGCCCTGCGCGAGATGTCCGGCCGCCTGGAGGAAATGCCCGGCGAGGAGGGCTACCCCGCGTATCTGGCCAGCCGCCTGGCCCAGTTCTATGAGCGCGCCGGCGTGGTTTCCTGCATGGGCACAGAAGAGCGTACCGGCTCCCTGACCGCCGTGGGCGCGGTGTCGCCTCCCGGTGGCGACCTCAGCGAGCCTGTCAGCCAGGGCACCATGCGCATCGTGAAGGTGTTCTGGTCTCTGGATGCCTCCCTAGCCTATCGCCGCCACTTCCCTGCCATCAACTGGCTGAACTCCTATTCCCTGTATCTGGACAGCATGAAGCCCTGGTTCGACGAGCATCTGGGCCCGGAGTTCCTGCAGCACCGGGGCCGGGCCATGCGGCTGCTGCAGGAGGAGAACGAGCTCAACGAGATCGTGCAGCTGGTGGGCAAGGATGCCCTGAGCCCCGCCGACCAGCTGACGCTGGAGGTCGCCCGTATGCTGCGAGAGGACTTCCTGCAGCAGAACGCCTTTGTGGATGTGGACTCCTACTCCAGCTTTGACCGGCAGAAGCGTCTGCTGTCCCTGATTCTCCGCTACGAGAGCCTGTGCCGGGAGGCCATTGCCGCCGGTGCGCCGCTGGCGGCCCTGCTCGACATCCCCGCCCGGGAGGCCATTGGCCGGGCCAAGTACGAGGAGGCCGATACCTGCATCGCCGTGTACGACCGGATCGAGCAGGAGATGGAGCAGGAGATCGCGGACTGTGTGCAGAAAGCAGGTGAGAACGAATGATGAAGGAATACCGTACCATCCACGAGGTCTCCGGCCCCCTGATGGTGGTGGAGCAGGTGGAAGGTGTCACCTACGACGAGCTGGCGGAGATCCAGCTCCACGACGGCAGCGTCCGCCGCTGCAAGGTGCTGGAGGTCAACGGCGACCGAGCCGTGGTGCAGCTGTTTGAGAACTCTGCTGGCATCAACCTGCGGGACTCCCGCATCCGCTTCTTGGGTCATCCCCTGCAGCTGGGTGTGTCGGAGGATATGCTGGGCCGCGTTTTCAACGGCATGGGCCATCCCATCGACGGCGGCCCGGAGCTGCTGGCGGAGAAGTATCTGGACATCAACGGTCTGCCCATGAACCCCGCCGCCCGGGACTACCCCAACGAGTTCATCCAGACGGGCATCTCCACCATCGACGGCCTGAACACCCTGGTGCGCGGGCAGAAGCTGCCCATCTTCTCCGGCTCCGGCCTGCCTCATGCGCAGCTGGCCGCCCAAATCGCCCGGCAGGCCCGCGTGCTGGATGACAGCTCCAAGTTCGCCGTGGTCTTCGCCGCCATTGGCATCACCTTTGAGGAGTCGGAGTTCTTCGTCTCCGAGTTCCGTCGCACCGGCGCCATCGACCGGACGGTGCTGTTCACCAACCTGGCCAACGACCCCGCCGTGGAGCGCATCGCCACGCCCCGCATGGCCCTGACCGCCGCGGAGTATCTGGCCTTTGAGAAGGATATGCACGTTCTGGTCATCATGACCGACATCACCAACTACGCCGAGGCCCTGCGGGAGGTGTCCGCCGCCCGCAAGGAGGTGCCCGGCCGCCGGGGCTATCCCGGCTATCTCTACACGGATCTGGCCACCATGTATGAGCGGGCCGGGCGTAAGCTGGGCCACAAGGGCTCCGTCACCATGATCCCCATCCTGACCATGCCGGAGGACGACAAGACCCACCCCATCCCCGACCTGACCGGCTATATCACCGAGGGGCAGATCATCTTCTCCCGCGATCTGTACCGCAAGGGCGTGCTGCCGCCAGTGGACGTGCTGCCCAGCCTGTCCCGTCTAAAGGACAAGGGCGTTGGCGCCGGAAAGACCCGGGAGGATCACGCCCCCACCATGAACCAGCTGTTTGCCGCCTATGCCTCCGGCAAGGAGGCCAAGGAGCTGATGACCATCCTGGGCGAGGCGGCCCTGACCAAGACCGATCTGCTGTATGCCAAGTTTGCCGATGCCTTTGAGCAGCGCTACGTCTCCCAGGGCCCCGATGAGAACCGCAGCATCCAGGAGACCTTGGATCTGGGCTGGGAGCTGCTGCGTATGCTGCCCCGGGGTGAGCTCAAGCGCATCAAGGCCGATATGCTGGACAAGTATCTGAAGGACTGAGGTGCGGCATGGCAAGTACGACCATCAATCCCACCCGGATGGAGCTGACCCGGCTGAAGGGCCGGCTGAAAACCGCCGTGCGGGGCCACAAGCTGCTGAAGGACAAGCGGGACGAGCTGATGAAGCAGTTCCTGGAGGTAGTACGCCGGAACAAGGAGCTGCGCCGCCGGGTGGAGGAGGGCCTGCAGCAGGCCAACGCCGCCTTCACGGTGGCCTCCGCCGTCATGTCCCCGGAGATGCTGGAGCAGGCCCTTCTGTATCCCAAGCAGAGCGTGGAGCTGGAGCTGCATTTCCGCAACATCATGAGCGTGGACGTGCCGGTATACGAATACCGCACCCGCAGCAACGACCCAGCGGAGATCTTCCCCTATGGCTTTGCCCAGACCAGCGGCGAGCTGGACAGCGCCCTGGAGGCGCTGAACGCCGTGCTGCGGGATATGCTGGAGCTGGCGGAGGTGGAGAAGACCATGCAGCTGCTGGCCCAGGACATTGAAAAGACCCGCCGCCGGGTCAACGCCCTGGAGTATGTGATGATCCCCCAGATGCAGGAGAATATCCGCTACATCTCCATGAAGCTGGAGGAGAACGAGCGCGGCAACATCACCCGGCTGATGAAGGTGAAGGAGATGGTACTCTCCGACGCCATCCGTGAAAAGCGCATCCAGGACGCACAGGCGCAATAAAACAAGCCCCCTGGTGCAGGATGATACCTGCATCAGGGGACATTTTTTCACTGGGATACGGTGTACAGGGAGTAGAAATACCCCTTTTCCGCCATCAGCTCATCGAAGCCGCGCACTCCACAAGGGAGCCGTTTTTCAGGGTCAGTATCCCGTCATAGCGCCTGAGCAGCGCCTCGTCCAGGCTGTGGGTAACCACGATACCCGTCACACCATCCAGACCCAGCAGCACATTGGACACCTGATACGCGGTTCCTGCATCCAGCGCGGCGGTGGCCTCGTCCACCAGCAGCACCTTTGCCCGTTTCAGCAGGCTCCTGGCAATGGAGATGCGCCGCTTCTCCCCACCGGAGAGGGCGCTGCCGTTTTCCCCGCAGAGGTAATCCTCGCCGCGCTCCGAGATCAACCCCGACAGACCGGACAGCCGGATGGCCCGATCCACATCTTCCCCGGGGGACGGCTGGAACATCGTGATATTGTCACGAATGGAGGCGTTGAACACGAAGACGTTCTGCTGGATCAGGGATACGATGTCATACAGCGATTCGCTGCAAATGTCTTTCAGTTCCCTCCCGTCATAGCGGATTTCCCCGGTGTACTCCCCGTGCCCTGCCATCAGTAGGTTCAACAGCGTGGATTTTCCGCTGCCGGAGGCCCCCACGATGGCGCACTTCTTCCCAGCCTCAAAGCGGACGCTGATATCGTGGAGGATATCGCAGCCCGGCTCATAGCTAAAGCGCAGGTTCCGCACCGCAATGCCCTCCTGCAGCGCATTGGGAATGGGAACACCCTCCTCCCGGACGTGATCCTCCAGGGAATCCGCCAGCTTGTCGATCAGGGCCAGCGCAGCTCTCCGGGCGGCCAACTGCTGCGGCAGCTCCCGGATGGGATTGATGACGTTGGCAGTCAGGTCGACGAAAATGATCAGCACCCCCGGAGTGATCCCCAGGCCGGACAGCGCCAGAAACGCCCCCGCCAAAAATGTCCCCAGCTGCGCCGTCACGGCGGCCACGCCCGACAGGCCGTTGATGACAGCGGTCAGCTTCCGCTCGTGACATTTCGCCTGCTCAACGGTGGCGTTAATCTGCGCAAACAGGTCGGAAATCGCACGCTCCGCCTGAAAGCTCTTGATGACGGAAAAGCCGCTCAGGCAGTCCTTTAACGTGGCCACCAGCTCGCTGTTTTTCTCCGATATGCGGCGCTCCGCTTTTTCAATGCGGTTCCCGGCCACATAGGACACGCCGATGGGCAGCACGAAAAACAGGCAGGCCACCGCCGTCATAACGGGACTGTATGCGATCATCATCCCCAGCGCGCCGATGAGGATGACGCCATCGGCCAGAATGACGAACTGCATCTCCAGATAGCCGGTTTCGATGGCCGTGGCATCATTGGAAAAGGCGGAGATGTAGTTGGCGGTGTCCTCCTTCCGGAAGGCGGAGATGCTCTTTTTGGTCAGGGCGCGAAAGGAAAAATGCTTATACTGCATCATGGCCGTCTTCATGAAACGGGGCCTGGTGCAATAGATAACCGCCCCAAGCACCAGGATCGCCGCCACCACGGCGGCCACATGACAGGCCAGAACGGGCAGCGCCAAGGCCCCGGGAACGCCGGACACGGCATCAATCAGCTGCTGCAGAATCCACGACATCCAGAGGTTCAGCGCCGCAGTGGCCAGGGTAGCCAGCAGGGCGATGACAAAGACCGCTCGGTTCTTCTCGTAAAACCGCGCGATATATGGGCTGCGCTTACGCCTCATCCCTGACCCTCCCCCACAGCTCCAGCAGCTCCGGCCGGTCAGAAAAATCTGCGATCACATGATCCAGTCCCAGCATGGCGGTGTCGCCCATGTCGTCAAAGGACGTGGCCGGCTTTTGGATGGAGACGAAGCGAACATTTGCGGCGTCATAGCTAGGAGCCGCGTCGAACCACAGTGCAAGGGCCTTTGCCCGGCGCAGGCTGTCGCGTGCGTCCTCCTCCCGCTTCAGGGAAAGCAGCACTGCCGCGCGGATGGCCCAGAGGCACGCCTCGCATTTGTCGATGTAGCTCTGCTTCTCCGGGTCGCGAAGTCCCGGATAAAACGCAAACGCCCAATCCAGCATCGCCAGCGCATCCCGGTGGTTTCCGGTTTTCATGTAGACATTGACATAGCCCATCACCACTTGCATATGCGTCCGGGTCATGTCCAGCAGCGCCAAGGACAAGTACGGCAGGGCCTCCCCGGGCTTGTTGCAGACGGAGGCCAGGGTGTATCCGATGGTCGAATGGTTGAGCTGGCAGGGGTTATACTGTTTCAGTATTTCAAGTCCCCTGTCGTATTCGCCCAGGGTGAGATAACCCGCCGCGATCTCATTACGAATGGATATTTCGCTGATCTCCGGGTCGGTATTCTGCCCGATCAGCAGGCAGGCCCGATGCTACAGGCCCAGCGCCCGCCTTGTGTATTCGTCTCTGCCCCGAATAAAGCCTCTCATCCGGTAGATCCGGGCACAGTGATACACCACACCAAAGCAGTTGGGATAGCGCTGCAGGGATTTTTCCACATCCGCATAGATGTTCTCGTTGTCCCGGTCGTGTTGATAGCGCTGCAGCCGCTCAATGACCGTCTGCTGGTCGTTGTCCTGGACGGTGTAGCCCACCAGGCGTCCAGCGAGACCTCAAACAGGTCGGCCAGCTCCAGCATGGTGCCCAGCTCCGGCGCGGAAACCCCCCGCTCCCACTTGGACACTGCGGCAAAGCTGACGCCCATGGCCTCCGCCAGCTGCTCCTGGGTCATGCCCCACTCCCGGCGCAGGCGGCCGATGTTTTCGGAAAGTGTATGTTTCATGTTGCTGCCTCCTTGTTGATGTCCCCATTATAGCAGCCCCTCCCCCGGTGCAACAGGCACGGGCAGGACAGTTTGTTTAGATTATTTTGAACCTGTGGTTTATTTTGCCTATATAACGCAGCCCCATCCAACGCGGATGGGGCTGTGAGTTTTTCGAAAGAGATATACTTAGTGCCGGCCCACGGGATCCCAGCTCTCCTCTTCCTCGTACAGGAGGCTGATGTCCGCCATGTATTCGGAATCCAGTGGATTGGCCTTGGGGGCGGCGGCCTTGTACTGCTCCAGCTGCCGCTTGGACTTCTCCGACGGCTGGACGGTACCGGCACCGGCGATGCAGCCGCCGGGGCAGGCCATGCCCTCCAGCAGGTAGCCGTCGTACTTGCCGCTGCGGGCAATGCGCAGCATCTGGCGGCACTCCCGCAGACCCTCGGCGTACACGGTCTTGACCTCCCGATCCGGCTCCAGACGGTGGATGACCTCCTCTACCGCCTTGGCCACGCCGCCGCTGGCGGCAAAACCTACGCCGGGGGCAGATGCCTCGTAGCAGGCGGTCTCGTCGGGGATCTGGGAGAAATCGATGCCCTTGGCCTCGAACATACCCCGCAGCTCCTCAAAGGTCAGCACGAAGTCCACATCGCTGCGAACGGAGCGGCGGCTGGCCTCCAGTTTCTTGGCGGCACAGGGGCCGATGAAGGCGATCTTACAGTTGGGGTTGCGGCGCTTCTGCAGCCGGGCCGTCAGCACCATGGGGGTCATGGTCATGGAGATATAGGGGGCAAAGCCCGGGAATTCCTTCTTGGCCATGACGGACCAGGCGGGGCAGCAGGAGGTAGCCATGAAGGGCTGCTTCTCCGGCACCACCCGCAGGAACTCCTCAGCTTCCTCGATGGCGCACAGATCTGCGCCCACGGCCACCTCCTCCAGGGCGGCAAAGCCCAGCTGCTTCATGGCGGCCTTGATCTGGCCCGGAGTGACCTTCTCGCCGAACTGGCCCCAGAAGGCCGGGGCAATGATGGCGATGACCTTGTGCCCGGCCCGGATGGCGTGAATCAGCTGGAACAGCTGGCCCTTGTCTACGATGGCGCCGAAGGGGCAGTTCACCAGGCACATACCGCAGTTGACGCACTTGTCATAGTTGATCTGGGCATAGCCGTGCTCATCCTTGCCGATGGCGTCCATGCCGCAGGCCTCCTGGCAGGGGCGGGTGAACTTGATGATGGCCTGATAGGAACAGGCGTTCTTGCAGCGGCCACACTTGATGCACTTGCTCTGGTCAATGACCGCCCGGCCATGCTCAAAGTGGATGGCATCCTTGGGGCAGGCGTGGGAGCAGTGCTTGGCCAGACAGCCCTGGCAGGCGCCGGACACCTCAAAATGCGTGTCCGGACAGGCATGGCAGGCGAACTTGATGATGTTGATCAGCGGGGGGTCATAGTACTTTTCGGCAATGGCGCTCTCCTCCACGCCGTCGGACAACAGCGAGTGCTCCGACACGTCGCGCAGGGGCAGACCCATGGCCAGGCGGATGCGCTCACCCACGATGGCCCGCTCCAGGAAGATGGACTCCCGCATGGTACCCACCTCGCCGGGCATCAGCTCATAGGGCAGCTTCTCCATACGGCTGTAGTAGTCGCCGCCCTCATAGGCCAGCTTCGCCACCTCGGCAAAGACCTTTTTGCGCATATCAGTAATGGTACACTGCAAATTTCTCATGTTTGTTCTTCCTCTATCCTCAAATTCCTAGGCTCAAAGCGCATCAAACACCGCGCCCAGCATCTCGTGTGCTATTATATCCGAAAGTGAAAAAAAAGACAATAGTCAAGCCGCAGAATTTTCTCGCACGGTGACAATTTTTTATCGTCTCTTAGCATAAAACACACCGGCAGAGGTTCCGCCGGTGTGTTTTGCTTATTCAGTTGTGTGCTTTTCCTTGCCGAAATGCAGCTCGCGCATACCCTCCACCTCGTCGCAAATGGACTTGAGGTTGCAGGAACCGCAGTCGGTGGGCATACCCTCCAGGATCTTGCTGAGGCTCATGGTGATGTCGCGCACCGTTTTGGCCTCCTTCTGCAGAGCAACGTAGTCCGCGTCCGGCGCGGTGATGAACAGCAGTTTCACGGCCAGCACGTTGGGATCCTTCTTATACTGGCTGATAAAGGCGTTGCCCACGCGCTCAAAGCTGATGCCACCCTTCAGCGCGTCCCGGCTCAAGCGCACCTGTTCCCGGTCGGATTCGGAGGAGGTGCGGATCATGTAGCCCTTGGGAAAAACGCGATATTTCACGAAATCCATGGCCTGGATGGCCCGGAAGGCCTGCTCTGTGTCGTCCTCGTCGTCGGACTCGATATCGCCCACCCGCAGCAGCGCGATGCGGGCATAGGGGCTGTCCCCTTTCAGCTCGCCCAGGTTGGGGCCGCAGACGATGATCTCATCTCGCTCCACCAGCTGAGAATTGGTGGTGACGCAGGTGAAATTCACGGCGGGCTTGTCGCCGCCGCCCAACTCAAAGGCGGCATCCCGCAGCATTACCAGCTCGAAGGAGCCGGTATCCTCCCAGGCGCGGCCGGGGTCATAGGCAAAGCTCCGCCCGGTGGAGGAGCCGGTGAGCTCCTCCACCTTGCGAATGATCGAATTGTATAACTCCATCAGAACTTGATATCCACTTTCTTGCGGTCAAAGATCTTGTTCACCTGCACATAGGCCCATCCCAGGAGCTTCTGATCCAGGTTCCAGAAATACACCACAAACAGCAGGCCCACAATGGCGGCGAAGATCGCCAGGATCTTGCCCATTACCTTCAAAAGCTTACACATAGTCGTCTCCTTTCTATTGCCGCAGGCGGCAATTGAAGCATGGCTGTTCTTACCGGGCCATGCCCTTCTGACGGGCGTACTCGGCGGCGCCCAGAGCGC
>CAZUYE010000018.1:0-31885 GCA_964624925.1 uncultured Oscillospiraceae bacterium | reverse complement strand
GAGATGCACGAGGTGGCCGAATACGGCATCGCCGCCCACTGGAAGTATAAGCAGAACGGCCAGGGCGAGGGCGACGAGGGGCGCTACGAGTGGGTGCGTCGCCTGCTGGAAAACCAGGAGGGGGCCGACGCAGAGGAGTTCATCCACACCCTGAAGGTGGATATGTTTGCCGACGAGGTGTTCGTGTTCACCCCCCTGGGCGATGTCATCAACCTGCCCGCCGGGGCCACGCCCATCGACTTTGCCTATAACATCCACTCCGCCGTGGGCAACCACATGGTGGCCGCCAAGGTCAACGGGCGCATCGTGCCCTTCGACTTCCGGCTGAAAAACGGCGACATCGTGGAGGTGGTTACCTCCCAGTCCGCCCATGGCCCCAGCCGCGACTGGGTGAAGATCGCCCGCTCCAGCAACGCACGCTCCAAGATCCGCCAGTGGTTCAAGCGGGAGCGCCGGGATGAGAACATCGTCACCGGCCGCGCCTCCTTCGAGGCGGAGCTCAAGCGCTGCGGCGTGACGCTGAAGGAGATCACCGCCGACGAGAATCTGCCCAACGTGCTCAGGCGGCTGAGCTATAAGTGCCTGGACGATATGTACGCCGCTATCGGCTATGGCGGCATCACCAGCCTGAAGGTCATTGGCCGCCTGCGGGAGGACATCCAGCGCATCCAGCGCCAGCGGCAGGAGGCCCGCCAGGCGGAGCTGCCCGTGGCCCAGACGCCGGAGCCCGACCGCCCGGCGGAGCCCGTGCGCACCCACAGCGAAAAGGGCATCATCGTGGAGGGCCTGAGCAACTGCCTGGTGAAGTTTTCCAAGTGCTGCACCCCGGTGCCCGGCGACAAGATCGTGGGCTTCATCACCCGGGGCTATGGCGTGTCCGTCCACCGGACGGACTGTCCCAATGCCGATCCCCAGCGCCGCCGTCCGGAGGAGGCGGGTCGTTGGATCAAGGTCTCCTGGGCCGACGATGTGGAGGGTACCTACCGCACCACCATCCAGGTGGTGGCCAAGGACCGGATGAGCCTCATCATGGACATATCCACAGTGCTTTCCTCCACCAAGACACATGTGGCGTCCATGAACGCCCGCTCCACCCCCGACGGCTTCGCCCTGGTCACGGTGGACGCGGATGTCTCCAGCAGCGAGCAGCTGCGCACGGTGCTGCGGCGCATCGAGCAGATCTCCGGCGTCATGCGGGTGACGCGTCCGGCGGGATAAAAACACAATATATTGCACAAAAAGGAGAATATATACTATGAGAGCGGTGCTGACACGCGTAAAAAGTGCCTCCGTTTCCGTGGAGGGCAAGACCATCGGCCGGATCGGCCAGGGCTTTCTGATCCTGCTGGGCATCACCCATGAGGACACCGAGGCCCAGGCGGTGAAGCTGGCGGAAAAGCTGGTGGGCCTGCGGATCTTCGAGGACGAGGCCAGAAAGATGAACCGGGGACTGGAGACGGTGAATGGCGAGATTCTGGTGGTGTCCCAATTCACCCTGTATGGCAACTGTAAAAAGGGCCGCCGCCCGGACTTCCTGGCCGCGGCCCGGCCGGAGGTGGCCATTCCCCTGTATGAAAAGTTCGTGACCCTGTGCCGGGAGAAGGGCTTCCGCACGGAGACCGGCGAGTTCGGCGCGGAGATGCTGGTGGAGTCTGTCAACGACGGACCTCTGACCCTCATCGTGGACACGGACCAGCTCAGCAACTGAAGGGGAGGACGACTATGAAGATCGAGAGCATCATGGTGGGGCCCATCATGACCAACTGCTACCTGCTGTGCGACGAGACGGCGGGCCTCTGCGCCCTCATCGACCCCGGCGACGAGCCCCGGCGGGTGCTGCAGCTGGTGGCCGATTCCGGCTGCCGGCTACAATATATCCTACTGACCCACGGGCACTTTGACCACACCACCGCCGTGGGGGCCATTCTGGAGCAATACCCGGAGCTGCCGGTGTATATCCACGAGGCGGACGTGGTGGACGGACGACAGGGGGACATGGAGCTGCGCTTCTCCCGCCTGCCGGAGGGAAATCAGCGCTATTATCAGGAGGGCGACGAGCTGACGCTGGGGAGCCTGACCATCCGGGTCATGGCCACGCCGGGCCACTCCAAGGGTTCCGTGTGCCTGCTGGTGGAGGATGTGATGTTCTCCGGCGACACACTGTTCCGCTGCTCCTGCGGCCGCACGGATTTTGAGGGCGGCGACTATCGGGAGATGCTCCAGTCCCTGGGCCGCCTGGCCCGGCTGGAGGGGAACTACCGGGTCTATCCCGGCCACGACGTGCCCACCACCCTGGACTATGAGCGCCGGGTGAACCCCTATGTCCGCCAGGGATTGAAGTAAAAGGGCGACTCTGTCTGCCCTATGGGATTTTATGGGATTCTTCGGAAAGGAGGAATCCGACCATGTTTACAATTGAGCACCGGGATGTGGAGACCGTACTGCGGGACTATGGCATTCCGGCGGCGCTTCGGGAGATCACCGAATTGCAGCGATACCATTACGAGCGCTATGACCCGGACTCAAAAGAAGTCCGGCTGATCGTGAAGGTCAGCCTGGAAGGGGTGGCGCCGCTGGTTCTCCGCTTTAAAAATGAGAACGATGTCACGGCGGAGCTCATCGAGAGCCAGTGCCGCTTCGCGGAGGTCATGCGGCAAAACGGCATTGCAACGCCGCTGCAGTACCGGGCGGACGGCCGCTTTGCCAGGTGGTATCATATCGGGGCATACGACGTCATCGTGACGGTGGAGCAGTTCGTGGAAAACCAGCTGAAGCTTGTGGATGCCCGGATCGCGGAACAGACCGGCGCGCTGCTGGCGAGGATGCACAACATTTCGGAGAGAAACGGGCTCCACGTGGACAACGCCGTTCTGTTTGACCCCTTTGCGGCCAACGATCTGTTTGCCTATGAGGATTTCGCGGCCCTGGGCGATTCGCTCAGCGGCGAATGCAGGGAGCTGTTCGACCGGATCGTTGAGAAGTACCGCGAATATATGGAGCGGCTCGCGCCGCTGAGGGCGTATCCCCGCTACGCCGTGCAGGGCGATATCAGCGACTGCAACCTGTACCTGGCCGCGCCGGAGGAGATCGGCATTTTCGATTTCAACCGCTGCGGCGACAACGTGCTGTTCTGCGACGCGGCCATGCAGGCGCTCTTTGAGGCGCGGCTCATGAGCTACGCCGAAAACGGCCCGGAGGATACGGAGGCCGGGCGTCTGGCCGCCTTCTGGCGGGGTTACTGCTCCGTGCGGAAGGTTTCGCAGGAGGAGTGGCGGCTTTATGCGTACCTCTGCGCCATCATCCGGGCGTTTTGGAGCCAGGATATTATCTGGCGGGAAGACAGCCTCCTGAACGCGCAGGAGGCGGGAGATACGGAGACTGTCCGGCGCAGACTGGGCGACATCTGGCAGCGGCTGAATGAGGTGGAGTGCGGTTCGTAAAGCCGTAAGGCAGCGGGAGGGGCTCTGCCCCTCCCCAGCCTGTCAAAGGAACAAGGCACTTCTCTGTTTATCCCCGGCACGTCACAGTAATCGACCGGGAGCGGCAGCGGGAACGAGCACCCTCTCAGTCACGGCTTACGCCGTGCCAGCTCCCAGCTGTGCATTAAGTGGCTGTAAGCCGCTTCGCGGCAACAGCCACTAAACCAGCGGGGGAGCCAAGAAATTATCCCAGGAAAGTAGAGCGTTCTTGCCTCTCCCCCTGGGAGAGGTGCCCCCGAAGGGGGCGGAGAGGGCAAAAGAGAACGGATTCCCACGTCGGGCTGCGCCCTCCCCGGAATGACGAAGAGGATAACGCCACATTCCGAAAATACAAAAGAAAGAACAAAGCGATATGAAACTGATTTTTCAAGGACATGATGACCGCTACGCCGTGGAGCAGAGCCTGCTGGCCTTTTTCCCGGAGGAGCGGCCGGTATATCAGGAGCCGCTGCCGGAGGAGGACAACTGGGCCCGGGTGACGCTGCATCAGGGCGCGGTGTACGCCACCGCCACCACGGAGATCCACCATCAGGGGAAAACGGGCCGGGGCACCTCCCGGTCTGTGCTTTCCGGCGCGGCGGACGAGTACGAGCGGGAGCGCCTGCGGCAGAAGGCGGTGAAGCTGAGCTTCTTCAAGGCCGCCCGGGAGATCACCGGCGCTACCCCGGCTTGGGGCGCGCTGACGGGGATCCGGCCCGGCAAGCTGGCCGCCCGGCTGCTGGAGGAGGGCAAAACGGCAGGGGAGACCGACCGCGTGCTGCGGGACACCTACTTTGTCTCGCCTTCCCGCCGCCGCCTGGCCATCGAGACGGCCCGGGCGGGTCTGGCCGCCAAGGCGGAGCTGAGGCCGGAGGACATCTCCCTGTACATCGGCATCCCCTTCTGTCCCACCCGCTGCGCCTATTGTAGCTTCGTCTCCCAGTCGGTGGAGCGCTCCCTGGGGCTGATAGAGCCCTATCTGGATGTGCTGTGCCGGGAGATCGAGGAGGCCGGGCGGATGGTGCGGGAGACGGGCCTGCGCATCAAGTCCTTTTACATGGGCGGCGGCACCCCCACCACCCTGTCCGCCGGGCAGATGGATCGGGTGCTGACGCAGCTGGAAAAGCACTTTGATCTCGGCGGCTGCGTGGAATACTGCATCGAGGCGGGCCGCCCGGACACCATCACCCGGGAGAAGCTGCAGGTATTGCTGGATCACGGGGCCGACCGCATCAGCGTGAATCCCCAGTCCCTGGAGGACGAGGTGCTGCGGGCCATTGGCCGCCGCCACACGGCAAGGGACATCGAGGAGTGCATGGCCCTGGCCACGTCCATGGGCTTTCCCCATGTGAACATGGATCTCATTGCGGGCCTGCCCGCCGACACGCCGGAGGGCTTCCGGCGGACGCTGGACCGCTGTCTGACCTTCGGGGCGGACAACATCACCGTGCACACCCTGAGCCTGAAGAAAGGCAGCCGCATCCTGCTGGAGGGCCTGCCCATTCCCACGGCGGAGCAGGTGGCCCAGATGCTGGACTATGCCGACCCCACCCTGCGCTCGGCGGGCTTCGGGCCCTACTACCTGTACCGGCAGAAGTATATGTCCGGCAGCTTTGAAAACGTGGGCTGGTGCATATCCGGGGCGGAGGGCCTGTATAATATCTACATCATGGAGGAGCTGCACAGCATCCTGTCCCTGGGGGCCGGCGGCTCCACGAAGATGGTGGATCCCCGGCGGGGCCGCATCGAGCGGGTGTTCCACGCCAAATACCCCACGGAGTATATCCAGCGGCCGGAGAAGCTGGAGGAGAACCTCAGTGCCTTCCGGGCGTTTCATGAGGAAATGCTAAGCAAGGGGCTTCGCTGAGGCGATTAAGGGGCGCTGAAAAAGAAAGGGGGAGGAGACATGGCGCGGGGAAAACAGAGTTTTTTGGGCGGCGCGGCGGTGCTGACCGTGACCATGCTCATCACCAAGGCCATCGGGGCCCTGTATAAGATCCCCCTGGGGAACCTGCTGGATGAGCAGGGCATGAACTATTTCTACGCCGCCTATAACATCTATAACCTGCTGCTGATGGTGTCCACGGCGGGGCTGCCCCTGGCCCTGTCGCGGATGGTGTCCCAGGCGGAGGCCCTGGGCCGGGAGAACCAGAAGCGGCGCATCGTATCCGTGGCCCTGTGGCTGTTTCTGGCCCTGGGCCTGGTCAGCAGCGCGGTGATGTATCTTTTTGCCGGGGAGCTGGCCGCCGCCATGCACAACCGCCTGGCGGAGACAGCCATCCGGGTACTGTCGCCGTCGGTGCTGTGCGTGTGCCTGGTGTCGGTGATCCGGGGCTATACCCAGGGCCGGGGCGATATGCGCCCCACGGCGGTCAGCGAGGTCATCGAGTCCGGCAGCAAGCTGGTGGTGGGCCTGTTTCTGGCCTGGTGGCTGCTGCGGCAGGGGCAGCCCTCCCACATCGCCGCCGCCGGGGCCATCGCCGGTGTCACGGCGGGTGTCATCCTGTCGCTGCTGGCGCTGAGCCTCTGGGCTCTGCCCCGCCTGCCCCGTGGCCGGGGTCACGACGTGCCCGGCAGCCGCCGGGCCATTCTGCGGCAGCTGCTGCGCATCGGCGTGCCTATCACCATCGGCTCCGTGAGCCTGTCCGTCATCAATCTGCTGGATCAGTCCATCACCATGGGCATTCTCCAGAGCGGCTGGGGCATGGCGGAGACGGAGGCGGCGGCGGCCTACGGCGTGTACAGCTACGCCGCCAACCTCTTTGCCATTCCGGCGGCCTTTATCTACCCCCTGACCATCAGCCTCATCCCCGCCATCGGCGCGGCCCTGGCCCGGGGTGACCGGGCGGCGGCCGGGAAGCACTGCGCCTCTGCCTTCCGGCTGACGGCGCTGCTGGCTATGCCTGCAGGCGTGGGGCTGACGGTGCTGGCCCGGCCCATCCTGGAGCTGCTGTACCCCACCCGGAGCGCCGCAACCATCGACGCCGCGGCCTACCACCTGCAGATATTGGGCGTGGCCAGTATCTTCGTGTGTCTGATGGCCCTCAGCAACGGCATCCTCCAGGCCTATGGCCGGGAGCGGGTGCCCCTGTGGACGCTGCTGGCCGGCGGCGGGCTGAAGATCGTGATGAACTATCTGATGATCTCCCACCCGGATTTCGGCATCCGGGGCCTGCCGGTGAGCACCCTGTTGTGCTATGCCCTCATCACGGTGCTGAACCTCATCGCCATTGCCCGCAGCGTACCGGAGCGGCCGGACTATTTCGGCCTCTTTGCCCGGCCCGCCCTGGCGGCGGCGCTGATGGGTCTGGCCGCCTGGTGGAGCCGGAGGGCTCTGTGCCTGCTGCTGCCGGAGCGTTTGGCCACGGCGGCGGCGGTGCTGCTGGCGGTTCTGCTCTATGCCTTGGCCGCGGCGGCGCTGCGGGCCGTGACCCGGGAGGAACTGGAGACCCTGCCCGGGGGCGATAAGCTGGCCCGCCTGCTGCGAATCGGGTAAAAATCTACATTTTATGGCATTTTGCGTACAAGAGGACTTGCAATAGGAGCGGGAATATGGTACATTTTAATGAGAAGGAACGCTATGGCTACGAGGATCTGCTGGAGATCATCCGTCTGCTGCGCTCGCCGGAGGGTTGTCCCTGGGATCGGGTGCAGACCCACGCCTCCATCCGCCGGGGGCTGCTGGAGGAGGCCTATGAGGCCGCCGAGGGCATCGACCGGGACGACCCGGCCCTGCTGCGGGAGGAGCTGGGGGATGTGCTGATGCAGGTGGTGTTCCACGCGGACATCGAGCGGGATCTGGGCCGCTTCACCATGGAGGACGTGGTGGACGGCGTGGTGAAGAAGCTGCTGTTCCGGCATCCCCATGTGTTCGGCGCCGCCGCACCGGAGGAGGATGCGGACAGCGTGCTGCAGAGCTGGGACGCCATCAAGCGCCGGGAGAAGCAGCAGCGCAGCACCGCCCAGGCCATGGACGCCGTGGCCCGCTCTCTGCCGGCCCTGTGGCGGGCAGAGAAGATCCAGGGTAAGGCCGCAGCCGACGGCTTCGACTGGCCGGATATCCAGGGCGCACTGGACAAGCTGGACGAGGAGGCCCGGGAGCTGCGTCAGGCTGTGGCGGAGAACACCAACGTGGCGGAGGAGCTGGGCGACCTGCTGTTTGCCGCGGTGAAGACCGCCCGCTTTGCCGGGGTGGATCCGGAGGAGGCGCTGCACGCCGCCTGCGAAAAGTTTACCCGCCGCTTTTCTGTGGTGGAGCAGGGCGCAGCGGAGCAGGGGCGGCCCCTGGCCCAGCTGACGCTGGAGGAGAAGTGCCGCCTGTGGGACGCGGCCAAGCGCGAAGGTTTCTGATGCGAGAGATCGCTTTGGGATATATTTTTGTCTACAAAGGAAATGTTTAGGAGGATTAACCATGAATAAGACCGAACTGATCGCCGCCGTTGCGGAGAAGACCGGTATGTCCAAGAAGGACACTGAGGCCGTCGTGGCCGCCACCCTGGCCACCATCACCGAGACCCTGGGCCAGGAGGAGAAGGTGCAGCTGATGGGCTTTGGCTCCTTCGAGGTGAAGAAGCGCGCCGCCCGCATGGGCCGCAACCCCCGCAGCAAGGAAGCCATTGAAATCCCCGCTTCCACCACCCCCGTCTTCAAGGCCGGCAAGGCTCTGAAGGACGCTGTGGCCAAGTAACATACGCATATCATTCGGCGGCGGGGGGCATACCTCCGCCGCCGCGTCTATAGGAGAACACTATGGCAAAGATGACCTGGCGCGAAAAGAGCTATTGCCGCCGCAGGCTGGACTGCGTGCGGCACATCACGCTGGATCCCCGGGGTCCCGGCGTGGTGCGCATCCACATGATCCCGCCCCGGACGGAGGATCCGGCGGATCCCTTCCTGCTGCTGCTGAACGGGGCGCGGCTGCTGCCCCTGAACCTGAGCTGGGCTATCCTGCTGGCCAATTTCATGGATCAGCTGGAGTCCTGCAGCGGGCAGGAGATCGGGGAGGAGGACTGGCAGCATATCCTGGAGCAGACGGTGAAAAACACCCGGGCCACCTATCCCCGGACGCGGACGGCCCTGCTGCTGTGCGATCTGCAGCGGATGCTGCGGGCTATTGTGGCCGTCGCCCGGGGCCAGGAGCCGGAGGAGGAGATCGGTCTGCTGACCCTGGGGGAGTATGCGGAGAAGATGTCCGCACCCCACCGGATGGATCTGATGCTCAGCGCTATGACCCGGGAAGGGCAGTGGCACTGCAACCAGAAGTGTCTGCACTGCTATGCCGCCGGTCAGAGCCTGGCCGACCGGCCGGAGCTGGGAACGGCGGAGTGGAAGGTGCTGCTGGAGAAGCTGCGTCGGGCCAATATCCCCCAGGTGACCTTCACCGGCGGGGAGCCCACCCTGCGGGCGGATCTGGTGGAGCTGGTGGAGGCGGCCCAGTGGTTCGTTACCCGGCTGAACACCAATGGCCGCCTGCTGACACCTCAGCTGTGCCGCCGACTGTTTGAGGCGAGCCTGGACAGCGTGCAGGTGACCCTCTATGCCGCCGACGCCGACACCCACAACACGCTGGTGGGTGCGCCGGGCTGGGAGGATACCGCGGCGGGCATCCGGAACGCGGCGGAGGCAGGGCTCATCGTGTCGGTGAACACGCCCCTGTGCAGCCTGAACCGGGACTATGCCGCGACGCTGCGCTTTGCCCACTCCCTGGGCGTGCGCTATGCCACCTGCTCGGGCCTCATCCCCACGGGCTCGGCCACCGGGGAGGAGAGCCGGGCCACCCGCCTGACGGAGGCGGAGCTGACGGAGATATTGACGGAGGCCGTGGACGTGGCAAGGGAGCTGGGCATGGAGCTGGACTTCACCAGCCCCGGCTGGCTGCCGGAGCAGACCCTGCGCCGCCTGGGCCTGACGCTGATCCCCAGTTGCGGAGCCTGCCTGAGCAACATGGCCCTGGCCCCGGACGGCACGGTGCTGCCCTGCCAGAGCTGGCTGGAGGGGGATGGACTGGGGAACCTGCTGCGTGACCCCTGGGCGGATATCTGGGACGGGGAGACCTGCCGCCGCATCCGCGCCGGGAGCGCCAAAATGGAGCATATCTGCCAACTGCAGAGGGAAGGGGGCTGCTGACATGAGAAGGCATCTGAGCCGCCTGGCCCTGACGCTGATGCTGCTGCTGTGCCTGTGCCCGCTGCTGGTGGGCCGGGCCCGGGCCGCCGATCTGGATCTGATCCAGCGCTATCAGGTGGACGTGACCCCCAACACGGCGGATGGCAGCCTGCTGATCCGAGTGGACATCGACTGGAAGGTGCTGGACGAGGGCCCCGTCAGCTGGGTGAAGATCGGCATCCCCAATGGCAGCCTTCGGGAGGAGACGCCCCTCAGCGACAACATCGCGGAGCTGAACTATGACAACAGCTATATGTACATCTACCTGAACCGGGACTATGACGACGGGGAGAGCTTCCACATCGCCTACAGCTGGGTGCAGGAGTATATGTACACCATCAATGACGACGGGAGCCTGAGCTATGACTACACTCCGGGCTGGTTCGACGAGGCCGTGGTGCAGGAGATGAGCCTGACCTGGCATGACCCGGAGGCGGCCCACGGCACCGGCTCCGACGGGCAGGTGGGCGGCGAGCATGTGCTGACCCGGGTGGACATGGGCCACGGGGAGACCATGGGCTTCTCCGTCCGCTATGACTTCTGGCCCACGGAGCTGGACTGGGAGAACAGCCGGGACAACGCGCCGACGGGGGACATCGACTACTACCCCGGCGACTACGACTACAACTATGATTACGATTACGGCTATGACAGCGGCATCGACGCCGGGACGGTGATCGTCATTCTGGTGATTATCGCCTATGTGGTGATCCGCATCGTGGCGGCCTCCGACGGCTACAGCGGCGGTTTCGGTACCCATGTGCACTATGTCCACGTGGGCGGCCTGTGGTTCCCGGCGGGGCCCGACGGACGGCCCAGGCCCGGCTCCCATGGCACGAAGGAGAAGCCCAGGCCCCCCAGAAACGGCGGTGGCTTCGGCGGCGGAGGCCGGGGCGGCGGCTTTGGAGGCGGCGGCTTCGGCGGCGGCGGACACTGCGCCTGCGCCAGCAGCTGCGCCTGTGCCTGCGCCTGCGCCTGTGCCGGCGGCGGACGGGCCGGCTGCAGCGCCAAGAATCTCTATGGCGCGGTGCGGCTGGATCAGGAGCTGAGCCGGAAGCTGGAGGAATAAAGCACGGCTTTTGGCAGATATTATGAGAAATGATTGGCTTTTTGCCGCCGAAGTGCTATGATAGGCAAAAAGCCATTGGGAGGATTATTTATGGGAATGGTTACCTATGTGGCGCGTGTCCTGACCGGCGTGCGTCTGAAGAAAATGAACCACATGATGGACGTGGTGAAGCAGAAGTGCGGCCAGGGGAAGGTGCACACCTTCTTCGATATGCTGTGGTGCGCGGTGCGCTATGGCGCGGGCTACTATGACTATACCATGTTCGGCTTTTACAACATGAACGGGGCCCAGCGGGACACCTATCTGACCCGTGTGCGCAACAAGAAGATCAGCAACATCATGAACGACATGGCCCACGACGATGATTTCGACGATAAGCTGCTCTTTAACGTCCGCTTTGCCGAGTATCTGCGCCGGCCCACCCTCAACGGCGAGACGGCCACGGCGGAGGAGATGGCCCGCTTCCTGGAGGGGCAGGAGTATATCTTCGCCAAGATCAACCACGGCTCCTGCGGCATCGGCGTGCAGAAGCTGCGGGTGGCGGACTACGACTCCCCCCAGGCCATGCTGGACTATATCCGCCAGAACAAGCTGGTGGTGCTGGAGCACGTTCAGGCCCAGCACCAGGACATGGCCCGGCTGCATCCCCAGTCGGTAAACACCGTGCGCATCTGCACCGACCTGGTGGAGGGCAAGGTGCACATCGCCTACATCACCATGAAGATGGGCCGGGGCGGCGGCGTGTGCGACAACTCCGGCCAGGGCGGCATCCTCTGCCGGGTGGATATCGACAGCGGCAAGATCTGCTCCCCGGCCACCGACGACTACTTCAATGTATACGATGAGCACCCCGATACCCACATCCCCCTGGTGGGCTATCAGCTGCCCATGATCGAGGAGGCCAAGGAGATGGCCCGCCGGGCGGCCCTGGAGATCCCGGAGGTAGGCCATGTGGGCTGGGACATCGCCATCGGCCCCGACGGCCCCGCCATCATCGAGGGCAACGACTTCCCCGGCACCGACCTGTGCCAGCTGGAGCCCTTCTGCCCGGAGAAGTGCGGCCTGTGGCCCTATTACAAGGAGCTGCTGCACCTGTAAGAGCACTTTTGAACAGACGAAAGCCGCGCACCGAGGGGTGCGCGGCTTTGCTTGTCAAAGAGCCTTTACCACGTCGTCATATTGTGGGTCATTTTGCACTTTTGATAGTTACAGCAGCCCCTCTGGACTGACCGGAAGGGCGGCTGTTATGATAGGTGCCTTACTCCAGTGCGTCCCGGCTCTCAAAAACATCGCGGATGCTGCCATCGGGATCGATGGGTGGCGGGGCCGCCTGGGCCTGCCGCCGCATCTGCAGCTCCTGCCACTTGGCCTTGTCGATGAGCAGCTGCCGGGGCTTGCTGCCCTCGAAGGGCCCCACATAGCCCTTCTCCTCCATCTGATCCACCAGCCGGGCGGCCCGGGCATAGCCCAGCTTCAACCGCCGCTGCAGCATGGACACGGAGGCCTGTCCGGTCTCCAGGATCACCTCCACGGCAGCGTTGAGGAGCTCGTCTTCCCCGTCGGCGGCGTCGGGCTCCGGCGCGGCGGCCTGCTTGCCACCCTTCTCCTTCTCCCGCACGGCCTGTTCGATCTTGTCCATAACGTCCTGAGCGTACTCCGCCTCGCCGCCCTGCTTGACGTAGTCCACCACCCGTTCGATCTCCTCCGGGGTGATGAAGCAGCCCTGCACCCGGACGGGCTTGCCGCCGCCCAGGGGCGCATAGAGCATATCGCCCTTGCCCACCAGCTTTTCCGCGCCGGGGGTGTCCAGGATGATCCGGGACTCCAGAGAGGAGGCCACGGCGAAGGCGATGCGGCTGGGGATGTTGGCCTTCATCAGGCCGGTGATCACATCGGCGGAGGGCCGCTGCGTGGCGATGACCAGGTGCATACCGGCGGCGCGGCCCATCTGGGCCACCCGGCAGATGGACTCCTCCACCTCCTTGGCGGCCACCAGCATCAGGTCGGCCAGCTCGTCGATGACCACCACCACCGTGGGCAGCTTCTTCAGCTCCTCCTGGCCCTCGGCAAGGGCGTTGTAGCCCGCCAGATCCTTCACGCCGTTCTCCGAGAACAGCTTGTAGCGCTTCATCATCTCATACACCGCCCACTGCAGGGCCCCGGCGGCCTTCTTCGGATCCGTTACCACCGGGATCAGCAGATGCGGGATGCCGTTGTAGGGGGCCAGCTCCACCATCTTCGGGTCCACCATGATGAAGCGGACCTCCTCCGGCGTGGACTTGTACAGCAGACTGACGATCAGCGAGTTGGTGCAAACGGACTTACCGGAGCCGGTGGTACCGGCGATGAGCACATGGGGCAGCCGGGCGATGTCACCGACGATGCAGCTGCCGCCGATGTCCTTGCCCACGGCGAAGGCCACCCGGGAGCGGTGCTCGGCAAAGGGCCGGGAGTCGATGACGTCCCGGATCCGCACCGGCGTCACCACCCGGTTGGGTACCTCAATGCCCACCACGCTGCTCTTGTTGGGGATGGGGGCGATGCGTACGCCGCCGCTGCCCAGGGCCAGGGCGATGTCGTCGGACAGGTTAGTGAGCTTGGACAACTTCACGCCCTGATCCAGGGTGAACTCATAGCGTGTGACGCTGGGGCCGTGCACCACCTCTCCGGCTGTGGCATCCACGCCGAAGCTGGTGATGGTCTGGGCCAGGCGGCGGGAGTTGTTGCGCAGCTCCGCACCCACCTCGGTGTAGTTCTCGTCGCCGGTCTGCTCCAGCAGCGTCACCGGCGGGTACTGATAGAGCTCCTCCGGCTCGGCCAGCTCCTCCTCGATGGCCCGGCCCACCTCCTGGGCGGCCTGATCCACCTCCTGCGCGGCAGAGGGCTGACGGCTTCTCTCCGGCTGCGGCTCCTCCGGCAGGGGAGCTGCCTCCGGTACGGGGGCAGCCGCCGGGGCGGGCTGTGCCTCCGACTGGGGCTGCAGCACCTGATCCGGTGTTCTGACCTTTTCATCCCGGCTGGCGAAGAAGGATTTCTTCTCCTTTTTGGGCCCGGTGGGGGCATCCAGCGGTTCCGGCACCGGCGTGGGATCCAGGCGGACATTCTGCGGCGTGCGCCGCCGGGGCGCGGGACGCTGTGCCTCCGGCGCGGGATCGGGTAGAAGCTCCGGCTCCGATTCCCGTTCCGGCCGCTTGGCCCGCTCACGGGCCCGGCGGGCCAGCTCCGCCGGCGTCAGGTGCAGCAGCACCGGTACCGCCGCCGCCAGCAGCAGCACCAGCAGGATAACGGACAGGGTGCGGCCAAACAGGCGCAGCAGCAGCAGCGCCAGACCGCCGGCCAGCACGCCGCCGCTGTGGAGCTGCTGCCCGCCCTGCCACAGCTGACTCAGAGCGGACTGCTCCGGCCCCAGCGCCGTGCGGCACAGCAGCAGGTGCAGCAGGATGCCCAGCAGCAGCGGCAAAAGCAGCGTGCACACGCTGCGCAGCAGCACCGGGCGGCCCTTATGGGCCAGCAGGATCACGCCCGCCGCGACCAGAGCCGGGGCCACCAGCCACCAGCCATAGCCCAGCAGGCCCGTCAGCCCACCGGCCAGCAGCTTCAGCACCAGCGCGTCCGACTGGAAATAGCTGACGGCCACGCACAGGGCCAGCAGCAGACACACGACGCCCGCGATCTCCCGGCGGGGCCAGGAGCGGGCGGGGGCAGGTGCCGGGGCGGGCTTTTTCGTTGTGGATTTTTTCTTCTGTGCAGTTGCCATAAGCGCTCCTCTCTTGTATCCTTTGGGGCCGGACTTACTTCACCAGGGTGTATATCACGGTGAACAGACCCATGGCCCAGCAGTAGTAGGAAAAGGCGCCAAAGCGTCCCTTGCTGGCGATGCGCCGCAGCAGACCGATGCACAGATAGCCGGACACCGCCGCCGTGGCCACGCCCACCAGGTAGATGGGCACCATGCCCCAGTCCACACCGGCCTCAATGGCGTCCTTCAGGCTCAGGATGTTGGCCCCCAGCACCGCCGGGATGGACAGCAGGAAGGAGAAGCGCACGGCGAACTTCCGCTCAAAGCCCACGAAGCAACCGCTGGTGATGGTCATGCCGGAGCGGGAGATGCCAGGCACCGTGGCCACGGCTTGGCTCAGGCCCACCAGCACCGCGTCCAGCCAGGTGGCGCTGCGGGCGGTCTTGCGGCCCTTGCGCACCTTGTCACTGGCCAACAGCAGAAAGCCCGTCACGATCAGCGCCCCGCCGATGAACAGCATATTGTTGCTCAGCCCCAGCACCTTGTCCCGGATGGGCAGCACCAGAAACAGCGGCAGCGTGCCCAGGATGATCAGCAGGATCAGCCGCCGGGCCGGGGGCACCGGTGTGGGTGTGCTGTGGTGGATCAGGTCGTGGGCGCCCCGGAAAAACTCCAGCACCATGTCCTTGATGTCCTGCCAGTAGGCGGCGAACACCGCCACCAGCGTGCCCAGATGCAGCAGCACGTCGAAAAATTCCGGCACCTCCGTGTCCAGATGCAGCAGATTCTGGGCAATGGACAGATGTCCCGAGCTGGAAATGGGCAAAAACTCCGCCACGCCCTGTACCAGGCCCAGCAGGAAAGAGGATAATACATCCATACGTCTGGTTCTCCTGTTCTTTTAGATTACTATTCGTTATTATTTGACAAAAAATTGCAATTCGCAATCATTTGATCGGGGGTGACACAAAAATATCATAGCACATTACACGGCAAATTACCAGAACAAATTGTCTATTTGCCCGGGGCAAAATCTGTGCTATAATGGGGCCAGTATGCAGAGGGAGGGACGCGCATGAAACGCATCGAGATCATCCTGGGGGATATCACCCAATCCCGGGTGGACGCCATCGTCAACGCCGCCAACAATACGCTGCTGGGCGGCGGAGGCGTGGACGGGGCCATTCACCGGGCCGCCGGGCCGGGGCTGCTGGCGGAATGCCGGGGCCTGGGCGGCTGCCCCACGGGGGAGGCCCGGCTCACCGCCGCCTATGAGCTGCCCTGCCACTATGTGATCCACACAGTGGGCCCGGTGTGGCAGGGGGGAGACCAAGGGGAGGCGGCGCTGCTGGCGCGCTGCTACCGCAGCTGCCTGGAGCTGGCCATGGCCCGGGGCTGCCGCAGCGTGGACTTCCCCTCCGTCAGTACGGGCATCTTCGGCTATCCCGTGAACCGGGCGGCCCAGGTGGCGCTGAAGGCCATGATGGACTTCCTGTGGGAACACCCGGAGTGGCCCGCGCAATTGCGGATGGTCTGCCACAACCAGCGCACCCTGGCGGCCTACCAGGTGACCTGGAATATGTTCTACCAGGACGTGAAGCCCGAGGACTCTCATTTTTAATAAACTCAGCGGCGGGACATATGCGTCCCGCCGCTGTTACAGCTTGTCAAAAAAGGGCTAAAGTCCTTTTTTGAAGGTATACCCCTTACACCGGCCCCAGCTGCACGAATACCTCGCCGTCGGACTCCACCACCAGCCGCATGGGGCGGATATACCGGTCATAGAATTGCCTCTTTTCGGCGGTGCTCATGTCCGCCCGGGTGTTCAGATAGGCATCCTGCAGGATCTCCTGGATGTTGAAGTTGATGATGTCATCCAGCGCCGCCTGGATCTCCCGCAGCACCGCCTGCTCCTTGATCTGGTTGCTGTTTCCGGTGCAGAAATCGTCGATGTAGCAATAGGTGATGCCGCGGTCGTCCATGGCCTTGCGGATCAGGGGGCTGCACTTGCTCTCCTCGATCAGCACCAGGAACTTGGCCTCCGGCATGGCCGGGATCAGGCCCCAGTAGTCGGAATCGCTGGAGGCCAGGATGAAGGAGTCCGTGTCGTTCTGGAAGAACTCCCGGCAGGTGCCGGTGGTCAGGCGGATGTCCACCAGGGACTTGTTGTCCTTGATGCGCTCGATGAGCACCCGCTCCACGGGGATATCCGTGAACTCATTGAGGATCTGCCAGGCCGTGGTGGTGTGCACATCATCATAGAGGATGATCTTGGCGATCTTGTGCAGCAGTGCATACTGGCTGAGGTTGTTCAACGTGGCATACAGCTTGTATGGGTCGGAGTTTTCGCAGTCCACCACGATGGCGCAGCGCTTGCTCTGCTCCAGGAAGCGATAGATCCCCTCCTTGGTCAGCTGGCTGGCATCCGTGACCTTGCTCATGTCGGAGAAGTAGTCCTCGTGAATCTCGTAGAGCAGCGTGACGAACTTCTTGTCGTTATAGAGGATGTTGCCCTGCTCCTGGCCGGGCCAGTTCATATAGACCTGATAGGGGTAGCGGCTGCGGTGGGCATAGTATTCGTCCGCCGCCTGCTTGACGCCCAGCTCCTTGTTGCCGCCTGGCATGATGAACAGCTCCCGCAGATAGTCCCACTTGATCCAGATGGGCATCAGCTGGCGGCAGTTGTTGATACGGTTGGCGATCTGATTGTTCAGGTCGATGATGTATTGAATGGGCTTATAGTTGGCGCGTATGATCTCGATCCCGTCGGCGGACAGCTGCTGCAGGCTCTCCTGGGGGATGTATTCCGGCAGTGTGTGTAAATTTTTCAAATCATACTGAAAGGCCCGGTAGATCCGCCCATAGTTCTGCTCAATGGCCGTGCGCAGGATGCACAGGTGCCGCACAATGCGGGCGTTCTTCTCCCGATCCATATCCTGATAGATCTCTATCTTGGGGGAGGAGTGCTCATTTTCAAAAAAGCGCTTTGGCACGCCGATGAGATATGCCACCTTTGATATGATCGTAAAGGTACTGTTTGGAAATTCCTTGCCGTCCTGCTCCACCGGGGCATCGTTGGTAGGGGGAGCTGCTTCGTATACGATAATTCTCTTTTCGGGTGTCATTTTCTTCCAGCCTCCTGTCTGTTTATGTTGCTATGAGTATAGCACCTCCGCGGAAAAAATACAAGACAAAAGCAGAAGCGGCGGTCAAACCGCCGCATCTGTGTGTTATTGTCAGCCTGTCACCTCGGCGGCCAGCAGCGCCGCCATCTGGTCCAAGGCCTCCGCCTGCTGGGGCTGCAGTACCGAGCGCAGGCTCAGGGTCGGGGCTGCCTGCTCCCACTGCAGGGGCTCCAGCAGCTTCTCCATGCCCCGGGCGCTGGTGGGTGCCCAGGTGCCGTTTTCAATATAGACCACCCGGCGCTTTTTCAGGCCGTGAGCCGTCAGCTCGTGGAGCAGCCGCTCCATGGTGACGAACACACCGGCATTGTAGGTGGGTGCCGCCAGCACCAGATGGCTGAAGCGGAAGGCGGCGGCCAGGATGTGGTCAGGGGAGGTGACGGATACGTCAAACAGCTGCACCGCAGTGCCCCGCTCCCGCAGCCGGCAGGCCAGGATGTTGGCGGCGTTCTCCGTGCCGCCGTACACCGAGGCGTAGGCGATGACCACGCCCTTCTCCTCCGGCTCATAGCGGCTCCACCGGTCGTATTTGTCCAGGATATAGCCCAGCTCCCGCCGCCACACGAAGCCGTGGAGGGGCAGCAGCATTTGAATGTCCAGCCCCGCGGCCTTTTTCAGCACCGCCTGCACCTGGGGGCCGTATTTGCCCACGATGTTGCAGTAGTAGCGCCGCGCCTCGTCCAGATAGTCTCGGCCGAAGTCCACCTCATCGGCAAACAGTGCCCCGTTCAGGGCCCCGAAGCAGCCGAAGGCGTCCGCCGTCAGCAGTAGCCGATCCGTCTCGTCATAGCTCATCAGCACCTCTGGCCAGTGTACCATGGGCGCAGCCACAAAGTGCAGGGTATGCCGCCCGGTGCAGAGGCTGTCGCCCTCCTTCACCACCCGGATGCGCTCCTGATACGCCGTGCCGAAGAATTGGCCCAGCATCGTCCGGGCCGTCCCAGAGCAGAGCACCGTGGTCTCCGGATGCCGCTCCAGCAGTTCTGCCACGTTGGCGGCGTGATCCGGCTCCATGTGCTGCACCACCAGATAGTCCAGCCCCCGTCCCGCCAGGGCGTGGGCTACGTTTTCAAAAAAGCTCCGGCTCACCGCCGCGTCGGCGGTGTCGAAAAGCGCCGTCTGCTGATCCTGCAGCAGGTAGCTGTTGAAGGACACGCCGCCCGGCACCTGATAGACCCCCTCGAACAAAGCCATGCGGCGGCAGTCCGCCCCCACCCAGGTGTAATCGCTGTTGACCTTTCTCACGCAGAACATATGAGCGCCTCCTGTTTTTAATATGAGTTTCTTGCTCCCTATTATACCACGAAAAAAACGCCACGCAACTGGAAATTGTCAAAATGAACGACAAAACAACACAAAGTGCAAATAATATCCGCTGTGCGTAAACATTTTGATGGCCATAAAAATCGCTTGACATCCGGGGCCTTTTGAAGTATTCTGTGTGTGCGGAGTCAACAGGGAAAAGGGCCTGTTAACGAAACTTGATGCACATTTCCGCCAAAATATTTTATTTTGTGCGCCTTTCAGTGTGCGCCATGGGAACAGGTCCCCACGGCCCTGACTTTGCCAAAAAAATCATAGGAGGACACGAATGAAGACTATGAAGCGTGTAGTCCGCGGCCTGATCGTGACGGTTCTGTGCTGTGCGGCGCTGGTGGTCACTGCCTTTGCAGCCACCGAGCCGTCCGCGTGGGTGCAGCTGTCCGAAAACGGCGGCAACACCGCTGCGCAGATCATGTCCGATGCCGCCGTCACCGACGGCGTGCTGGAGCTGACCTACGACAGCAGCAAGCTGACCTATCAGAATGTAACGGCGGACGAGGCCCATGTGGCCATGATCTCCGTGAACGCGGAGCAGGAGGGCATCGTGCGGATCAGCTGGGTCGCTCCCGACCGCGGCCAGGCCGTGGAGGAGGGCGCTCTGCTGATGCAGGTGAACTTCACCGGCAAGGCCGGCACCCGTGACGTGGCCCTGGATGGCAGCGCCAACGATGCCGACGGCAACGCCGTGACCATCGTCAGCGCCGCCAAGCAGCAGCCCACTGACTCTGCCAAGACCGGCGACGAGAGTCTGCTGGGCCTGTATGTGGGCCTGCTGAGCGCGGCCGTTCTGGGCGGCGTGGTGCTGACCACTGCCAAAAGGAGGAACGCCAGATGAAAATGAAGCGTCTTTTGTCCGCTGTCCTCAGCCTGTGCATGATCGTCTCCCTGCTGGCCAGCAGCGTCACGGTGAGCTTTGCCCAGGATACCGACAGCAAGACCAGCACCAAGGAGCTGGAGATCGAGCAGCTCACCGGCAACGGTAAGCACTGGTTCTCCGACAGTGTGTCGGAGAAGGACACCGTGGAGGAGAGCATTGCTCCCGACCAGCTGGTGAAGGTGTTCATCCTCATGCAGGGCAACTCCGTTCTGGAGTCTGACCGCCAGGCAGAGCTGAACAGCCGAACCCAGCTGCAGATGGCCGGCATCGAGGCCTGCCAGAACGCAGTCATCCGCCGCATCGAGAGCAGCGCGCTGAAGGGCGCGGAGCTGGATGTGGCCTATCAGTACACTTGGCTCACCAACGCCGTGGCGGCGACGGTGCCCTACGGCGCCATCGAGGCCATCGAGGCCATCCCCGGCGTGGAGAAGGTGCTGCGTCAGCGCACCTATTCCGTCTGCCAGAATGATATCAAGACCAATTCCGACGGCGTGATGATCGGCCGTGAGAACACCTGGGCCAACGGCTATACCGGTGAGGGCATGAAGATCGCCATCATCGATACCGGCCTGGATACCGATCACCAGAACTTTGCCGCCCTGCCCGCTGACAAGCTCACCACCGCCTCCGCAACCGAGAGCACGGTGGCCGAGAAGCTCAGCAGCCTCAACGCCGCCGCCCGCTACGAGGGCCTGACGGTGGAGGACGTGTACTACAGCAGCAAGGTCGCCTTCGGCTTCAACTATGTCGATTACAACCTGGATATCACCCATGACAACGACGGCCAGAGCGACCACGGCACCCACGTGGCCGGTATCGCCGCCGCCAACAAGGTGGACGGTAGCGACGTGGTGGGTGTGGCCCCCGACGCGCAGCTGTATGTCATGAAGGTCTTCGGTGCCAATGGTGGCGCCTATGACGAGGATATCATGGCCGCCCTGGAGGACGCCATGATCCTGGGCGCTGACGTGGTGAACATGAGCCTGGGCTCCACCGCCGGCTTCACCACCGACGGCGAGGAGATGGACGCCCTGTATAACAGCGTGGGCGAGAGCGGCGTGATTCTGTCCGTTGCCGCCGGCAACGAGTACACCTCCGCCTTCATGAACAGCTTCGGCCTGGACCAGAGCCTGACCTCCAACGTGGATAACGCCACCGTCGGCAGCCCCGGTACCTATGCCAACGTCATGACCGTGGCCAGCGTGGAGAACCTCTGCGTTTATGACTACTTCCTGACCATCGGCGAGCAGAAGATCAGCTATTCCGAGGGCGCTTACGGCAAGAACGCCGCCGTCAGCACCCTGGTGGGCCAGGGCTATCAGGTCGTGGTCGTCCCCGGCCTGGGTGCCGAGAGCGACTTCGAGGGCCTGGATGTCACCGGCAAGATCGCCCTGATCCAGCGCGGTGAACTGAGCTTCGGTGAGAAGGTCGAGAATGCCGAGGCTGCCGGTGCAGTGGCCTGCCTGATCTATAACAATGTCTCCGGCGGCGCCCCCGGCGTCAGCCTGGATGGCAGCTCTGCTACCATCCCCATGGCCTCCATCAGCATGGGCGACGGCCAGCGCATCATTGCCCTGCTGGAGGATGCTCCCGAGACCCTGCTGTACTTCTCCGATGAGAAGGCCTCCATCCCCAGCCCCACCGCCTATGAGATGAGCGAGTTCTCCTCCTGGGGCGTGGCGCCTGACCTGACCCTGGAGCCCGATATCACCGCCCCCGGCGGCAATATCTACTCCACCACCACCGACGGCACCTACGGCCTGATGAGCGGTACCTCCATGGCTACCCCCAACGTGGCCGGTATGGCCGCCCTGGTGTCCCAGTATGCCAAGGAGCTGGGCTACAGCGGCGCCAAGCTCCACAGCTTCGTCTATACCCTGCTGATGAGCACCGCCAGCCCCCTGTCCTATGACGAGGAGTCCCTCTATTCTCCCCGTTCCCAGGGCTCCGGCCTGGCCAACGCCTTTGACGCCGTCACCACCCGTGCCTACCTGACCGTGCCCGGCTGCGACGTGCCCAAGGCCAACCTCTTTGACGATCCTGCCCGCACCGGCAGCTACAGCTTCACCTTCCAGGTGAACAACTTCGACTCCCGCGATCTGTTCTATGACCTGCGCACCACCGCCCAGACCGAGGGCGTCAACACCGACTATGCCGAGCTGGGCTACTACTTCATGTCCTCCACCCCCATGGGCCTGGCAGCCCAGACCGTGGAGAGCTCCGACAGCCTGGTGCTGACCCACGATGTGGACAACAGCGGTGCCGCCGGCTCCCACGATGCCTGGTGGATCTATCAGGCCGCCGTGGCCGACAAACCCCTGGACGAGAACTGGAAGGAGCAGTCCTTCCGCTATGACGTGGACGGCAACGAGACCGCCAACGCCGACGATGTCCAGGCCTATCTGGATGCCCTGGTGGGCAACGACTCCCCCGCCGACCTGGAGGCCACCGTGCTGCGCGTAGCCGCCGGCGAGACCGCCGAGGTCAGCGTCAGCATCAGCCTGGACGAGACCGACAAGGCCTATTTCGCTACCTATTATCCCAATGGCGGCTATGTGGAGGGCTTCACCCTGCTGACGGCCAAGAGCAGCGGCAGCGTGGATCTGTCCCTGCCCTATCTGGGCTTCTATGGCGACTGGACCGACGCCCCCATGCTGGACAGCGGCTACTACTGGGAGGATGAGGAGACCGTCGAGTACAGCCAGTACGTCCACACCATCTATGGCAACTATACCTATTATGGCAACGCGTACATGGTTCCTCTGGGCACCAACCCCTATGTGGAGGAGGCCGTCGACCTGTCCCACGTGTCCCTGTCCCCCAACGAGGATGGCTACGGCGATTACATCAACGAGATGTACATCTCCCTGCTGCGCAACGTGGACAAGCTGAACTACAACATTGCCAACGCCGAGACCGGCGAGGTATACTATGACCTCACCGCCGACCATGTCTCCAAGAGTGTCTACAGCAGCGGCAACGGCGGGGTCGTTCCCTCTGTTTACTCCTGGTATGACTCCACCGGCTACAAGCTCACCGACGCCAATGGCGACACGCTGGCCAACAACACCAAGCTGCTGCTGACCATCACCGCCCAGGGCATCGACTACGAGGGCGATGAGGCTGAGACCATCCGGCTGCCCATCACCGTGGACACCGAGGCCCCCACGCTGCTGGGTGCCCAGCTGGTCACCGATGAGGATACCGGCAAGAAGCTGCTGACCCTGACCTTCAAGGACAATGTCTCCACCGCCGCTGTGCTGCTGGTGGACAGCATGGGCCTGCAGACCTACGGTATGTACGCCGTAGAGGACACGGAGCCTGAGGATGGCTATCAGTATTACACCCAGAGCTACGATGTCACCGAGCTCAGCGGCAAGCTGATGCTCATCCTGGGCGACTATGCCTTCAACGAGTCCTATTATGGCATCAACCTGGGCGGCGAGGGCACGCCCTATGGCGACTTCGTTGCCTTCCAGAACGACGGCTGGGGCGGCTACACTTGGGTGTCCTTCGACGAGGACGTGAACTATGACGAGACCACCATCTTCCAGAGTGGTGTGAACTTCGTCTGCGCCGAGTACATCAACGGCTACCTCTTCACCGAGACCGACGACGGCAAGCTCTATGCCATCCGCTACAGCGATATGCTGTCCAACGGCTACCGCCTGGAGGCCATCTTCCTGGCCAACCTGGAGAACGTCTATCAGGATCTGGCCTATGACTACGCCAATGGCCGCCTGCTGGGCCTGTGCACCAGCGACTACGGCTCCGAGATCTACGAGATCAACCTGGGCGAGGCGTACTTCGACTACGACTTCTGGCAGGAGGTCCCCACCTTCGGTGAGAAGTATGTCTACAACTACAACAGCATCTATGGCCTGGGTATGGCCTGCGACGACGAGGGCACCATCTACCTGATGGGCGGCGTGTACGACTGGGATATCGAGCACTTCACCGAGACCGCCTGGCTGGTGGAGAGCTACATCAACGACTATGACTATATCAGCTTCCGCAACGTGGGCGACACCGGCGTGAAGATGGACTATCTGCAGTCCATGACTTGGGATCACAACACCGAGAGCCTGTACTGGGCCCAGTTCTATCCCACCGGCAGCTTCCTGGATGCCAGCCCCTCCGTGCTGTACAAGGTGAATACCGAGACGGCGGAGCTGACCCGTACCGGTACCCTCAGCAACGAGACCTACGCCCTGGTCGCGCCTCTGACCGGCGATATCACCGGCCATGACAATGTACCCACCTTCGATGTCACTGAGATCGGCGCCCCCGTCCTGAGCCAGAGCAATCTGACCCTCACCGTGGGCGGCCTGGAGCAGCTGGTCTGCACCTTCGATCCCTGGTACTCCGAGGTCACCGACGTGACCTGGCGCTCCAGCGATGACATGATCGCCACCGTGGATCAGAACGGCGTGGTCACCGGCGTGTCCGCCGGCAGCTGCGAAATCACCGTCACCTCCGTGGCCGATCCCACCCTCACTGCCACCTGCCGCGTCACGGTCACCGCCCTGGATCTGAGCATCTCTGGCTTCGTGGCCTATAGCGGCGGCGGCGTCGGCACCGCCGGCAGCTCCCGCTACTACACCCTGAACATGGTGGGCGGCAAGGGCAGCCTCAGCATCGAGGATAAGCTGGTGGTTCCCGCCGAGTTCCAGGGCATGGGCACCAGTATGTCCGCCTCTGTCATGGGCCGCGGCTACCTGTGGGCCGCTGAGTGGGGCAACACCGGTATCGTCTATCAGATCGATCCCGAGACCAACACCGTGGTGGACTACATCGAGTCCCTCAACGGCGGTCACACCTATGGCCTGTCCTACTCCGAGAGCACCGACAAGTTCACCGCCATCATGAACTACTATCTCTATACCGACCTGACCATGGACGAGGAGATGCAGCAGAACATGCTCGACGGCTACGATCCGGAGACCTATGAGTGGACCTACCACAGCGTGAACATGGCCGAGACCCTGGCCTATTCCGACACGGGCTTTGCCACCGGCGAGGCCGACCAGGGTTCCATCGTCAACGTGGTGCTCTGCGGTATCACCGATATCGACGAGCCTTACACCTATGCTCCCGAGGGCATGGACGCCTACAGAGACTTCATGGGCAGCATGGACGGCAACAGAAGTGGTGTGAACTATGCAGGTATCAACTATACCGCCGCCACCACCCATGTCCTGCTGGACAATGTGGGCCGTCTGTGGTATGTGGATGAGATCCCTGGCTTCAAGACCTACCAGATGGAGTATGAGGACTACGACTGGGCGACCGGCGAGTCTGTGATCGTCACCACCACCTACTACTACAATGCCGACGACGTGTACAGCGGCATGGAGGGCGAGGGCATGATGTTCGAGGCCTCCAACCTGCCCAATGGTATGCACTTCGTGGAGGATACCGATGCCGATGGCAACACCACCGCCACCTGCTTCTTCGTCCGCGAGCTGGAGCAGACCCCCCTGTACGATATGTTCCTGGCCGGTACCATGCCCCGCTATACCTACAGCTTCAACGCCCTGACCTATGCCGGTAAGGACAACGACGGCGGCAATATGTTCGCCATCTCCCTGTATGACTACTGGAACAATGGCAACACCAGTCAGCTGTACCTGTACCTCTCCGGCAGCAGCTACTTTGACTATGACCTGTATGAGCAGGTCACCGTGGGCCGCAACCTGATCGCCTTGGGCAACCTGGGCGTGGGCAACATGATCGCCACCATCCATTCCGTGGAGATCACCGGCGGCCTGCCCGAGAGCACCACTGCGCCCACCGCCATCGCCGCCAGACCCCTGGCCGCCGGCGCCTATCGCAGATAAGTCTCACCGGGCAACACAAACCCCATAAACAGCAGCAGCCCTGCGGCGAAGGCCGCAGGGCTGCTCAGCTTGTCAAAGAACTCGAAAACGCTTCGATTACGGAAAGGAAGATAGTTACGAAAGACTGCGCCCGCAGGCGCGTTTCGGAGCGCAACCGCCGCAGGCGGCTCTTAGCGCGGAGATAACCCATCAGGGGTGTCTTTTGTTTTCAATCACCGGATTTTCCGAACTTTTTCAAAGTTTGGAAAATCCGCAGCAGCCCGGCAAAAAGCCTTTTTTGACGGGCTGCTTCATGTATTATTTCGCCTTATCTCGCATACAGCAGGCCCACCAGCCGGTTCAGCAGCCGACAGGGCAGCAGTCGGCTCAGCAGCACAAACAGCTGATAGTCCAGCCGGATGGTATACAGGGGCTTGACTCGGCGGCGCGTGGCCACCCGGGCGATGAAGACCCCGGCCTTGGCGGGCTCCATGCCGCCCTGCTCATCCCGCTCCATGCGCTGCACCGAGCGGCTGATCCGGCCCTGATACACGTCATCACCTGTCGCCGTCTTTTCCCGGGCGGCGGTAAAGCCGGTGCGGATGTCCCCGGGCTGCACGGCGCACACGCTGATGCCGAAGGGCCGCAGCTCGTTGGCCAGGGCCATGGTGTAGGCGTTCACCGCCGCCTTTCCGGCGGAGTAATATGCCTGGAAAGGGATGGGGATGGGGGCCGCTACGGAGCTTAGGTTCACAATGCGCCCGCCCCCGGCCTGGCGCATCAGGGGGATGACGGCCCGGTTCATGCGCACCATGCCGAAGAAGTTCACGTCCAGCAGCCGCTGGGCATCCGCCGTGTCGGTGAACTCCACCGCCCCGGAGATGCCGAAGCCCGCGTTGTTGATGAGCAGGTCAATGTGCCCCTCCGCCTGCATAACGGCGTCCACGGCGGCACGTACCTGTCCCTCATCGGTGATGTCCGCCTGCAGATGGTGCAGACCCTCCACACCCTCTGCCCGGCGGCTGAGCTCATAGACGGTATAGCCTCGCTGTACCAGGGCCAGGGCGGTCTCCCGCCCGATGCCGGAGGTTCCCCCGGTTACGACGGCGACCTTACGCATCTTCCGTCACCAACACCGAGGCGATGATGTCCATGGCCTCGTCCAGCAGCGCCTCCGTGTGGGTGGCCATGTAGCTGGTGCGCAGCAGTGCCTCCCCCTCCGGCGTGGCCGGGGGCAGGGTGGGGTTGACGTAGACGCCCCGGTCATAGATCTTCTGGGATGCCTGCAGCGTGCGATAGGTCTCGTAGGTATAGATGGGGATGATGGGCGTCGGGGCCGTCAGGGCGGACTCCCGGATGCTCAGGCCCCGCCGGGTCATCCCCTGCCGGGCATAAAGGCTCAGCTCCCGCAGCCGCAGGGGCAGCTCCGGATGGGCCTCCAGCTGCCGCAGGGCGGCCAGTGCCACGGCGCAGTTGGCCGGGGGAATGGAGGCGGAGAAGATGAAGGGCCGGGAGGTGTGGCGCACATAGTCCGCCACCTCCGCCGAGGCTGCCATGTAGCCGCCCAGAGAGGCCAGGGACTTGGAGAAGGTGCCCATGTACACGTCCACCTGCTCCTCCAGGCCGAAGTAGCTGGCGGTGCCCCGGCCGCCCTCGCCCAGCACGCCCAAGCCGTGGGCGTCGTCCACCATGACTCGGGCCCCATACCGTCTGGCCAGGGCGCAGATCTCCGGGAGCTTTGCAATGTCGCCGCCCATGGAGAACACGCCATCGGTGACGATCAGCGCGCCGTTTTTCTCCGGCACCCGCTGCAGGCACTTCTCCAGATCCGCCATGTCGCTGTGGCGATAGCGCAGCATCTTGCCGTAGCTCAGCTGGCAGCCGGCATAGATGGAGGCGTGGTTCTCCCGGTCGCAGATGATGTAGTCATGGCGATCCACCAGGGCGCTGATGATGCCCAGATTTGCCTGAAAGCCGGTGCCAAAGGTGACCACGCCGGGCTTGCGCAGAAAGCGGCCCAGCTCTGCCTCCAGCTCCAGATGCATCTCCAGCGTGCCGTTTAAGAAGCGGGAGCCGGAGCAGCCGGTGCCGTAGTGCTCCAGGGCCCGGATGCCCGCCTCCACCACCTCCGGCGCGGTGGTCAGGCCCAGATAGTTGTTGGAGCCCAGCATGATCCGGCGCTTGCCCTCCATCATCACTTCCACGTCCTGCCGGGACTCCAGCGCGTGGAAATAGGGGTATATCCCCTCCTCCTGCAGCTGCTTGGCCAGTGACGGCGCATAGCATTTTTCAAAGATATCCATGTATGTACCTCCATCGGCATATTTAATATGAAATATTATTAAAGCCAGATTAAAATGCGTAATTTTCAAGATTTGCTTGTTATCATTATTATATACCGCCCCCGCCGCCCCTGTCAACTGCGGATTTCTGCGTCCGGCGATCATCTACTAAAACCAGGTGGTTTATTATAAAATGCGGATGTGGCTTTTGCCACATCCTACATGTATGATGTGTGGATTCCCACATAGGCACATCATTGTACATAAAGAAAGTGCGGTTTGTTATAAAAAAGTTGTTGATTTTTATAAGCTCTTGTGTGATAATAAACCTATAAAAATCAGGAAAGGAGCGTAGTTGCATATCGACCCCAGCTAACCAAATTTTTTTTTGAAAATGAGAGGTACCGTATGAAAAAGTGTAAGACCCTTCTGGCCCTGCTGCTGACAGTGTGCATGCTGGCCGGACTGATGACCACCGCCGTGGCCCAGCCCGCGGAGGACAGCGACACCGAAATGAAGAAGACCATCGAGGCCCTGGCTGACTATGTGGACGGCGAGCAGATGTTTGACTATCTGTCCTATGTCTATCTGGGCTGGCGCACCACCGGTGGCTCCTGGCAGAACCAGGTCATCGATGATTTCATCGTGGCCCAGCTGAAGGCTGCCGGCTATGAGTTCGTGGGCGCCGAAAAGACGGAGCTTGGTGTGAAGGGCTCCAACGACATGAGCGACAAGGCCGACAAGGACTATTCCTGGGTTACCTACTATAACGTGGACAGCCTGACCTGGGATCCCGAGTATGCCAAGCTTTCCATCAGCACCGAGGCCAGCTTTGACGGCGTGGACGCCCTCATCGACCGCGTGAACGTGGAGAGCTATGCCTTCAACCCCACCACCGATACCTATAAGGAGCATTACGGTGTGGAGAGCATCGACGAGATGTGGCAGTGGATCACCGAGAAGGACGAGTCCGGCAACCGCATCAACGTGCTCAACGGCAAGGAGGCCGAGCTGAATAAGCGCTGCCACCTGGCCTGGAACAGCTGCTTCACCGAGGCCGGCGGCACCAAGCCCGCCGATGCCGTGGGTATCACTGGCGAGGTCGTATACATTGGCACCATCACCGGCCGCAGTGCAGCGGAGATGGCCTGCACCAAGTATCCCACCGTGGAGGAGTGCGATGCCAACCTGGCCGGCAAGGTCCTGCTGACCGATTCCTCCCTGCGCAATGCCTTCACCCTGGCCCAGCGGACCGGCGCCATTGCCGTTATGTCCACCGCCAGCCTGAACGACTACAGCACCCCCAGAGATGAGGCCGGCAACATCATTGAGCCCTTCATCTATTCCGCCCGTTATGCTTCCGGCGCCAGTCTGAGCGCCACCGCCGCCCAGACCGAGACCGGCAAGCCCATCGTGGAGTGGCAGTTCTCCAACGATCAGAAGACCGCCCTGCTGGAGCTGCTGGAGAAGGCCGACGGCACCCCCGTCTATGCCACCAACATCAGCATTGGCCGCACCTACGCCATGAATGACGAGACCGCCGGCGGCAAGGGCCAGGCTGTGACCATGGCCGAGATCAAGGGCGCCACCAAGCCCGATGAGCGCATCATCATCTGCGCCCACGTGCAGGAGCCCGGCTCCAACGACAACGCCACCGGCGTGGCCTCCCAGCTGGGCCTGGCCGTTGCGCTGAAGAAGATGGTGGACGAGGGCATTATCGAGCGTCCCGAGCGCACCATCACCTTCCTGTGGGGCGACGAGATGAACCTGGCCACCCTGTGGCTGAACAGCCATCCCGAGGAGAAGGCCAACGTTGTGGCCGCCCTGGATATGGACATGGTCGGTGAGGATCCCGAGAAGACCGGCGGTGTCATGCGTATTGAGAAGACTCCCGACCCCTCTGCCGTTTATAACTACACCCTGGACGTGCTGCCCTGGGAGACCGACTGCTACTACGACGATAACTTTGCCGATCCCTATGGCGATTTCGTCCGTCTGCCTGACTCCCACACCCTGTGGGGCGCCGGCTCCTTCGAGGGTATGTTCCAGGAGGGCTTCTTCCTGAACGATCTGTATATGTATGCGGCCCAGGGCGTCATCAACTATCATGACGACGGCTTCCGCGTGGACGTCTGCCCCTATGAGGGCGGCAGCGACCACTCCCGCTTCCTGGCCCAGAATGTGCCGGCCCTGCTGACCTGGCACATGACCGACTACAGCTACCACAGCTCCGTGGATACGCTGAATATGTCCAGCGCCCGCGAGATGGAGAATGTGGGTATCACCACCCTGGCCACCGGCCTGATGATGGCCAACGCCACCGATGACAACGAGGCCGTGGCCCGCGAGGTCATGGACGAGGTGTTTGCCGCCGCCATGAAGCGCTTCGACACCGAGCTGCAGAACACCAAGAACCACCGCGTTTACACCCTGGCCAAGGGCGGCGACTTCGCGGCGGCCCTGGCCAACGAGAAGGAAGTGCTGCAGGCCTGGGCGGATTGGTATGACGAGGCCATTCGCTCCGCTGCCAAGTATCTGCTGGATGCCGCCAGCGAGGAGTTCCAGGCCCTCCAGGCCTCCTATCAGGAGCAGCTGGCCGCTCGCCTGGCCCTGGCCCTGGCCGCGGCTGACGAGATCCTCTCCGAGAGCGGTGAGCATGGCGACCTGATCACGGTGGATGCCAAGGAGCCCACCTGCACCGAGGACGGCTACACCGGCGACCAGGTGTGCGAGAACTGCCGCGAGGTCATGGAGAAGGGCGAGGTCATCCCCGCCACCGGCCACGACTATAAGGACGGCGTCTGCGTCAACTGCGGTGAGAAGGAGCCTGCCGAGACGCCCAAGACCGGCGACACCACGCCGCTGCTGGGTCTGTGCGCCCTGATGGCCGCCTCCGCCGCTGCGGGCTATGTCCTGCTGCGCAAGAGAAAGGCCAACTGAGCACCGCGCCTGATTTTCTGAAAACCGCATAGCGACATAATAGCAGCCCTCCGGCTTTTGCCGGGGGGCTGCTGCTGTCAAAAAGGCTTTTGGACAAACCAAAAGGGCGCTGACCAGCAGATCAGCGCCCCTTATCGTCTTTTTTCAGTTCATCTGCTTGCGGCGGGAGAGGTTCACGGTGCCGTCGTTCATCTCGTGGACGGAATCCAGACTCTTGCCGGTGCCGATGGCCACGCAGCTGATGGCATTCTCCGCCACCACCGTGTGGATACCCGTCCGGGCGGTGATGAGCTTGTCGAAGCCGTCGACGAGGCTGCCGCCGCCGGTCATCACGATGCCGTTGTTGGCGATATCCGCCACCAGCTCCGGGGGCGTGCGCTCCAGAACGCCGTGAATGGCCTCCAAGATCCGCTCCACCGGCTCCTCAAAGGCCTCCAGCATCTCCGTGGAGGTGACGGTGATGGACTTAGGCAGGCCGGTCATCAGGCAACGGCCTTTGATCTCGATGGTTCTCTCATCCTCCTTGGGGAAGACGCAGCCGATCTCCATCTTCATCTGCTCGGCAGTGCGCTCACCGATGAGGATGTTGTGCTTGCGGCGCATATACTTGATGATGGCCTCGTTGAACTGATCGCCGGCCACCTTGATGGAGGCGCTCTCCACCACGCCCTTCAGGGAGATGACGGCGATATCACTGGTGCCGCCGCCGATGTCCACCACCATGTGGCCCTCGGGCTTGGTGATGTCGATGCCTGCGCCAATGGCCGCCGCCACGGGCTCCTCGATGAGGTACACCCGGCCTGCGCCGGACTGCAGGCCCGCATCCACCACGGCGCGCTCCTCCACCTCCGTGATGCCGGAGGGCACACAGATGATGACACGGGGCTTGAAGATGTGATGGAAGCTGCCGGAGACCTTGCGGATAAACTCTTTGAGCATCCGCTCCGTCATGTCATAGTCGGAGATCACGCCTTCCCGCAGGGGGCGGATGGCCACGATGTTGCCGGGGGTACGGCCCAGCATGGCCTGGG
>CAZUYE010000017.1:0-32141 GCA_964624925.1 uncultured Oscillospiraceae bacterium | reverse complement strand
TGTCAACCACCTTTTTCCCCTTTTTTTACCTTTTTTATCCCTGTCAGTAGCGGGGGTTATGGAAGTTCTCTTGGAAATTAGCTCCGCTATCTTGCAAGGTCGTCGCAGATGTGTTATATTTAATAGGTACATCCTATGCGGGCATGATGGAATTGGTAGACATGCGAGATTTAGGTTCTCGTGCTTCGGCGTTGGGGTTCGAGTCCCCATGCCCGCACCATAACTGGACACCAGTTTTGATACAATGCGTATCGAGATTGGTGTCCAGTTTCTTTTTGCAAAACCCTTGACTTACAAGGCTTTTCCCATACTTTTTAACGATAACAGGCTCTATGGCAGTTCAGAAATGACTTCCATAGAGCCTGTTTCAGTTTTTGCGGATATACCTTTTAACGAATTAACGATATCGACAGTTGGAAGGCTTTTGCCCTTCTGCCACTTGTAAATGGCCTGGGGCTCTTCAAAGCCAAAGTAGCCCTGGAGCTCCCGGACGGACAGGCCCTTCTCCTTGCGCAGGCGCAGGATGTTTTCTCCTGTCGCGGTAAGGTCGATCACCGGGAATTTGGTCTGGTACATACCATCGCCTCCTTTGCGTTGATTCCAGACGGATATTGTAGAATACAGGATTTATTTCAAAAAGTCAAGAGGCAGCCATTGAAACGGCCACGGAATGGAGGAAGTATGATGAAGCAAGCGGTTCCGATCGCAAAGCAGAGCAAAAAGGCGCGGAAAGCCTTCCACGCCGGCCGGCGCGGTTCCTGGAACGGTGTCAATCCCGTGACCAAAACCGTGCCCAGCGGGAAAGTATACAACCGGGCAAAAGCCAGGCGGAATGCCCGTTCCCTTGTCCGCAATGGCGGCGGGGAGCGGACGTTCTGCGCCGCGTCAGCCACCGGCGGCCCGGCGGCGCTCTTCATACAGACTGTTGAGGGTATACAGCAGCACCCCGACCCAGATGAAGGCAAAGCTGATGAGCTTTTCCCGGCTCAGGCTCTCCCCCATGATCGTGCCGCAGAGGATGCCCAGGGTGGGGCTGAGATACTGGCAGATGCCGGTGGTCATCAGGGGCAGCTGCCGCACGCCGATGGCATACAGCAGCATGGGTGCCGCCGTGACCACGCCGGAGCCCATCACCAGCAGCTGCCGCGTCAGTGTCAGGCCGCCCAGTCCGTTGTCCCCCATGCGGCAAAGCAGCACGAACAGCAGCGCCACCGGCGCCATCATCAGGATCTCCGCGGTGGTGCTGACGATGGAGTCGATGGTCAGGCTCTTTTTAATGGCCGCATACACCGCGAACATCAGCGCCAGGGCGATGGTCACATAGGGCACGCCGCCGAAGCCGGAGGCGCTCAGCACGATGCCCACCGCCACCACGGCCAAAATCAGCAGATGCCGCCAGGAGAGCTTCTCCCGGAACACCAGCGCGCCGAAGGCAAACACCACCAGGGGCTGGATGTAGTAGCCCAGGGAGCACTCCAGCACCCGTCCGTTCTGCACTGCCCAGAGATAGACGATCCAGTCCCCGAACAGCAGCGCTGCCGCCGGGATCTCCCGCTTCATGGCCTGCCGGCTGCGGAACAGCGCCCACAGCTGGGGCAGCTTCCCCTGCGCCCACAGCAGCAGCACGCAGAACACCCCGGCCCAGATGATGCGCCCGGCCATCAGGAAAAACGTGTCCATCCCGGCGCACAGATACCAGTATAGCGGCTGGAAGCCCCAGAGCAGAAAACAACCCATCAGGGCCGACAGGCCCTTTTTGTAATCATAGACCGGCAAGTGCGCCACGTCCCTTCCCTTTTGTTTTTATATGTACGAATTTTCCACGTTTACCACGGCGAAGTAGCGGCTGTCCAGTGCCCGCACCCGCTCCACGATCTGCCCGCGCACCTGCTCCGGCGTAAGCGTCTTGCCGAAGGGCAGCACCGCGTCGAAGACCAGGTTGGTGTGGCTGGGCCCGGACACCACCCGGAAGTCGTGGATACTGATATCCGGGTCAATCTCCCGCACCAGCGCCGCCACCTGATGGCGCAGGGGCTCCGTCAGGCCGTCGTCGGTGACGATGGGATCCATGTGGATCACCGCGTGGCAGTTCAGCCGCCGCTGCAGCTCCATCTCCAGGTTGTCCACCACGTCGTGCAGCTCCAGCAGGTCGCCGTGGGCGGGCACCTCCGCATGGAGGGACACCATCACCCGGCCCGGGCCGTAGTCGTGGACGATGAGGTCGTGGAGGCCCAGGATCTGGGGATCAGAAAGGACGATCCGGCGGATGCTGTCCACGAATTCCTTCTCCGGGGGCTGGCCCAGCAGGGGGCTGATGGTCTCCACAGCGGATTTGATGCCGGACCAGAGGATGAAGGCCGCCACCAGCAAGCCCACCCAGCCGTCGATGTCCAGCTGCGTCCAGTGGGCGATGAGCATGGCCAGCAGCACCGCGGCGGTGGAGGCTGTGTCGGACAGGCTGTCCGCCGCCGTAGCCGTCATGGCCGGGGAGGACAGCTTCTTTCCGATGCGGCGGTTATACAGGGCCATATACAGCTTGACGCAGATGGAGGCCGCCAGGATGATGAGGGCCGCCGCGCTGAACTCCACCGCCGCCGGGTGGAGGATCTTGTCCAGCGAGGACTTGGCCAGTTCCACGCCCATCAACAGGATCAGCCCCGACACCACCAGGCCGGAGATATACTCCATGCGCCCGTGGCCAAAGGGGTGCTGCGGGTCGGGTTTCTTCCCGGCCAGGCGGAAGCCCAGCAGCGTCACCACCGAGGATCCCGCGTCGGAAAGGTTGTTGAAAGCGTCGGCAGTGATGGCCACGGAGCCGCTGAGGCTCCCGGCAAAGAGCTTTCCGGCGAACAGCAGCAGGTTCAGTCCGATGCCCACCAGGCCGCACAGCTGGCCATAGGCCCGGCGCACGGCGGGGTCGCCGGTCTGCTCCCGGTTCTTGATAAAGCACTTGGCAAGCAGCTCGATCATCGTTCCGCCTCCCCGCTACCCGAAATGGTCAGTGTCATCTGGCAGCACAGCCGGTCCAAATCCTCGTCGGTGGCCGCCGGGACGCGCAATCGTCCGCCGCAATCCTGACAGCGCAGATCCACGCTGTCCCGGTGCACCTGGATCGCGTAGCGCCCGCTTCCGCAGCGGCAGCGCACGCCGCCCCGGGCGGCGATGTCCTTCAGCTCCGAGAGCACCTCATACATGATGATGTTGTCCGTAAAGGCTTCCGGCGACTCGTTCTTCTCCTTGGCAGCCCGCAGGGCCAGCTGCTCCATCTCGCCCTGCACCTGCTCCTCCCGGCCCACATAGCAGCACAGCTGTCCCGTCTCTGGACAGGCCAGGCCGATGCCCCGGCCCTCCAGCACCGCCTGGGCGCTGCACTCCGCCTGGTGGGTGCCGCCGCACAGGCCGCAGGGCACCCACATCCGGAACTTCACGCCGTCAGTCTCCACCTGCATGGCGCTCTCGCCGCAGGCGCACTCGATGTTGGCCGCGGCCGCCGCCAGGGCAAAGCTGCTCCGCCGGGCCATCACCGCCCGGCCGCATTTGGGACAGATATAGCCAAAGCTGCGATTTTCATCCATAAGGACGCACCTCTTTTATCGTAGTTCCTTCAGTGTAGCACAGCCGCCGCCCTCCGTCAATAAAAAGGGCTTGACAAGGAAGGTTGAATGTGTTAAACTCATGGTAAGGTTTAACAAGTTCGACCTCGTTGGACGAAAGGAGGATACAACATGGAGATACCCCAGATCTTTGAGAGCGAATATCGCTTCTGCCTGATCCTGTGGGAGCACGAGCCGGTGAACAGCACCCAGCTGGTGCACCTATGCCAGGAGAAGCTGGGCTGGTCCAAGGCCACCACCTACACGGTGATCCGCCGCCTGAGCCAGCGGGGTGTGGTGAGAAGCGAGAACGCCGTGGTCAGCAGCCTGGTCAGCAAGGAGCAGGTACAGGAGAGCCAGCTGGCGGAGCTGGTGGACAAGACCTTCGAGGGTTCGCTGCCGGCCTTTGTGGCGGCCTTCGCCCGCAGCCGCAGGCTGACGGAGCGGGAGGCAGATCAGCTGCAGCAGCTCATCAACAGCTATGACAAGGAGGCTTGAGTTATGGAACAGATCTTTCTGGACGTATTGAACCGGGCCATCACCGCCGGGTGGCTGGTGCTGGTGGTGGTCGTGCTGCGCCTGGTGCTGAAAAAAGCCCCCAAGGCCCTGCACTACGGTCTGTGGCTGCTGGTGGGTCTGCGTCTGCTGTGGCCGGGCCAGGAGCTGCTGCCCCGCAGCGCCATCAGTCTGGTGCCCAGCACCGAGACCATCCCCGGCGACATCCTCAGCAGCGCCGCCCCCGCCATCTCCAGCGGCATCCCGGCCATCAACAGCGCCGTGAACCCGGCGCTGCAGGAGGTCATGGCAGCGGCGGCGCCGGAGAAGACAGCCAACCTGGCCCAGATCGCCGCCACGGTATGGCTGGCCGGGGCGGTGGCCCTGCTGCTGTACCTGGTTGTCAGCTTCGTGGTGCTGCGTCTGCGTCTGCGGACGGCGGTGCGCCTGGAGGCAGGCGTGTGGCAGAGCGAGTGGGTGGGTTCCCCCTTCGTGCTGGGCCTGATCCGGCCCCGGATCTATCTGCCCTTCGGCCTGGCGGGCGACACCCGGGCCTATGTTCTGGCCCATGAGCGCTCCCACATCCGCCGGGGCGACCACTGGATCAAACCCCTGGCCTTCCTGCTGCTGGTGGTGTTCTGGTTCAATCCCCTGCTGTGGCTGGCCTATGTGCTGCTGTGCCGGGACATGGAGTTCGCCTGCGACGAGCGGGTGCTGCGGGATCTGGAGGAGCCCGGCAAGCGGGAATATTCCCAGGCCCTGCTGAACTGCGCCGCCCCCAGGCGGGCCATCTTGGCCTGCCCGGTGGCCTTTGGCGAAACCTGCGTCAAGGGCCGCATCCGCAAGGCCTTGCGCTATAAAAAGCCCGCCTTCTGGGCGTCCGTGGGGGGCCTGGCGGTGCTGACGGTGATGGCCCTGTGCTTCTTCACCAACCCCTCGGCCAAAACGCCCTATGAGTGGGCCAACCGCCTGACGCCCTCCCGCCTGGGCCAGCTGTCCCTCCAGCTGAATGGCGGCAACACCATCTACAGCGTGGATCTCCAGACCGCCCTGGCCCAGCAGCTCAGTGCCCTGGAGGAAGGCGACTTCGTGCCGCTGGACGAGGGCATCGCGGTGCCCAGCGACTGGCCGGGTTATGGCCAGGCTTTCCGGCTGAAGATGGGCAAGCACACCCTGTTCCCCGGCGGCAACAGCGGCTATCCCCTGCTGCTGCAGTTCCGGAACGCGGTGTACGGTGTGGACGATCTTGCGCTGCTGGAGACCATCCTGTCCTATACGGACATCCTGCTGCTGACGGAGCCGGATGCGGCGGCCATCCCCCTGCACATCGCCCTGGAGGGCCTGTGCTGGGGCCAGTGGACAGAGGGTGAGACTCTGTATGCCAGCGCAGCGGGGGAAGACTTTACCTGGCGCCCCCAGCTGACCGGGAGCGGGAATACCCTGGAGCTCTGGCAGGAGGACAGTATCGGCGTCCAGTCGCAGTTCGCCGCCGTCTGCTGCGACCGCCTCCGGTATCAGGGCCAGAACTTCTATATGCTCTATACCAGCGGCACCAACTATGTCCTGGTGAACGCCGCCGGGGTCTACACCCTGGGCCGGCCCCTGGATGATCTCGTGCTGCCGGGGCTGTATATCCAAGCAGAAGCGCTGTACCTGGCCCCGTGGGTGTCCCAGATGCCCGGCGTCTATTCCGCCGCCGAGCTGTTTGAGGTGGGCACCGACTCCTACACCATCTGGAACCGGGGCAGCGAGGGAGATCCTGTCACCTTCCCCCATCGGGGCGGCCAGAGCTTCACCGATGAGGACTGGGCCCGCTGGTTCCCCGACGAGGCCACCCGCCCGGACATCAGCGGCTATAGCCAGCGCTGGCTCATGGAGGTGGGCGACAAGGAGCGAGGCTACACCTACCTGCTGAAGTTGGACGGTGAGCTGTACCGCCTGGGCGGCAGCGTCTGGGACGGTGAGGTCATCAGCCTATACTGGCTGCGGCCGGTGCTGGGCGGCCTGAGTGGGGAGGACGTGCTGGCCATCGACCGGCTGCTCAACGAGATCAGCCGTCATGAGTCCCTGACCATCGACTATACCGGCGCCATTCTGGCCAGGATGCGGCAGCTGGACAGCTATCAGGCCCTGCTGGACTACGACGACCTGATGCTGGCCTACGGCTGCACCATGCTGGAGTATGGCTATAGCTCCGCCGCGTATCTGCGCCAGCTGGCCATAAGCACGGTCTGCAACGACATTCTCGCCGACATGGGCGAGGACGTCTCCTCCTATGAGGGGCTCTGCGGTCAGGAGTGGTATCAGACACTCAAGCGCTGTGTCTTCGACTGCAGTGCGGAGGAGCTGGAGCAGCACCCGGGCTATCGCTGCCTCCGCGCGCTGGGCCTGTGTGCGCTGGTACCGCAGGCGATCACGGCCATCGCCCGGGAGGACATGGACGGCGACGGCGTGGAGGAGGAATTCGTCCCCGCCGGCACGGAGCTGTGCCTGATGCAGCCCAACAAGAGCGACGTCCTGTGGCGCTGGGCGCTGCCTGAGGAGGGCGACGCCGTCCTGTGGCGGAAGGCCTGGGAGGCCACGCTGCTGGAATACCGGGTGGAGCCCGACGGCAGCCGCTATTACCGGCTGTTCACCCTGAAAAACGGGCAGGAGCAGGTGCTGGAGGAGGCCCGGCTGGCGCCGGACAGCGACAGCGCCGCGCAGCTGGCCTTTGCTGAGGGCTTCAACGCTCATCTGACTCAGGAGTTCCTGCCCCAGCTGCTGCTGGGCCGCATGGGAGACGTTTCCTACAGCAACACCTATCAGGTGGAGCCGTTCCTGCTGGGGGCGGACTATGGAGAGTAAAGACTATCGCGTGGTGCAGGCGAAAGCCCGGCTGCCTGTGGCGGAGTTCGTCCGCCGCTATGTGGATCTGACCGACCCGGAGGTCGGTTGCCGGGACTGCCCCGACTATGGCCGCTTCTGGACCTGCCCGCCCTATGCCTTCCCGGCGGCGGACTACTGGGCGGGCTACAGCGAGATCGTGCTGCACGGCCAGCAGTTCCACTTCGCCCCGGAGTGGCTGGAGCGCCGCTTCCAGCCCGACCAGCTGGGGGAATACTGCCGCCGCTTCATGAGCCGCCAGTCCCGCCGCACAGCGGAGGAGCTGCTCGCCCAATACCCCGGCGCGGACATCCTGACCACCGGCGGCTGCACCCTCTGCCTCAGCTGCACCCGCCCGGCGGGCCGCCCCTGCCGCCACCCGGGAGAGCTGGGCTACAGCCTGGAGTCCTTGGGCTGCGACGTGGGCGCCGCCGCCCGGGCCGAGCTGGGATGGGAGTTGCTGTGGGCCGCCGAGGAGCAGCTGCCCCGCTATCTCACCCTTCTCTGCGCCGTCCTGCTGCGTTGAGAGCGTTCGATACGTATGCATTGTCTGGTACATTTGGAAGCATATAACTCTGTGAAAAATTACAGAACCTCTTGTTTCTTCCTACAAATAAACGTTCCAGGTACAAGTTTTTGTTGCAATCCACAGACGGATGTGCTACTCTGAATTCGGAACAAAGAGCTGCGGCCGTCGCAGCAAGAACGGAACAATAAACAGGAGGTATCCCCCATGAGCTATCCCAAGACCGGAGAAGAAGTATACGTCAGCCTGAACCTGTCCAACACCATGCTCACCGGCATCGGCAAGGGCACCATCACCCGCGAGGAGGTCTCCGCCGACTACCTCAAGCGCCTGTTCACCCGCTATGGCGTCATCGTCTCCGCCAAGCCGGAGCAGCGCCGTCTGCTGGAAATGGTGAACGACACCTTCGACCTGGGGCTGGAGATCCCCGAGTCCCTGAAGCTGTTCCAGTTGTCTGAGCAGCACCGCCGCCTGGTGGTCATCAATGTTCAGGGCCTGCGCCGCAAGGGCGGCTCCCTGCTGCCGGAGTACACGGAGGAGGAGTTCAACGAGGCCACCTTCATCTTCGTCAAGTACTACATCCAGGGCCGTCACTATGACGAGCTGGTGGAGGAGAACCAGAAGCTGAAGTTTGAACTGGATCAGGAGGTAGAGTGGCGCAACCGCACCGACAGCTAAGTGCCCGATACAAAACCCCATAAACAAAACAGCGCCGTTCAACCCGAACGGCGCTGTTTTAGCTTGTTCCAAAAGGGCTAAAGCCCTTTTGGACAGTCTTCCATATCTTCCCCTACTTCTGCGCCAGCTCCCTGGCCAGCCGGCCATCCGGCACGGCGTACACGGTCTGATAGGTGGTATACACCACCATCCCCGGCTTGGCCCCGGCGGGCTTTTTCACATAGCGCACCGGGGTGTAGTCCACCGGCACCTTGCCGCTCTCCCTTCCCTGGGAGTAATACGCCGCCAGGCAGGCTGCCTCGTACAGGCTCTGCTGATCCGGCTCCTCGCCCTCCGTGCACAGGATCACATGGGAGCCGTGTATCTTCTGGCTGTGGAGCCAGATGTCCCGCCGGTCGGCGTCCCGGGTGGTCAGGCGGTCGTTCTGCCGGTTGCTGCGTCCCACCAGGATCCGCAGCCCGGCGGAGGAGCGGAACTGACGGGGCCTGGAGGCCCGCTGAAAGCCCGGCTGCTTCTTGCCTCGATTTTTCAGATAGCCGCCGCTCTCCAGCTCGGCGCGGATGTCGTTGAAGTCCTGCTCCGCCTCCGCCTGGCTCAGCTCCTGCACCACGCTCTCCAGATAGGACAGCTCCTCCCGGCCCTTTTCCAGCTGCTCCGTCAGCACCCGCTCCGCCGTCTTGGCCTTGGCGTACTGCTTGAAGTAGCGGGCGGCGTTCTCCTGGGGCCCCAGGCGCACGTCCAGGGGAATATCCACCGCCGGGCAGCCCTCCTCATAGTAATTCTCCGCCGTCAGGCGGCTCATGCCCCGCTCCATGCGATAGAGATTGGCCGTGATGAGCTCGCCAAACAGCCGCAGCCGCTCTCGATCCCGGGTGGCAGCCAGCTCCTTCTCCTGGGCGGCCAGCTTCCGCCGCACCCGATCCCGGGCGGCGGTGGCGGCCTTCATCAGATCCTGCCCCTTCTGCTTCACCCGGTCGGCCTGCTCCCGGCCCTCATAGAACTCGTCCAGCAGCTGCGAAAAGCTGTCGCAGACCGTGCCGCTGACGGCGGCGCCATACTGGCCCACCGGGCAGTAGGTAAAGTCGCTGGGGCGTCCCTCCCGGCTCAGCAGCGTGGGGGTAAAGCGTCCCTCCTGTACAAGGCTGCGCCAGCGGCTCATGGTCTGCCACAGCCTCCGGGCGTTCTCCGGCGTGTTCCGTGCATCCGTCTCGCTACAAGCCTGCCAGACCAGCTCCCGGGCCAGCAGCGGCGGCAGCGCCATAAAGGTATCCAGCAGCCAGCTGTCCAGCGCCCGCTCCGCCGGGCACTCGGCCAGCAACGCCAGCAGCTCCTCCTCCGTCACATCCAGCGGCGAGCGCTTGTCCGGCCGGGGCGGCAGATGGTAATACAGGCCCGGCAGCACCTGCCGCTGCTGGGACATCTCAAAGTCCACCCGCCGCAGGCAGTCGGTGATGCGCCCCTGGTCATCCACCAGGATGAGATTGGCGTGGCGGGGCATGGCCTCCAGGATCAGCCGCCAGCGGCGCTGCTCCCCCAGTTCGTCGGCGGCCTGGATGTGCAGCGTCACCACCCGCTCCAGGGACTCCTGCTCCACGGCGAGGATGCGTCCACCGGCCAGGTGCTTGCGCAGCAGCATACAGAACATGGGCGGCTGGGAGGGATTGTCCCGCAGCAGCCCCGTCAGATGAAGCCTCGGCTGCGTGGCCCCGGCGCACAGCAGCAGCCGCAGCCCGCCCCGCAGCAGCAGCACCACCTGATCCCGGGCGGGCTGCTGTATCTTCTCAATGCGCTTGTCCGTCACCTGCTCCGCGGTCTCCCGCAGCACGGCGGACAGGCAAATGGCATCCAGCGGCATCTTACTCCCCCTCCATCATCCGGCCGAACAGTTCGTTGATCCGCTCCCGGCGGCCCATGAGGTGCAGCCAGCCCAGCAACGCCTCCAGGGCCGTGGCCTGCTGATACTGGGCCCGGCTGGCATTGTGGGGGATGCTGTGGACATTGGCGTTGCGGCCCCGGCGAAACACGGCCTGCTCCTCCTCCGTCAGCAGCGGCAGCAGTTTTTCCGCCAGCTCCGCCTGCTTCGGGGCACAGACCAGGGCCACCGTGGCCCGGTGCAGTCCCCGTCCCGTGGCCTTCCCCTCGGTGCATAGCCAGCCGCGCACCAGCAGCTCATACACTGCGTCCCCCAGATGGGCCAGTCCCACTGAGCTGATGGCACGGATCTGTTCCGGCGTCATGGACGGTGCAAAATAGTCAGTCATATGCTCTCTCCTTATCGGGGTGCCGTCACAGCGTCCCAGTCTGCTTTTGATACACTGTTCTCTGGATCAGCCGGACGGTGTTGTTGCCCACGTTGGTATAGCGAAAGGGCACATAGCCCGGGATGGACAGGCAATCCCGGTTTTCCAGGCGATAACACTGCCCCTGGGACGCCACCTCCACCGTTCCGGACAGGGCGGTGATATACACCCGGCTGCCCGGCAGCAGCTCCGGCGCGTCATAGCTCCCGCTGATGAAGATGTCCAGCTGGACACAATCGCTGTGCGACTGCAGGTCGAAGGGGAACAGGCGATAGACGATCACCTTCCCGCCGCAGAGCCGCTGTCCCGCCGTGTCCACCGCCCGGAACAGCTCTGCCGGCGGTTCCTCCCGGTTCTCGATCAGCAGCTCCATGGGCACATGGAGCCCCTGGGCGATGCGGCTGAGCACCGACACCGTGGGGTTCGCGCCGCCCCGCTCAATCTGCCCCCACATACTCTTGGAGATCCCCGCCTTTTCCGCGGCCCGGTCGATGCTGAGCTTCTGCGCCTTGCGTATCCGATGGATGTTTTCTGCCACTGCCTGCTGCACGTCCATAAGGCTACCCTCCGATATCATGTGTCTTTTGTACATTATATTAAACAATGCTGCCATCTCTGTCAAGCCCTGTCAAACGAAATACCACAAGAAATTGATAAAATCACCCTTTTTGAAAAAACACTTTTTCTCTTGCCATGTGCCTGTTTTTATGTTATAATGGATCCTGTTAAATAGTGCCCTACTGCGAGGGCATGGGAAGGACGGGACATATGGGCCTGTATATCAAACGATTGGAAAAAAAGTGGCTGACGCGGGTCATTTTGATCATGGTGCTGGATGTACTGAGCATTGCCGCCTCCTACCTTCTGGCGCTGTGGGCCCGCTTCGACTTCCGCTTCACCGACATCCCCCAGGAGTTCTTCAACGTGTATCTGCACACCATCTGGTGGTGGATTCTGGTCTGCCTGGCGGTGTTCTGGCTGTGTAACCTCTATAACAGCATTTGGCAGTTTGTCAGCGTGGACGCCCTAATGCGCATTGTTCTGGCCTATGTCGTGCTGGGCGGCCTGAGCCTGCTGTGTATCAAGCTGTTTCATCTGGTGATGCCCCGCTCTTACTATGTATGGGGCCTGCTGCTGAGCTTCTGCTGCACCAGCGGCATCCGCTTTTTCTATCGCGCCCTGCGCTATCTGCGCAACCGCGTCTTCCAGCCCGCCCGGAGCACGGAAAACGTCATGCTCATCGGCGCCGGCCGGGCCGGTCGGCAGCTGATGCGGGAATACGCCGTCAGCTCCCACCTGCAGGGCCGCGTGGTCTGCATCATCGACGACAACCCTGCCAAGCGCGGCCGTATTCTGGACGGCGTGCGCATCGTGGGCGGACGGCAGGACATCCCCGAGGCCGCCCAGCGCTACGACGTGCACAAGATCATCTTCGCCATTCCCTCTCTGGAGGGCCCCCAGCGCCAGGAGATCCTGCGCATCTGCAGCGAGACCGGCTGCGAGCTGCAGGTGGTGCCGGGCATCTATCAGCTGGTCAACGGCGAGGTCACCATCAGCAAGCTCCGCCGGGTGGAGCTGCAGGATCTGCTGGGCCGCGAGCCCATCTCCGTGAACCTGGGCGAGATATGCGGCTATGTCACCGGAAAGACCGTGCTAGTCACCGGTGGCGGCGGCTCCATCGGCAGCGAGCTGTGCCGCCAGCTGGCCCACTACCATCCCAAGCGCCTGGTGATCTTCGACATATACGAGAACAACGCCTACGAGATCCAGCAGGAGCTCCTGCGCCAGAACAGCGACCTGGAGTTGTCCGTGTGTATCGGCTCGGTGCGGGATCGGGCCCGGGTGGACACCTTGCTGCAGACCTACCAGCCGGAGCTGATCTTCCACGCGGCGGCCCACAAGCACGTCCCCCTGATGGAGGACAGCCCCAACGAGGCCATCAAGAACAACGTCTTCGGCACCTGGAACATAGCCCGCTCGGCGGCAGAGCATGGCGTGCAGCGCTTCGTGCTGATCTCCACGGACAAGGCCGTGAACCCCACCAATATCATGGGTGCCTCCAAGCGCCTGTGTGAGATGCTGGTGCAGCTGATGAGCCGCCGCAGCCGGACGGAGTTTGTGGCCGTGCGCTTCGGCAACGTGCTGGGCAGCAACGGCAGCGTGGTGCCCCTCTTTGAAAAGCAGATTGCCCAGGGCGGCCCGGTCACCGTGACCCACCCGGACATCACCCGCTTCTTCATGACCATCCCGGAGGCGGTGTCCCTGGTGCTGCAGGCCGGGGCCTACGCCAAGGGCGGCGAGATCTTCGTGCTGGATATGGGCAAGCCCGTGCGGATCGACGACATGGCCCGCCAGCTGATCCGCCTGTCCGGCTACGAGCCGGATGTGGACATCCCCATCATCTATACCGGCCTGCGCCCCGGCGAAAAGCTGTATGAGGAACTGCTGATGGCTGAGGAGGGCCTGCAGGAAACGGCCAACCGCCTGATCCATGTGGGCCGCCCCATCGAGATGGACGATGCCGCCTTCCTGGCCCAGCTGGAGAACCTGGAGCGTCTGTGCCGGGAGAACAGCCCCGCCATCCGCCAGGCCGTGGCCGACATGGTGCCCACCTACCACGCCACATAACACACCACACATACATAACAGGCCCGCGCCGGATGGCGCGGGCCTGTTATGTATGTCAAAAAGGCCTCGCAGAGTTTGCGGCCCGCAGGCCGCAAATGCATTTCAAACGTTTTTTCCGGCGGCGTGCACGTCGGAAAAAACACTTTGCGCGGAGTGAAGTGTCGAATTGGGACACCAAAGGTGTCCCAACCGAGGCGCGGAACACAGCGAAGCCTATTGTCAAAAAAGGGCTATGGCCCTTTTTTGACAGTCTCAACAGGCCCGCGCCGGATGGCGCGGGCCTGTTCCTGTGTGCATGGTGACGGGTTCGGCGTATATTACGCCTCCTCCCCCAGCTTTTTCAGCGTATCCCGCAGGATCTCGCGCCGCAGGCCGGTGAGGTAGGGTGAAAAGGCCACCTTGTCGTTGGCATAAGTCTTGTTCAGCTCATATTCCCGGGGGATCCAGGTGGAGAGGTCGGAAAAATTGTGCTGGATCACGGCCTCCAGGCCGTCCAGTGCCTTGTAGATCCTGGCCTCCGGCGTCTCCCGGCGGGCCATCTCCTCATACAGCGCCGTCATCTCCCCGGCATAGGGCTCCGGCAGGGCGCGCACCCAGCGCAGCAGCAGATCCTCCTCCCGCTCCTCGTCCGAGGCGGTCTTCAAAAAGCTGGGGATATCCCCGGTGAAGGCCTCGCCCAGGTCGTGGATGATGCACATCCGGATGACCTTGTCCATGTCCGCCTCCGGGAATTCGTCCCGCAGGAAAAAGGCCATCAGCACCAGCATCCAGCTGTGCTCCGCCACGCTCTCATGGCGGCCACCGCGGGTGTAGCAGTGGCGTGTGGCGTCCTTCAGGTGCTCCGCGGTGTCCAGCACCTCCAGCAGCTTCCTTGCTTCCATTGCGCCCTCCTTATGTCCGCTCCTCCGGCGGGACGATCCGCCGGATGCTCTTTTCCGCCTTCCGGCGGGGGATCAATACCTCGTGGCCGCAGCCGGCGCAGCGCAGGCGGATATCCATGCCCACCCGCAGGATCTCCCAGCGGCGACTGCCGCAGGGGTGTTCCTTTTTCAACTCGACCACATCGTGCAGCTTCAGCTCCATGGGATGCGCCTCCTTTTTCCCCGAGTCTCCTCAAGCCTGGGACTCCTGATGCATAGATTGGTGTATCTCAAATTAAAGGATGGATACTATGTTGCATGAAAATTGGCTCCTCCCAGAGGGGTACCCCACTGGCAGGGCAGCTTATACCCTGCCGCAGCTGCAAGCCGCTCTGGACGGGGAACAGGTGCTGCGGGCCCAGGTGCTGCGCTGCGACAGCCGCAGGCAGCTGACCGTGCGCCTGGGCGGCTTTACGGGCTATATCCCGCCCGGTGAGGCCGTGGCCCCCTTCCTGTCCGGGGCGCAGCGGGATATTGCGGTGCTCTCCTGCGTGGGCAGGCAGATCTGCTGCGTACCCACGGGACTGCGCACGGCCCCCAACGGGGACATGGAGCTGCTGCTGTCCCGCCGTCTGGCCCAGGAAAAGGCCATGGACGTTCTGGAACAGCGGCTGCAGCCCGGGGATATCCTCCGGGCCCAGGTGACGCACCTGGCCCCCTTTGGGGCCTTTGTGGACGTTGGCTGCGGGCTGATCTCCCTGCTGCCCCTGGCCGCCATCTCCGTCTCCCGCAGCCGCCACAGCGCCCAGCGCTTTGCCCGGGGGCAGCACATCCGCGTCCGGCTGCTGCGGCTGGATCGGGGACAGCGCCGCCTGTATCTGAGCCACCGGGAGCTGCTGGGCAGCTGGCTGGAGAACGCCGCCGACTTCCGGGTGGGGGACACCGTCCCCGGCATCGTCCGGGGCAGCACGGACTATGGCGTGTTCGTGGAGCTGCGGCCCAACCTGGTGGGCCTGGCCGACCGGCCCGCCGCATCTCCGCCGGAGGGCGAGGCCGTGTCTGTGTACATCCGCTCCATCCTGCCCCAGAGCCACAAGCTCAAGCTGCAGCTGGTGCAGCAGCTTGGCCCCGCCGCCTTTCCCACGCCGCTGCGCTACTACGTCACCGGCGACCATTTGGAGAGCTGGAGCTATTACGCAGCTGACGCTCAATAGCCAAAGAGCATCTCCCGGCGGATATCCTCCAGGGAGTGGGCCCCGCACATGGCCATGGTGTCCGCCAGCTCCGCCTGGAGCTTACGCAGCAGGACGCCGGGGCCCTCTGCCCCGCCACCATAGACCATAGTGACGAAGGGACGGCCAATGAGCACGCCGTCGGCGCCCAGGGCCAGGGCCTTGAAGATATCCGTGCCGCTGCGCAGGCCGCCATCCACCAGGATGGTTATCTGCCCACCCACCGCGTCGGCGATGGCCGGCAGCACCTCCGCCGTGGAGGGACACTGATCCTGCACCCGGCCCCCGTGGTTGGACACCACGATGGCGCTGGCACCGGCCTCCAGAGCCTTCTGCGCGCCACGGACGGTCATGATGCCCTTGATGATGAAGGGCTTTTGAGCATAGTCGATGATCTGTCTCAGCTCTGCCACGGTCTTGCTGCCCGCCGGCGGCGTCAGACCCTTCAGGAAGGGCAGGCCCGCGGCGTCAATGTCCATGGCCACGGCCATGGGATCCGCCTGACGCACGGCATCCAGCTTGGCGAAGATGGTCTCCATATTCCAGGGCTTCACCGTGGGGATGCCCGCACCGCCGGAGGCGGTGATGGCGTGGAGAGCCCCCTCCATAACGGCGGGATTGGTGCCATCGCCGGTGAAGGCGGCGATGCCAGCCTGGGCGCAGGCCGCCACCAGGATGTCGTTATAGGCCAGATCGTCGTACTTGTCGCCATAGTGCAGCTTCATGGCCCCCACCGGCGCGGCAAAGATGGGCGCGGCGAAGCGGCGGCCAAACATCGTGCAGGAGGTGTCCACCGGGATATTCTCGCAGATGGTGTCCATATTGATGCACAGCTCTTGCCACTTCTGATAGTTGCGCAGCATGGTAGCCGCCAGGCCCTTGCCGCCGGGGCCGGGTACCTTGGTGCGGCAGGCCGCGCCGTCGCAGACCGGGCAGGCCTTGCAGTAGGGGCCGATGCAGTCCCGTGCGTTCTTGATGATCTCCATATACTCCATGTTGGAGCGCCTCCTTGCATGTAGATAGTATCCCTATCATACCGCGTCGGGGCGAAATTTGCAAGGGCTTGCGAAAAAAGCTGAATATGTTCCTGATTATCCCCGGCGCTTTAATGCATATCTGTTCATTTTCGCCCCGGAGGCGCATCAGCGGGGCCTTACCGCCGCCTGCTGGCGGCGCTTCATCCGCTCCCAACTGACAAAGCCATAGAGATCCCCGGCCAGGAAGGCGGTAAAGCACACCACCACCGCCCAATAGGATGGATTCGACGCAGCGGCCATGACCCACAGCACGATAAGCACCACATCGTTGGCGGCGTAAGCCAGGGCGTACCAGGTGCTGCGTCGGAACGTGAGATAGGCGGCCAGGAAGCTGGTGGTGACGGAAATGGTGCTGGGCAAGAGGTTGGCGGTGTGCAGGGCGGCCAGCAGGAGATAAAAGCCCGCCGTCACCGCCGCCGTCAGCAGCAGCAAAAAGGGCACCTCGCCCCGGCGCAGCCGATTCACGGCCACCTCCGCCTGGCCGCCCTGATAGGGATGCCGCAGCCAAGAGATCAGGGCGGCCAGGGCCATGGGCGCGGTCATGCCCAGATAGGTCAGCATCTCGCCATAATAGCGAAAGCTCCAGGAGATGATGGCATAGAGCACGGAGAACAGCAGCATCAGGCCCTGGCCCAGGGGGTTGCCCTTGGCGTTGAAGATCAGGGAGGTGACGCCCACCAACGAGGCGCAGAGTGTCAGATAGCGGCTGCGGTCAAAGAGCAGAAAGGCGGCCAGGATACACAGCACCGACAGCAGCCACAGCAGCCGCTCGCCGCGGGTAAAATAGGAAAACAGTTTTTTCATCAGATACCTCCTCAAAAAAGAAGCATCCGCAGGCACATCTTCAAAGACCTAACGATGTGCCGGCGAATGCTCTCACATTCCTACCCGGTGGCAGTAATTCACTTGCCTGACAGTATACCCTCTTGTCAGCTCCTTGTCAAGCCCGCTCAGGGCTGCTCCCGCAGCTCCCGCATACAGCGGGCGCACACGTTCTTCCCGTGGAAGCTGCGCACGTCCCGTACACCGTCGCAGAAAATGCAGCTGGCGCAATATTTGCGCAGTACGATGGACTTCCCGTCCACAAAGATCTCCAGCGTGTCCTTGACGGATATGTCCATGGTGCGGCGCAGCTCCACCGGCAGGACGATCCGGCCCAGCTCATCCACCTTTCTCACGATACCGGTTGCCTTCATGTAATCTTCCCCCTTCTTTTCATACGTGGATGGATATTACTATTATCTATTATGCGTCAAGTGTCATATTTTATCAATAAGATTCGCCACATTTTGTTGAATTTTTCCGTATTTTAACGTCGCTTAAGGAGCAAAGACGCCATATGCGCTGCGCAGGCTCCCCTCCCCTTCGCGCAAAACAGGGAGGATCAAGCGACCCTCCCTGTTTTCTTGTCTCATCGTCCGTACATCTCCGTCACGGCGCGGATGCGGGCGGCCAGGGCCTCGCTGGCCTCTCCCGGCAGCATACGCCACTGCCAGTTGCCCACCTGGGTGCCGGGGGTGTTGGTGCGGTGGTACTGCCCCAGCTCCAGATAGTCTTGCATCTGGGCCACGAACAGCCGGGCCACGGAACTCATGCCGCCCCGGATAACGCCCCAGTTAAAGCCCTCCTCCTCGTTGAGGCCCAGATAACGGGCCGCATAGGCGATATCCTCCGGCGCCGCCTCCTCCCGCCACAAGGCCAGGGGGCTGTTGTCGTGGGTACCGGTATAGCAGATGCAGTTCTCAACGTAAGTATGGGGCAGATAGCTGCTGCTATCCCGGGAATCGAAGGCGAATTCCAGCACCTTCATGCCCGGGAAGCCGGAGTCCCGCAGCAACTGCGCCACGCCGGGGGTGGGATAGCCCAGATCCTCTGCGATGAAGGACAGCTGGGGGAACCAGCCCTTCAGCACACCCACCAGGTTCATGCCCGGGCCCTTGACCCATCGGCCCTTCTTGGCCGTGGTCTCGCCATAGGGCACCGCCCAGTAGGCTTCGAACCCCCGGAAATGATCGATGCGGATCACATCATAGAGCTTGGCGGCGCCGTCGATGCGGCGGATCCACCAGCCGAAGCCGTCGGCCTGCATCCGGTCCCAGGCGTACAGGGGATTGCCCCACAGCTGGCCTTCGGCGCTGAAATAGTCCGGCGGCACGCCGGAGACCTCCGTGGGCACACAGTGCTCATCCAGCTGGAAGCTCTCGGGCTCAGCCCACACGTCGGCGGAGTCCATGGCCACATAGATGGGCAAGTCGCCGATGACCTGGATATCCAGACCGTGGAGATAGTCCCGCAAGGTGTTCCACTGGCGGAAGAACAGGAATTGCAGATAGGTGAACAGCTCCACATCCTCCCGCAGCAGCGTCCGGTAGCGCTCCAGCACCTCCGGCGAGCGGCGCTGGCGCAGCTCCGTGTCCTCCCACTCGGTCCAGGCACGCATACCAAAGTGGCGCTTGCAGGCCATGTACAGGGCGTAATCCGGCAGCCAGCGGCTGTTCTCCGCCTTAAAGGCGGCTACCTGCTCCCGGTCGCGCTCCCAGCCCCGCTCCTTGGCCTTCTGCAGCACCAGGAAGCGGCTCTCATAGATCTTGCCATAGTCTACATAGCGGGGCTCCGTGCCCCAGTCCAGCTGTTCCAGCTCTCCGCGCTCCAGCAGACCGTCCTCAACCAGCTGCTCCAGGTCAATGAAATAGGGGTTGCCGGCGTAGGTGGAAAAGCTCTGATAGGGGGAGTCGCCATAGCTGGTGGGCCCCAGGGGTAACATTTGCCAGCAGCGCTGTCCGGCGGCGTGGAGAAAATCAGCAAAGTCATAGGCGGCCTTGCCCAGGGTGCCGATGCCGTAGGGGGACGGCAAGGCATAGATCGGCATCAATATGCCGCTGCAACGATTCATAGGCGTCATCTCGCTTAATTAAAGATTTGTACATCGTCGGCAAAGAGCAGCTTAGCCGCTCTTTACCAACAAATTATGCGTAAGGCTTTAGCCCTTCACAGCGCCGGCAGCCACACCCTTGATGATGTGCTTCTGGCAGCAGAGGTAGAAGATGATGACGGGGATGATGCTCAGCAGGATCAGGGCCATGGTGGCGCCCAGATCCACGGTGCCGTAGCTGCCCCGCAGATACTGCAGATGGATGGGAATGGTCATATAGGTGGTACGATCCAGCACCAGATAAGGCAGCAGGTAGTCGTTCCACACCCACATGATCTCCAGGATGCCCACGGAGACCATGGTGGGCTTCAGCATGGGCAGCACCACCCGGAAGAAGGTGCGCAGGGGGCCACAGCCATCGATGACCGCGGCTTCTTCAATATCCAACGGTATGGATTTGACGAAGCCGGTGAACATGAACACGGCCAGGCCCGCGCCGAAACCCAGGTAGATGATGGGGATGGTCCAGGGGGTGTCCAGATTCAGGACATTGGCGGTCTTGGACAGGGTGAACATAACCATCTGGAAGGGTACCACCATGGAGAACACGCACAGGTAGTACACGATGCGGCAGACGGTGCTGTCCACGCGGGAGATATACCAGGCGGCCATGGAGGTGAACAGCAGGATCAGCGCCGTGGACAGGATGGTGATGACCAGGCTGTAGAAGGCGCTGCTCCAGAAGGAGCCGCCCAGGGTGATGCCGGTCTTGAAGTTCTCCCAGCCCACGAAGGTGTCAGCGTTGGGCAGGGCGAAGGTATCGGTCTTGACGGAGGTATTGCTCTTGAAGGAGTTGATGACCACGGCCACCACCGGCAGCACATAGATCACGCAGACCGCCCACAGAACAGCGGACACCGTGCCGCGCAGGATCTTCGTCTTTCTCATTACTGCTGAACCTCCTTTTTCCGGGTAGCACTCAGCTGGATCAGACCCACGGCAGCCACCAGGATGAAGAACAGGACGGCCTTGGCCTGGGCCACGCCGCGGAAGCTGGCATTCTGGGAGTAGAAGGTGTTATAGATGTTCAGTGCCAGCATTTCCGTTGTCTTGATGGAGCTGCCATCCGGTTGGATCTGGAAGGGCAGACCGCCGGTCAGTGCCAAGTTCTGGTCAAACAGCTTGAAGCCGTTGGTCAGGGAGAGGAACATACAAATGGTGATGGAGGGCATCACGTTGGGGATGGTAACGTGCCACAGGGTCTGCCAGCGGCTGGCACCGTCGATGCGGGCCGCCTCCAGCATATCCTCGGGCACCGCCTGCAGGCCGGCGATGTAGATGATCATCATATAGCCGATCTGCTGCCAGCACATGAGGATGATGAGGCCCCAGAAGCCATAGCGGGTCTCCAGCACGATGGAGGAGCCGTAGTGGCCCAGGATACCGTCAAAGATCATGGACCAGATATAGCCCAGGACGATACCGCCGATGAGGTTGGGCATGAAAAACACGGTGCGGAAAATGTTGGTACCCTTGATCTTCTGGGTCAGGGCATAGGCCACGGTGAAGGCCAGCACATTGATGAGCACCAGGGACACAATGGCATACAGGGCGGTGTACCAGAAGGAGTGCATGAAGCTCTGATCCTGGAGGGCCCTGAGGTAGTTGCCGAAGCCGATGAACTGGGCATCGGAGGTGGTGCGGAAGCTGCACAGGGACAGGTAAATACCGTGGATAAAGGGCCACACGAAGCCGATCACGAACGCAGCCACCATGGGTGCCAGGAATACCGGGAACCAACGGCGGATGGGACGACGGATCAGGACGCCAGTGACCGCTGCTGCGTCTCTTTTCTTTTTCATACGTTGCCATCCTCTCTCAAAATCAAACTTATCCTATAAGTATGCGCAGTTTTGGCCTCGCGCAGCCAAAATACCGCGGTGTGATGAATATGGCGCATGGGGCAGGCGCGGCGCGCCTGCCCCACCGCCGGGTCAGATCAGGTCAAATCTGCTGTAATGTGTAAGTTACCCCGCAATTAGCCGTTGGCGTTCTTGTACTGGGTAGCCCAGCCGGCCACGAAAGCGGTCTCAACGTCAGCCCAGGTAGCATCGGTGGGATTGGCGTTGTAGGCGTTCATAGCGGACACGGCGACGGCACGATACTCATTGACGTTGGGCTGGAAGTTGGTGACCCAGGTCATGGTGTAGTTGCCGGCGTTGGCATACTCGTTGGCGTCAGCCAGGAAGGGGTTGGAGGAGGTGGCAGCCTGCTTGTAAGGCATAACGCCGAACTCCTTGACAGCGACGGCGGAAGCGTCGGGATCGGTGACCAGCCAAACCATGAAGTCGATGGTGGCCTTGATGTCAGCCTCGGAGCACTTGGCGTTGACAGCCCAGCAGTTCTCGGTGCCGCAGTTCAGACCGGCCTTCTCCTCGCCAGCCACGCCGCTGTAGTAGGGGATCATAGCCAGCTTGCTCAGATCCATGCCCTTGCTCTCCAGGCCGGAAGCCTCCCAGCTGCCCTGGGCATAGAACACGGCCTCGCCATTGGCGAACTCAGCCTGGGCGTCGAAGCCGCCGCCAGCCAGGGTGCCGCGATCCACGGTAGCGTTGTTGACCATCAGGTCATAGATGTTGCGGTAGTTCTGCATGTAGGTGCCCTTGATCTCAGTGGGGCAGGACTCCCAGGCAGCGGGATCGTCCACGGACTCATAGTAGTACTCCAGGTTGATCAGGTGGCCGGTGTAGCGCCAGGAGGAGCTGTCGTCCATGCCGCCGGAGGTGAAAGCGCTGAAGCCCAGCTCGTCCTTGCGGGCGGTGATGTCCTCAACGATGGTCTTCAGGGCATCGAAGTTGGTGATCTCGTCCAGGGTGTGACCGGCCTGCTCCAGCAGCTCGGTGTTGACAATGATACCATAGCACTCATAGCAGTAGCCGATGGAGCACAGCTTGCCGTTGGCATCGTACAGGTTGTAGGCATCGGTATTCAGCTCGTTGGCGATAGCGGTGCCGGTCAGATCATAGCAGTAGTCGCTCCAGGTGTTCACGGCGGCGGTGTTGCCGACCACGAACAGGGTGGGCTTCTTCTCCTTGTCCATCTCAGCGGTCAGAGTGGGCTCATACTCGCCGGAAGCAGCGGTGACGATCTGAACGTCCACACCGGTCTTATCGGTATAGGTCTTGGCCAGACCCTCCAGGGCCTCCTTGGCCTCGGGCTTGAAGTTCAGCCAGTAAACGGAGCCGGTCTCCTCACCGCCGTCGGGGGTGTCGCCGCCGCCGCTGCAAGCCACCAGGGACAGAGCCATGACAGCAGCCAGCACGAATGCAAGAATCTTCTTCATTTTCATATCTCCTTCACAAATTTTATTTTCAAGTCCCAGCGGACTGGAAAATCAGTCGATGTTTCGCACGGAGCGCCCCTCCCGCAGCACGGTGGGGGCCGTCTCATGCACCGGGCCGCCCCGGCGCTCCACCATATCCAGCAGGATCTCCACGCTGCGCCGTCCCATGTGCTCCATGGGCTGGCAGAGGGTGGTCAGCGTGGGGTGGATGTATTCGGAAACCGTCAGGCCGTCGATGGCGATGACGGAGCAGTCCTCCGGGATCTGGCGCCCCGCCTCCCGCAGGGCCCGCATGGCACCGATGGCCATGTTGTCAGCGATGGCGAACAGGGCGGTGAAATCCGCGCCCTCCTGCAGTCGCTGCTGCACGGCCAGATACACCTGGCGGATATCATAGGAACCCGTCTCAATGACCAGCTCCCGCTCCAGCGGGATGCCATGGTCGGCCAGGGCCCGCACATAGCCCTGATACCGCAGCTGGCTGATGGAGCGATCCTCCGCACCATAGATCAGTGCCGCGATGCGCCGGTGTCCCCGGCGGTACAGCTCCTCCACGGCCCGGTGGGCCTCCGCCTCGTCGTCGATGGACACGGAGGCATAGCTCTCAGGCGGCAGATTGCCATAGGAATTGGTATAGGAACAGCAGACATAGGGGATGTTCACCAGGGCCAGCTCCTGGGCCGTGTAGTCCGAGCGTCCGCCCAGAAAAATAAGGCCCCGCAGCCGCTTCTCCCGCTCCATCATGGCCCCGCGCTTGATCTCGTCGCCGCAGGAGCTGATCTGCTGCATCACCAGGGTGTAACCCCGGGCCGTGACCTCCTCCTCAATAACATGGATGATGTCGGTATAGAAGGGGTTGGACACGCCCTTGACCACCAGGCCGATGGCGTCGGACTTGGTTTTCACCAGGTCGCGGGCGCTGTTGTTGGGGATGTAGTTGCTCTGCTGAATGATCCGCAGCACCTTACGGCGGTTTTCCGGGCTCACGTCCGGCCGGTCGTTGAGCACACGCGACACCGTACTGACGCTGACGCCGCACTCCCGTGCGATATCCTTGATGGTCATACGTTGTTCACTCCCCTTCCCTGGTCTGTCGGGAGTGAAAACCTTACCGGTAACGTTTTCGCTCCTTTTTGCAGCCTTACTTTATCAGTTTTAATGCCCTCTGTCAATGCTCTTTTTGTTTTTCTCTGATTTTACTAAAAAAGTACGCTTTTTGTGGTCATTTTAACCAATTTCCTGCAAAAAGGTCTCCAGCTCCGACTCACCGATGACCGGAATCCCGTTATCCCGCAGCAGCGCCGCGGTGACGCCCCAGCCGTCGGTCAGGGTACCGGAAAAATGGCCGTCGTAGATGCGGCCCGAGCCGCAGGAGGGGCTGCGCTCCTTGAGGATAGCCAGCTCCGCCCCGGTGATGCGGGCCATCCGCAGCACCTCCTCTGCGCCCCGGCGGTAGGCGGCAGTGACGTCGCCGCCCTCCCGGGTCAACACCCGGTCACCGCAGCGCTCCGCCGGCGTACGGGGCGTGGGCAGGCCGCCGTAGATCTCGCCGCAGACCGGGATCACCTGGTGTCTCCGGCACAGTTCCCGGGCCAGGGGATGCTCCTTGGCCGCTCCGTCATAGCGGCAGGAGGCCCCCAGCAGACATGCGCTCACCAGCAGCTTCACAGACTCAGCTCCCTTCCGTTCAGCACCGCCTGCTCCAGTTCCTCCCCCCGATAGTGCAGCTTCAGGGAGAAAAAGGGCTCCTCCCGCCGCAGCAGCTTCAGGAATATCCGATCCCCAGCCCACTGGGGCAGCGCCGCCAGCCGATCCTTGTGGATCCACTCCAGCACTCCCTCGTCGCAGTCCCGGCGCAGGCTCCCCGTCCAGTCCGTGGCGGTGAACAGATGCATATACTCCGTCTCCCAGCGGTCGGACACAAAGGTCACCAGCCCCCGGTAGCGGTAGTCCGTCAGCGTCAGGCCGGTCTCCTCCCAGGTCTCCCGCAGCACGCAGTCCTCCGGGCTCTCCCCGTCCAGGAACTTGCCGCCGATGCCGATCCACTTGTCCCGGTTGCAGTCGTTCTCCTTCTTCACCCGGTGGAGCATCAGATACTCCCCCCGGGGATTTTCTATGTAGCACAGCGTGGTATAGCGCATGACAATACCTCCCGATGACAATATCTCCCGATTAGTATGGCAGCGGCCAAAGCCGCTGCCATACTAATAAGACTAAGATTAAATGTTAGTTCAGACCCAGCGCAGCCTTCAGGGCATCCACCCGGTCGGTGCGCTCCCAGGTGACGTTCAGATCCTCGCGGCCCATGTGGCCGTAGGCGGCCAGCTGACGATAGATGGGGCGGCGCAGATCCAGGTCGCGGATGATGGCGGTGGGCCGCAGGTCAAACACCTGCTCCACGGCAGCCTCCAGCCGCTCATCGCTCACCACGCCGGTGCCGAAGGTCTCCACCAGCACGCTGACGGGACGGGCCACGCCGATGGCGTAGGCCAGCTGCACCTGGCAGCGGCGGGCCAGACCCGCGGCCACCACGTTCTTGGCCACCCAGCGGGCGGCGTAAGCGGCGCTGCGGTCTACCTTGGTGGGATCCTTGCCGGAGAAGGCGCCGCCGCCGTGGGGGGCGCTGCCGCCGTAGGTATCCACGATGATCTTCCGGCCGGTGAGGCCACTGTCGGCCTGGGGGCCGCCGATGACGAAGCGGCCGGTGGGGTTGACATAGAACTTGGTGTTCTCATCCAGCAGCTGGGCGGGCACGGTGGGCTTGATGACCAGCTCGATCATGTCCTGACGGATCTGCTCCAGGGTTGCCTCAGCGGCGTGCTGGGTAGAGACCACCACGGTGTCCACGCGAACGGGACGGTTGTCCTCGTCATACTCCACAGTGACCTGGGTCTTGCCGTCGGGCCGCAGATAGTCCACCAAACCCTCCCGGCGCACCTGGGTCAGGCGCATGGCCATCTTCTGGGCCAGGGAGATGGCCAGGGGCATCAGCTCCGGCGTCTCGTCGCAGGCATAGCCGAACATCATACCCTGGTCGCCGGCGCCGTTGTCTAGCTCGGTGTCCTCGGAGGCCTTGGCCTCCAGGCTCTTGTCCACGCCCAGGGCGATGTCGCCGGACTGCTCGTCGATGTTGGTGATGACGGCGCAGGTGTGGCCGTCGAAGCCGTACTTGGCCCGGTCATAGCCGATGTCCAGCACCACCTGGCGGGCGATCTTGGGGATGTCCACATAGCAGCTGGTGGTGATCTCGCCCATGATGTGGATCAGGCCCGTGGAGGCGCAGGTCTCGCAGGCCACACGGCCATTGGGATCCTGCTCCAGAATGGCGTCCAGCACAGCGTCGCTGATCTGGTCGCAAATCTTATCGGGATGACCTTCGGTAACGGATTCAGAGGTAAACAGTCTTCTTGCCATGATTTGTTTCTCCTTTATATCAAATATTTTCCATACATTGAAAAAGACACGTTCCGCACTTCGACGGATCGTGTCTGGAACTACTCCTCATCTGTCGAAGGACAAGCGCGGGACTATCACTTCCGCGCTCAGCATACGTCGGATTTGGCACCTTGCTGTGCAGGTTGCCGTGGTTTCATCGGGCCGTTCCCTCAACCACTCTTGATAAGGTATGAACTTGTAAGGGGATACTCTGCGAGAGTGTATAGTAGCAGAGTATCCCCCGCTTGTCAAGTGTTTTTGCCAAAAAAAATTGCAAAAGTTTATTCCTGCATATATTTTTCAGCCCGCTCCGCCAGCTTGCGATAGACCCGCTCCACCATCCACGGCTCCGTACTGGCCGCCAGCGCCTCCCGGGGCGTGAACCAGGCCACGCCGCTGTTCTCATCGGGCTTCTGCCGCAGTTCCCAATCCAGCGCCCGCAGCAGATGGGTCACGTTCATGTGGATGTGGCTGGGCACATATTGTCCCCGCTTCTGGTGGCCCTCCACCGTCAGGCACTCCAGGGAGAATATCCCCGGCTGCAGCAGTTCCAGCTGAGCAAGCCCCGTCTCCTCCGTCACCTCCCGCCGGGCCACGGCCAGCATATCCCGGTCGCCGTCGGCGTGGCCCCCGGTCCAGGACCAGGATCGATAGAGATTGTGATACACCATCACCACCTGCCGCCGGTCGGGGCTCAGCACCCAAGCTGAGGCCGTCATGTGGGCCGTCAGGTTCGTCCGCTCAAAGGCGTCGTCGTGCTGGGCCAGAAAGCGCAGCATGGCCTCCCTGTCCCGTTCCTCCTGCTCGCAGCCGGGCACAAAGTCCCGTATCTCCCGCACGATATCCAGCTCACTCACCTCCCCCGATCAGCTCCCGCACAATGGCGGAGGCCATCAGGATCCCCGCCGTGGAGGGCACCCATGCCACGCTGGCGGGCACGCTGCGCCGTCCCGGTGCAGGCTCCTCCAGCTGCCGGGCGGAAATGGCCTCCTCCCGGCTGTAGACCACCTTCAGGTGCGTGATCCCCCGGGCCCGTAGCTCCCGACGCATGACCCTGGCCAGGGGACACACGCTGGTTTTGGAGATGTCTGTCACCTCCAGGCGGCTGGGATCCAGCTTGTTGCCGGTGCCCAGGGCGGAGAGAATGGGGATCCCCCGCAGCTGTGCCTGCTGGATCAGATCCAGCTTGCAGGTGACCAGGTCGATGCAGTCGGCAATGTAGTCGTAGTGTCCCCGGAAGAAGTCCTCCCGGTGGGCGGCGTCATAGGTCGCGCAGATGGGGTGCAGGCGGATGTCGGGGTTGATGTCCCGGCAGCGGGCGGCGGCCACCTCCGCCTTGGGCCGGCCCACGGTGGAGGACAGGGCGTAGAGCTGGCGGTTGCAGTTGCTGAGGCTCAGGCTGTCCTGATCCACCAGCGTCAGCTCCCCCACGCCGGAGCGGGCCAGGATCTCCGCGGCATAGCTGCCCACGCCGCCCAGGCCGAACACCGCCACATGGCTGCGCTCCAGCCTCTCCAGGGCCTCCCGGCCCAGCAGCATCTCCGTGCGTAAAAATCTGTGTTCCATGAATGGGCTCCTTTCGAATTAGCAAAAAGTGCTGTGCCCTTTTTGCTAACAGGTTTCGCTGCGTTCCGCGCCTCATTGGGGCACCAGAGGTGCCCTAATTCGACAGGCCCGGCATCTGCCGCCGGGTCTGCCGAGGCCCGTTCCTTTGGGCCGAGGCCAACTCCGGGCAAAGTATTTTTTCGACGTACACCCAACGGAAGTCCCATTGGGAGACACGCCTCCGGAAAAAACGATTGAATTGCATTTGCGGCCTGCGGGCCGCAAACTCTGCGAGGCCTTTTTGTCTTCAAAAGGGGCTGGCAGAGCCAGCCCCTTTGTTTGTTGGAATATTGCGTCAGGCAATGTACTTCATGCCGCTGTGCTCCTCGGCGGTGATATCCTTGACCAGGGCCGCGGACCACTCGTTGTAGTCGTTGTTCATCAGGGTGTTGCGAACCTGAATCTTCCAGTAGGGATCGTTCCAGCCGGAGAAATACATGACGTGATAGCCGGTGTAGTTGCCCTCGTTATAGACGATGCCGGTGTCGCCCACCTGGCGGCTCTCGTCGAAGATCCAGTCGTTGAACCCGGTGACCATGTAGCCCTTATAGACCTGCTCATACAGGCCGCCGTTGGTGTTGGAGCCGCCGTCAGCGGACAGCTCGTTGGCCAGCTTAGCAAAGGTCTCCTCGCTGACCGCACCGGCCTCGCCGCTGGTGAACTGCTTCAGCGTATTCTCAGCCTTCTCCTTGGCCTCGGCCTTCAGAGCATCCAGCTTGGTCTGATAGTCCTCGGCCTTGCTGTCCAGACCGGTGGTGTCCACCATGAACAGAATGTGGCGCACGTCCACGGTTTTGTAGTCGTTGCGGCCGCGGCTGTGGAACAGCAGCAGGTAGATGCTGGTGCCGTTCTCCACGATCTCCAGGTCGCCCTCCTGGCGCGCCTCGTCGAAGACCCACTTGGTGATGGCGTCGCCGCTGTAGGTGCCGTCCTCACGGCTGGTGTAGGTGCCGATGTCCTCGTACTCCTTGACCAGCTTGGCCATAATGGTATTGCCATCCTCCATGGCTGCCTTCACGGCCTCCGCGGCGTCCTTGGCAGCCTGCAGGGCAGCGGCACTCTCCTCCTCGGTGGGATCCACGGTGTTGCCCTCGGCGTCCTTGGTGGAGGCGGCGGCGCCGTTGAAGGTGATGTACTCATAGGAGGCCACGTCGAAGTTGTCCTTGTTCTCCTCATAGTACTTCTGCAGCTCGTCGTCGGTATAGGTCAGGCTGTCGATGTACTGCTCCTGATAGTGGGAGGCCAGGATGGTATCCTTCAGGATGTCCTTGAAGATGGAAACGGTCATGTTGCTGCCATAGAGGGCCTTGATATACTCGGACTCGCTCTTGCCGGCGGCCTTGGCATAGGTGGTCAGGCTCTCCAGCGTGGCGTCCAGGTCGGCCTGCATCTCATCGTTCCAGCTCAGGCCCGCCTCCTTGGCGCCCTTCTTCAGCATGGTGATCTGGATCAGGCTCTTCTTGGCCTCACCGCGCAGATACGCATCCCAGGTCATGTCCTCTTCCACGCCCAGGATCATCTTGGCCATGTCGCCCAGATTCTGCTGGGTCAGGGGGGTGGAGGTGTTCAGACCCATGTAGCTGGCATAGCTGCTGTTGGCCACGTTGTTATAGGCCATATGATAGAAGTAGCCCACCTCGGCGGCGGAGTAGCTCTCGCCCTCCACGGTGACGGCGGTGGTGCCGCGCTGGATCACATTGGAGTTCCAGACCAACAGGAAGGCCGCCACCAGCACGAACACCACGGCGATGCTGCCATAGAGCCAGTTGCTGCGGCGCTGCTTGGCCCGCTCCTCCGCCTCACGGATGACCTTGGGGTCCACGGCACCGCTGGCGGCAAAATTCTGACGATTCTTCTTTTCTCTTGATGCACTCATATTGCTCAGTCCTCTCGCATATTACAAGGTGATGGGGGAAATCATTCGCTTATTATACAGGAAAAAGTTTCTCGACGCAAGAGGAAATCCACATTTTACAGGATTTCCCCAAAAGTGGCGCCTCTCACGCCTCCTGATACACGATCCGGCCGTCCACCACGGTCATCCAGGCCCGGCCGCCCACCGCCGTCAGGGGATCCGCCGTCCACAGCACCAGATCCGCATCCTTGCCGGCCTCCAGGCTGCCCACATGGTCATCGATCTCCAGGCTGCGGGCGGGGTTGATGGTGATGGCCCGCCAGGCCTCCTCCATGGGCAGTCCCTCCTCCGCTGCCAGTCCCGCGCACAGGGACAGCTTCTCCAGTGGGATCACCGGCGCATCGGTGATGATGCTCACCGTCAAGCCCGCCTGGTGCAGGGCACCGGGGGTGGTGAAGCTCTTGCTGCGCAGCTCCACCTTGCTCTTGCTGCCCAGAGTGGGGCCCACGAACACCGGGAATCCCTCCTCCGCCAGCTCGTCGGCAATGATCTCGCCGTCGGTGCAGTGATCCAGTGTCAGCTTCAGGCCGAACTCCTTGCCGATGCGCACGGCAGTGAGGATATCGTCGGCCCGGTGTGCGTGGCACTTCAGGGGGATCTGCCCCTCGATGACCGGCAGCATGGCCTCCAGCTTCATGTCAAAGGGAGGATTCTTCCCGGCCAGCTTGTCGTCCCGGTAGCGCTGGGTCTTGAACAGCAGCTCCCGCAGCAGCGCCGCCACGGCCATGCGGGTCATGGGGCTCTTTTTCAGGCCCTGCCCATAGCAGCCCTTGGGATTCTCACCGAAGGCACACTTCATGGCGGCGGGCTCCTTCAGCAGCATCTTGTCCACCCGGCGGCCCGCCAGCTTCAGCACCGTGAAGGTGCCGCCCACCACGTTGGCACTGCCCGGGCCGGTGCAGGCGGTGGTCACGCCGCCCTTCAGGGCCGCCGGGAAAGCGCCGTCCTGGGGGTTGATGGAGTCGATGGCCCGCAGCTGGGGCGTCAGGGGCTCCACGATCTCGTTGTAGTCCATGCCCTCCCAGCGCATACACTCGTTGTCCAGTCCGATGTGGCAGTGGGCCTCCACCAGACCCGGTGTCAGCAGGCGTCCGCCCGCGTCGATGACCTGGCAGCCCTCCGGCGGGTCGATGTGGGGCGCGATGGCTTCAATGCGGCCATCCCGCACCAGCAGGCAGCCGTCCGGCAGCTCCGGGGCAGTGATGGGCTTGATATGTGCGTGGGTGAAAAGCAGCATGGCTCGTTCCTCCTGTGTTGTGTTTGGCTCATTATAGCACAGTCCCGGCCGCTTGAACAGGGAAAATTACGCGTTTCTCCGCTTTCCCCGGCGAACAGGGGCTTTTCAACGAAAAAAAAACGTGCTATAATAGGCCCCACAGATTTCTGAGCAAGGAGGCACCCTATGAAAATCATGACCGACAGCCCCATCCGTTTCCCGGGCCTCTTCGGGGACTGGAGCTTCAACATCAGCGCCAAAGCCATCGATGTGGGCAACGGAATATATTGGTATGGCATCCTCATCGCCCTGGGTATGCTGCTGGCTATCTGGTGGTGTATGCGGGAGCGCAGAAAATACGGCATCCGCGAGGAGGATCTGCTGGACGGCCTCCTGTGGGGCATCCCCAGCGCCATCGTGGGCGCGCGGCTGTATTACATCCTGTTCTACATGGATCAGTTCAGGGACAGTCAGGGCAACTTCAGCTTCAGCAAGGCCATCGCCATCTGGGACGGCGGCCTGGCCATCTATGGCTCGGTCATCGCCATCGCCATCCTGGCCCTGATCCTGTGCCGCTCCCGTGGCATCAAGCTGGGCGCCATGATGGATCTGGTAGTAATGGGCCTGCTGATCGGGCAGGCCGTTGGCCGCTGGGGCAACTTCATGAACCGCGAGGCCTTCGGCGAGCAGACCACGCTGCCCTGGCGTATGCAGCTGACCACCGCCTCTGGCGCCCTGGTGGAGGTGCACCCCACCTTCCTGTATGAGAGTCTGTGGAACCTCATTGGTCTGCTGCTGATCGTGCTCGTGGTGTCCAAAGCCCGGCGCTTCGACGGCGAGAACACCTGCTTCTACCTGCTGTGGTACGGCGTGGGCCGCTTCTGGATCGAGGGTCTGCGGACAGACAGCCTGTACCTGTTCAACTGGACCATCGCCGGCGAGCCCATCCGGGTCTCCCAGGCCCTGAGCCTGCTGATGATGATCGCCGCCCTGGTGCTGCTGTTCTGGCACATCAAGCTCCACCCCCACAAGCCGGAGGAGCTGTATGTCAACCAGGTGGCCGCCCGCCAGGCGGCGGCAGAGGCCCCGGCTGAACCGGCCGAGGTGCCCGCCGAGGCCCCCATCGAAGCCCCGGCAGAGCCGGAACCCCTCCCGGAGCCCGGCGACGCAGAGCACACAGGCGAATAACCCCATACCTAAAAGAGCCCCTCCTCCGTGAGGGGCCTTTTTTTACCCCCTGTGCGCCCCACGGTGGGCACTTGTTAAAGTTTTGTCTGTACGTTTTGAAAAGTGCGCTTATGATTTGTGAAAAAGATAAAATTATTAGTTCACAATTTGTTAAAATAATGGAAATGCTTGCTAAGAACTTGACAAAGAGTGTCGGAAACAGTTAGAATAGGGACACCAAATCTTGAGGAGGTAAATCACTCAAATGGAAAAGAAAAGTACCAAGATAGCGTATTTTGTTGCGCTGGGCGTCTTTGTGGTGCTGCTGGTCATCCTCGGCATCACCTTTAAAGATGCTCCCCTGCCCACCTTCG
>CAZUYE010000016.1:0-34422 GCA_964624925.1 uncultured Oscillospiraceae bacterium | reverse complement strand
TAACGCCCGCCGAAGGCGACTTCAGGAAAAGTGCAACAGAGATATACCGCCTCGTATGAGGTAAGGGTGGAAAGGCGAGGTAAGAGCTCACCCATCGGCTCGAGAGTGTCCGATGCTGTAAACTCTATCCGGAGCAACACCGCTATGGGAGCAATAGGGCGGCCCGTCCGCTCCCGGGGTGGCTGAAGCGCAGCGGCAACGCTGCGCTTAGATAGATGACTGTCAAATACAGAACCCGGCTTACAGACTTGCTCGCTGCTGACATGGTCCCTTCGGCGCTAAACGCCGGAGGGATCTATTAATTCACTGAAATGGTTGAAGCACCGTGAAAACTGTGGTATAATGATAAAAAGACCGGGAAGTCCGGCGGAATGAGGAGGAAAAGAAAGATGAAGGCAGCTCTTGTTATTATGGCGGCGGGGCTCGGTTCCCGCTATGGTGGCAATAAGCAGGTGGACGGCGTGGGCCCCGGCGGCGAGATCCTGATGGAATACTCCATTCATGATGCCATCCGCGCCGGCTTTACCAAGATCGTTTTCATCATCAAGTCCGACATGGTGGAGCTGATGCGCCGCCTCTGCGGCGACCGCATTACCCGCTGCATGGCCAAGGACGGCCAGCCCGTCGAGGTGTGCTATGCCGTACAGGATTACAGCAGTCTTCCGGAATTCTATACCGTGCCCCAGGGTCGCACCAAGCCCTTTGGTACCACCCATGCCGTGCTCTGCGCCCGGCCCTATGTCCAGGAGCCCTTCTGCGTCATCAACGCCGATGACTACTACGGTGTGGACGCCTACCGGGCCATGTATCAGGAGCTGGGCCGCCTGCCGCAGCAGGGTAAGGCCACCATGGTGGGCTATCTGCTGAAGAACACCGTCAGCGCCCACGGCACCGTGTCCCGCGGCGTATGCCGAGTGGAGGACGGCCATCTGCAGGGCATCCACGAGACGCTGAAGATCCAACTTTTCCCGGACGGCAGCATTGCCGACGTGGCGGACGGCCAGCACCATGAGCTGGCGGCGGATACGCCGGTGTCCATGAACTTCTGGGGCTTCACACCGTCCATTTTTGCGCGGATGGAGCAGTATTTGAACGATTTCCTCCGCGGCCTGTCCCCGGAGGAACTGAAGGCGGAATGTCTGCTGCCCAACATGGTGGGGGAGCTGCTGCAGAGCGGTGAGCTGTCCGTGTCCGTGCTGCACTCGGCGGATCGCTGGTTCGGCATGACCTATCATGAGGATCGCCAGGCCGTGGCCCAGGAGCTGCAGCGCCTGCACCAGAACGGCACCTATCCGCCCACGCTGCGGGGCTGATCGCTCCGGTACAGCAGGGAGGAGGCTATATGGATCTGATCTTTACCATTTTTCCCATTTTCTTTTTCCTGGTATTCGGCCTGTTTCTGGTTGTGTTTATTTCGACCTTCGTGCGCGGTACCAAGCGTTGGCATAAAAACAACCAATCGCCCCGCCTGACGGTCATGGCCACCGTGATCTCCCGGCGGCAGGACATATCCCATCACCGCTCCGCAAATGACTCAATGCACGATTATACGTCCACCCGCCACTATGTGACCTTCCAGGTGGAGAGCGGTGACCGCATGGAGCTGCAGCTGCCCGGGCAGGAATACGGGCTTCTGATGGAGGGCGATTATGGCCGACTAACCTTTCAGGGTACCCGCTATCTGAGCTTTGAGCGGGAGCGCGGCTGAAGCACCGTTGACCAAGGAGGTTTTTTATGAGCACCCACGAAAAATACGCGCCCAAGCGCGAGGCAGAAAATAAAAAGCGCAGCAATCGCTGGCTGTGGATCGCACTTCTGTGCGTGGTGACGATCCTGGGCATCTGGCTGGCCATGGCGATGGGTAATGCGCCCTCAGAGAAGCCCGATCCCGTACCGGACACACCCGTTTCCGATGAACCCCAGACTCCCGATCCGGAGCCGGAACCAGAGCCGGAACCGGAACCCATTCCGGAGATCCTGACTCTGGTGAACCCCTGGAATCAGGTGCCGGAGAGCTGGTCCGTGGAGCTGATGACGCTGCCCAACGGGCTGGAGATTGATCGGCGCTGCTATGACGCACTGATGGAGATGATCGGTGACTGTTCCGCTGCCGGCTTGACGCCGGTGATCTGCTCCGCCTACCGGACACAGAACTTCCAGGAGCTGCTGTTTAACAACAAGGTGGCGGAGTGGACAAACCAGGGCTACGGCCCCGAGGAGGCCCGGGAAAAGGCCGGCCGTCAGGTGGCTGTGCCGGGTACCAGCGAGCACCAGCTGGGCCTGGCGGTGGATATCGTGGATATCTCCTATCAGCTGTTGGACAACAACCAAGAGAACACCGCCGTGCAGAAATGGCTGATGGAAAACAGCTGGAAGTATGGCTTCATCCTGCGCTATCCCACGAGCAAGACGGATATCACCGGAATCGTATATGAGCCATGGCATTATCGATATGTCGGCAAAGAGTACGCCCAGGACATCTACGAGTCTGGCCTGTGTCTGGAAGAGTATCTGGAAAACTGGGGCAGGCCGTAAGGCGGCTGCTTATGTCTGAATCCGCATCGTGCGCTTGTGGGAGCACACAGCGGACGGATATATCAAGTACGGAGTGTCGCGGAGTAATCCGTCCGTGGGCTTAAAGTGCCAGGCAGATTACTTTTGCAAAATCAAACAGCGTCCGGAGCGTTGCTGAGTAGACACCGCCAGGCATCTGTGCAAGCCACGCGGCCAAGCACAGCGAGCCAGGCAGTCAAGCCAGGCCATGCGGCCCACATGGGCCCGATATGGTCAGCCAGCCGCTCCGGGCTTTTTTTCACAAATACCCTCCACCACATTGAACAAAATTTTTATTTTGTTCAATCATATCTCCACTCACCTTTTGGAGAAGAGTGGCACCAATTTGTTGCAATATCAAGTAAGAAGCTTTTCACAAGTTCCGGGCAAATGCCGAGCCAAGTAACCGGAAAACTCAGACAGCTCACAAACGGAAGGATTATCCAAATTGTCGTCAGACATCACAGCAGTTAACTCAGTGGTTATTTCCTCCAGCGTTTTAGCGGACAGCATACGCGCCAAGTGCATCGCATAAGAAACGCCACAATCCGGCAACAAATGCAGGGCACAAAGATTAATATGCACTTTGTTTGCTCCTCTCGAAACTGTTTTCATTTTTTCTTAACCTCTTGTCTTATATCGTTCGTGTGTTGTCGTGGTCGGCCGCGATATAATCGCGCGGCCGACCACGACGGAGGAAGATGTATACCGAACAGAAATTAATCATTTTCGCCTACTTGCTTACTCAGCCAGGACATCATCTGCTCCAGCTCCAGCGCCTGGGCATCCCGTTCAACTTCGTAGGCATCCAGGGCACGCTTCTCAGCATGATCACAATTGGTCTCAGCCGTCAGACCCAGGTGATCCAGCAAGCGCTGCTGGAGGCCGTCGAAGATCGTAGGATCAAACGGAACCGGGATAAGGCACTGCTTTTTGATTCTCGCAGCAGTACGATAATCAAATGTACGGAGCGCGACAGGCCAATCATTCATGGGTACATATCGGAGCACTTCATACCGGCCAAGATCGCCCAGCAAAAACGGAGGATCCATATGGAAGGGCGTACCACCATGTAGCTCATACTCCACACGGGTCACTTCCCTACCAATATCGACATGGAACTTTTCCGACAATTCTTTACGCTTATCGTAAACACGGGTATAGCCAGTCTGACCGCGCATACCGAAATAGTAGGTACCCAGGTAACTACTCCCCTGTTTACGGCTCAACAACCGCACCTCCGAGATAGGACGAGGAATATCCAGGGCATAGTCCAGGCGAGTCAAAGACCAAGTAAAGCCAGAACGGTCTTGTTCAAACTTACTTTTAAGCAGCTGGATAAACGGTAACAGTATGGGATTATCCATATGCTTATTAGGATTGAACTCAAGAACCAAGGAATAATTAAAATCCGTAGCACCAAAAGGCTTAAACTTTTGAAGAACAATACGAACTCCCTCATAAGCCCAGAAATGCAAGCCAAAGGCACGACTGACCGGCCCATCCAGGATACAAGCGTGTACACCAGGGAGCAAATATAACGGCTCAATAAAGCTCTCAAAAACCGCTTTACGAACATTATCATCCGTCAGAGGAAGCGGCTTATCACCTTGACGGAGACGGAGCTGCTGCCATTTAAGAGGGAAACGGGGACGGCACTTATCCAGGGAATAGACCAGATCACCGACCTGGACATGATCCCCGTACGGGATCACACCAGATGGAACAGACACAGAACGCCTACCAGCCGCCATATTTCCCCTCCTCCCTACTCAGAACGAAATGTTGTGTTTCTGAAGCAACTTCTGTAACCGATATACCTCATCGGTTTCTTCCAAAAACCGGGCCCCCATAAGATACCACTGATGAATATCACGCTCCAAGCGCGTGCATTTAGCTCTCAGAGCGCTCAGCTCACGTTCATAGGCAACGTAATCATCATAGCGGCGATACGTCACCACCAACTCCATACGGCCTTCTACGGGGCTTAGAAGCCGTTCTAAGGCACGCTGGATATCATCCGGTGAATCCATCACTCAGAACCAGGGCGTGATCCAAAGCGGCCTGAAAGATCCAACGCATCCAAATACTGCCCCAAGATAAGATTAACAAAATTGTTAAAGGATCGAGAATCGCGGGAAGCCAACACCTTGAGCTTGTCATAAGCCGTCTTCTCCAAAGTAATTCCTAACTGCACCTTTTTTTCTTTTTCTTTTACCATCTTTTACACTCCTCTTTTTCATCACACATTTTTTTCAGCACAAAAAGAAATCTATAACACAAGTGTTATATGCCATATCTATAACATATTTGTTATAACCTGTCAAGAACAAACAAACAAAAGAAAGGTGAATCGGACAAATGATACAAAGAATGATTGACGTCAGAAACAGCCACGGCGAATCACAAGTAAAATTAGCAAAAGCTTTGGGGTGCCACCAGGTACAAATCGCAAGATACGAAACCGGTGTAAACGTCCCTCCCATTGACTACCTGGCCAAATTTTGCGAGCACTACAACGTGAGCGCGGACTATCTTCTGGGACTTCCTCGCGGCCTCGACTGGCCAGTCGAAAACGAGAAAAACGAGGAGTAAAATCCAAAGGCTAACACGACAAATTTGCATATGAAATCCCCAATATTATAAGGGGGGATTTCATACCCGGCAGCACCTCCAGAAAATGGCATCTGATCGAGCGTCGGAATGGATGGCTGCGGCCATGAGGACACCAAGCAGGAACGGATCCAGGACGGCACCGGGTACGGCCTTCGGCCGCCAGCGAGACACACGGGAAAGCGCGTCCTGGTACTTCTACGAAGTACAAGGACACGCTTTCCCTGGTCTTCGATACGATCGGCATAGAAGGAAAAATAACAGACCCCCGGCAGCTGCACCGGGAGTCTATTGTTTCGACCAGAGGATCTAAAAATTGTTTTTATTTTGTTCAATCGTGAATGTCCCCTATTTGAAGCTATTGAAGATCTTAGACCACTTCGGGATCCAAGCATACAAAGCGAGATGTATGACCCGTGAAGATTGTACTTCCGCTGCACGGACAACGGATCACGATCCGGAACTGCTGTTCCGCAGATCTGCCTTTTTTGACGCAGATGTGATTTGACGAGGACAATGGCCGCAGCTATGATATCGGCTATTACGCCGCAGCGGCAGAGCCACTTTCAGAAATATCACATGGAAATATGCTACGACAGCTGTATTTACGCCCTGACTTTGCCGTAACGACTTTACTTTTTCCCCTGAATGCGGTACGATAGTGCCATAGAAAGTGAGGTGCCGCACATGGATTACCGCGCCGACTCCCCCGCTGTCTTGCTGGATTTTCTGGCCTATCACGAGACCATCAAGGCCCACTCCCGCCGGACGGTGGACGAATACTATCTGGATCTGCGGAACTTCTTCCGCTATTTGAAGTGGTCCCGCGACCCGGCGCTGCAGCAGCATCCCATGGACACCGTGGATATCCGGGACATTGATCTGGATTTTGTGGGCTCCGTGACACTGACGGAGGTCTATGGCTACATGGCCTATCTCAGCCGCGACCGCGTGCTGCATCCCAACAGCGACCGCTCCGGCCGGGGTCTGAACCCCAACTCCCGGGCCAGGAAGCTGGCCACCATCCGCTCTTTTTATGGCTACCTCTGCAACAAAGTGCACCTGCTGGAGAACAACCCCGTCAAGGATATCGATTCCCCCAAGCTGAAAAAAAACCTGCCCCGCTATCTGACGCTGGACGAAAGCATCGCCTTGCTGGAAGCCGTGGACGGCCCCAACCGGGAGCGCGACCTGTGTATTCTGACGCTGTTTCTCAACTGCGGCCTGCGGATCTCTGAGCTCATCGGACTGAATCTTACCGATATCCACGGCGAGGCGCTGCGGGTGCTGGGCAAGGGCAACAAGGTACGCATCGTCTATCTGAACCAGGCCTGTCAGGACGCGTTGGAGGGCTGGCTGGCGGTACGGCGGCCCATCACCGGGCCAGATCGGGACGCGCTGTTCCTGTCGGGCCAGAACCGCCGCATCAGCCGCTCCATGGTGAACACACTGGTGAAAAAGCACCTGTCCCACGCGGGGCTGGACAGCAGCCAATACTCCTCCCATAAGCTGCGCCACACCGCCGCCACGCTGATGCTGCAAAACGGCGTGGACGTGAAGGCGGTACAGGAGGTACTGGGCCATGAGCACCTGAACACCACGGAGATCTATACCCACATCGACAACGAGGCGCTGCGCGTGGCTGCAAAGGCAAATCCCTTGTCACGCGTGAAGATCAAAGGGAAAACAGACCCCTCTCAGGAGTAGTCCCCTTCCCTGCCCTGGAAATTTTCCGCTTTTTCCCCGGGGGCATTGACTTTTTCCCCGGGATGCGATACGCTAAAGACGGTAAAATATTTGAATGGAGGTTTCTCATGAATACCGCAGAACTTTCCAGTGTCAGCAAGCAGGTACGGCGCGACATCATCAATATGACCGCCAACGCCGGCAGCGGCCACCCGGGCGGCTCTCTGTCCGCGGCGGATCTGATGACCTGCCTGTTTTTCAACCACCTGCGGGTGGATCCCAAGCAGCCGGATGACCCGCAGCGGGATCGCTTTGTACTCAGCAAGGGCCATGCGGCCCCCTGCTACTATGCGGTGCTGGCCGAAATGGGCTTTATCAGCCGGGATGAGTTCAAAAACTTCCGCCAGCTCCACAGCATCCTCCAGGGCCACCCCGACTGCAAGAAGGTGCCCGGCGTGGATGCCTCCACCGGTTCCCTGGGTCAGGGCTGTTCCATCGCCGTGGGCATGGCGCTGGGCGCCAAGCTCCAGGGCCAGGACTGCAAGGTCTACGCCCTGCTGGGCGACGGTGAGTGCCAGGAGGGCCAGATCTGGGAGTCCTTCATGGCCGCTGCCCACTATCAGCTGGACAACCTGACCGTCATCATCGACAACAACGGCCTGCAGATCGATGGCTCCAACGACGAGGTGCTGTCCCTGGGCGATCTGCCTGCCAAGCTGCGTGCCTTTGGTTTCGACCTGCACGAAATCGACGGCCACGATATGGACAGCATCCAGGCTGCCTTCAGCGCCCCGGCGGTGCCCGGCAAGCCCAAGTGCATCCTGGCCCACACCGTCAAGGGCAAGGGTGTCTCCTTCATGGAGGGCCAGGTGGGCTGGCACGGCAAGGCGCCCAACGAGGAACAGCGTCAGCAGGCTTTGAAGGAATTGGAGGACTGAGAGCATGAGTGAAAAAATTGCGACCCGCGAGGCCTACGGCAAGGCTCTGGTAGAGCTGGGTGCCGCCAACGACAGGATCGTGGTGCTGGACGCGGATCTGGCCGGTGCCACAATGACCAAGCATTTCAAGGCCGCCTATCCCCAGCGCTTCTTCGACTGCGGCATTGCCGAGGCGGACATGATGAACATCGGCGCAGGCCTGTCCACCATGGGCCTTGTCCCCTTCTGCTCCACCTTTGCCATGTTCGGTGCAGGCCGGGCCTATGAGCAGATCCGCAATTCCATCGCCTATCCCAAGTTCAACGTGAAGATCTGCTGCTCCCACGCCGGCGTGTCCGTGGGCGAGGACGGCGGCAGCCACCAGGCCATCGAGGACATCGGCCTCATGCGCCTGATCCCCGGCATGACCGTCATCGTTCCCGCCGATGCCAAGGAGGCCCGCAAAGCTACCTTCGCTCTGGCCGAATTCCAGGGCCCCGCCTATATGCGCCTGGCCCGCCTGGCCACCCCGGTATTCGAGGAGGACTATCCCTTCGAGATCGGCAAGGCCAACGTTCTGCGCCAGGGCAAGGATGCGGCGGTATTCGCCTGCGGCCTGATGGTCAATGAGGCCCTGGAGGCCGCAAAGCTGCTGGCTGCCGAGGGCATCGACATCGCTGTCATCAATGTCCATACCATCAAGCCCATCGACGCCACCAGCGTCACCGAGTGGGCGCAGAAGTGCGGCAACGTCATCACCGTGGAGGAGCACAGCGTCATCGGTGGCTTGGGCGACGCCGTAGCCGATGTGCTCATGGGCAAGGTCTGCTGCAAGTTCCGCAAGATCGGTATCAACGATCAGTTTGGCCAGTCCGGCAAGGCGGCCGACGTACTGCGGGAATACGGCCTCACCGCCGACCAGATCGCCCAGCGCATCAAGGAAACCCTGTAAACATCCCGGAGGCTGAGCTGTATGCGGTCTGGGATTCGGATACGGCCCATCCGCGGGCTGCGGAGCAGCTGCAGGCCGCCGGTGCGGCGCTTACCGCCGTCACCGCCGCCTACAATGCCGGTGAGCCGCTGCGTATATGGTATAGCACGCAGCCGGACGAGCTGTGCGGCCTGTGTTGGCTGCTGGCTCAGCTGCAGCCTCGAAGCCACGAAAGCGGTATCTATCTGCTGGAGCTGCAGGAGTCCGGACGAGGCTGGGGTGAGGTTTCTCCCGGTGCGTGGGGCCGCCATCTACCCCGGCAGCGGGTGGCCTCCCCTGCCCTCCTGTCGGACTGCGCAGAGACGTGGCAGCGGCTTCAGGCGGAGAATACGCCGCTGCGGGCCGCTGTAGATGGACGGCCTGTAAGTGCGGCGGCAACGCTCTATGACCCGGATATCCTCCGGGCGCTGGAGCATCAACCGGAGCGCTTCTCCATGTCCGTCCTGATCGCCGAGGTGCTAAATGCACAGCCAAATACCAGCGATGCCTGGCTGACGCTGCGGCTGGAGCATCTGATCGAGCAGGGTACACTGGAGCCTCTGGAGGAAGTACCCATGGACGCTCCGCGCTACAGGAGAAAAGTGCGCAAATGCGCACCGCAGGAGGCTACATGATACACATTTCGCTGAGAAAAACCTGCACCGGATCCATTCTGGACATTGGCGGCGGAGGCGAAGGGATCATTGGTCGTCTGTATGGCGGGCAGGTAACGGCCATCGATAACCGTGCCGACGAGCTGGCGGAAGCGCCGGACACCTGCCACAAGCTGCTGATGGATGCCACTGCACTGACCTTTCCCGACGGTACCTTCGACCATGTCACTTGCTTCTATACCCTGCTGTATATGGACAGGGATACGCAGCGGCGCGCCCTGGCCGAGGCAGCCCGCGTTCTGCGCCCCGGCGGCAGCCTGCATATCTGGGACAGCCCGGTGGCCTCCGCATACCCGGAGCCCTTCCTGGTGGATCTGTCCGTGGACATCGGCGGCGAGACGGTGCACACCACCTACGGCATTGTCAAGCAGGGTAGCCAGAGCTGTGAGAGCATCACCTGCCTTTGCCTGGAGCAGGGCCTCTGCCTCATAGAGCGCCGTGAATCGTACGCCGCCTTCTCGCTGGTGTTTGAAAAATAGGTGATTTGGAGCTTACGTGCATTTGTGAGCGGAAACAACTATGTCCTCGCCTTTGATGGAGGCTTCAGGCTAACTGAGAAGGATGAGGACACGCAGTCATCAAAGGTCATAATTTGCAAAAAATGGCGGCCCATTACGGGCCGCCATTTATCCTGAGTTTTAACTGATGATTCAGCCGTTCTCGCGCATCTTGGCGAAGCAGTCGCTGCAATACACAGGACGATCGCTCTTGGGCTCGAAGGGAACCTTGGCCTCGCCGCCGCAGGAAGCGCAGACAGCGGTGAAATACTCACGGGGGCCACGAGCGGCGTTCTTGCGAGCGTCACGGCAGGCCTTGCAGCGCTGGGGCTCGTTCTGGAAGCCGCGCTCAGCATAGAACTCCTGCTCACCGGCGGTGAACACGAACTCCTTACCGCACTCCTTGCAAACCAAAGTCTTGTCTTCGTACATGATTTTACCCTCTCTTTGAGAAATATATATTGCGTTCAGCCTTTGCTGATATCGCCGGATGAAAGTTGCCGCACGACCTTGTCGACTTTGCGGCGGATCCGCTGTACGGCATTGTCCACGGATTTGATGGGCCTGCCAACAGTTTTCGCGATCTCACCATAGGTAAGACCATCTAAATATAACCCTAAAATCTTTTCCTCGAAATCGGACAACTGTTTGCGGGTGTTCTCCAGCAGAATGGCAGTCATTTCTCTGTCGATCACAATATGCTCCGGATCGACCTGCGCGAAAGGGAAATCGACGATGGGATCGGAGGGATTCAAGGGGATCGATTGATTAAGGGGTACGTTTTTATCGGCAGCCGACTGCTTGATAACACTGAGCAGACAGTTGCGGATGCAGGTTTCTGCGAAGGTATGGAAAGAGGTGCCGCGGGCAGGGTCATAAGCGCGCATGGCCTTGATCAGTCCCAGCATTCCCTCCTGGATCAGATCCTCGCTGTCGCCGCCCACCAGAAAGAACGGACGGGCGCAGGAGCGAACCAGGCGGAGGTATCTGTCGGCCAAAACCGCCTCAGCCAAACGCTGTTGGCTGCCGATGGCGGCACACAGCGCCTCGTCGGACAGGCTCTCCAGATACGCATAGGAGAATTCAGCCTCTTTTGCCATAGTCATTATACCTTTTCACTAAATAATTTGTCAAGTGGTCTGAAAAATTTTGTGTATCCTGTGACAAAAATCACAGGTTTTTTATGAATTCAGCCAAAGAGGATGCCACTTCATGGGCAGTTTCTGTGGTTTTCGCCTCCACCATCACACGGATCAGGGCCTCCGTGCCGGAGGGGCGGATCAAAATGCGGCCCTGCCCGCCCAGTTTTTCCTCCCAGCGGCGGGTCTCCTGCCAGAGGGACTCGTCCGCCATGATGCGCTCCTTAACGCCGCCGGTGTGGGGCACGGTCACATTGATGAGCTCCTGGGGATACTGGGGGCAGCGGGCGGCCAGCTGCGAGGCGGAAACGCCGCTGCGGCGCAGGGTCTGCAGGAACTGCAGGGCTGTCAGCTCGCCGTCGCCGGTGGTGGCATAGTCCCGGAAGATGGTGTGGCCCGACTGCTCGCCGCCGATGGCGTAGTCGCACTCCAGCATCTTCTCCAGCACGTGGCGGTCACCCACGGCGGTGCACACCAGCTCCAGCCCGTTCTCCCGGCAGTATTCGTGCAGGCCCAGGTTGGACATCACCGTGGCCACCACGGTGTTGCCGGAGAGCTTACCCTGGCTCTTGAGCTCGGAGGCACAGGCCGCCATGACCTTGTCACCGTCGATGGTATTTCCCAGCTCATCCACCAGCAGGCAGCGGTCGGCGTCGCCGTCGAAGGCGATGCCCAGATCGTAGCCGCCGGACACCACGGCAGCCGCCAGGGAGTCCATATGAGTGGAACCGCAGCCGTTGTTGATGTTGATGCCATCAGGCTTCGTGTGGATAAAGTCCGCCGTCAGCGGTAGGGCCGCGAACAACTCCGGCGCAGTGGTGCAGGCGGCGCCGTTGGCGCAGTCCACCAGCACCCGCAGGCCTGTCAGGTCGCAGTCGATACTGCTCAGCAGATGCTCCACATAGGCGTCGCGCTGCGCGTGCATCCCGTGGAGCCGGCGGCCAATGCCATCCTCCACGGCGGGCGTCAGCGCGGTGTGCTGCTCAATCAGCTCCTCCACCCGCGCCTCCATGGCATCGGACAGCTTGTAGCCCTGACCGTTGAACACCTTGATGCCGTTATAGGCAAAGGGATTGTGGGAGGCGGAGATCACGATACCGGCGTCCGCCTGCTGCCGCACCGTCAGGAAGGCCACCGCCGGGGTGGGAATGGTACCCAGGGGCATGACGTCGCCGCCCACAGAGCAGATACCGGCCATCAGAGCCGTCTCCAGCATATCCGAGGAGATACGGGTGTCCTTACCGATGGTGATCAGCGGACGTCCGCCCTTCTCCTGCTTCAACACGGCGGTCACCGCCTGTCCCACATGATAGGCCAGCTCCGCCGTCAGCGTCTGGCCCGCGATACCGCGGATGCCATCCGTGCCAAACAGTTTTCCCATGATAAAAGTCTCCTATTCGTATGATTTACAGCTCCAGCTGCTCCTGTCCCATGAAGTCCATGTGCAGGTGCTCATAGGCCTTGCGGGTGACGCAGCGGCCCCGGGGGGTGCGGGTCAAAAAGCCCAGCTGCATCAGATACGGCTCGTACACGTCCTCCAGAGTGACCGCTTCCTCGCCGATGGTGGCGGCCAGGGTCTCCAGACCCACCGGGCCGCCGCTGTAGTTCTCAATAATGGCCCGCAGCATCCGGCGATCCACCGGATCCAGGCCCAGATAGTCGATCTCCAGAGCGGCCAGGGCCATGTCCGCCGTCTGGCGGGTGATGGTACCGTCGCCCTTGACCTGAGCAAAGTCCCGTACCCGGCGCAGCATCCGGTTGGCGATGCGGGGCGTGCCCCGGGAGCGCCGGGCGATCTCCAGGGCCCCCTCCGCCTCGATGGGCACATTCAGTATCCCGGCGCTGCGGGTGACGATTTCCGCCAGCTCCTGGGGCGTATACAGCTCCAGCCGCAGCGTAACGCCGAAGCGATCCCGCAGCGGCGCGGACAGCTGCCCGGCCCGGGTGGTGGCCCCGATGAGGGTAAACTTGGGCAGATCCAGACGGATGGAGTTGGCCGAGGGGCCCTTGCCGATGATGATATCAATGGCATAATCCTCCATGGCAGGATAGAGGATCTCCTCCACGGAGCGGTTCAGCCGGTGGATCTCATCCACAAAGAGGATGTCGTTTTCACTGAGGTTGGTCAGCAGCGCCGCCAGGTCGCCGGGCTTCTCAATGGCCGGGCCGGAGGTGATGCGGATATTGACACCCATCTCCGCGGCAATGATGCCAGCCAGCGTGGTCTTGCCCAAGCCCGGGGGGCCGTGGAGAAGCACATGATCCAGGGGCTCCGTCCGGCGGCGGGCCGCCTCGATGAAGATGGAGAGGTTCTCCTTGGCCTTTTGCTGGCCGATGTACTCCCGCAGGGTGTGGGGGCGCAGCGACAGCTCCGCGCTGTCCTCCGGCAGGAAGCTCTTGGAAACCAGCGGCTCCTCGTACAGTTCCGTTCCAAAGTCGATGCTCACGGTTTCCCCTCCTTAGCGTACCATTTTCTTCAGCGCCTGACGGATGATCTCCTCCAGCGGCAGGGCGTCCATGTCGATACCCCGCAGCGCCGCGCCGATCTCCTGGGAGCCGTAGCCCAGCACCGCCAGCGCCGCAGCTGCCTCGCCGCTCTTGTCCCCCGGCAGGGACACGGGTACCATGCCGCCGCTCTGGGTGGAGAAGCTGCTCTGCTCCTTGGCCAGTTTGTCCTTCAGCTCCAGAATGATGCGCTGGGCGATCTTCTTGCCGATGCCCGGGGCCGCCATCAGAGCCTTTTCGTCGCCGGTGACGATGGACAGGGCCAGGTTCTGGGGCGTGGTGGAGGACAGGATGGCCAGGGCAGCCTTGGGCCCCACGCCGGATACGCCGATGAGCATTTTGAAGCTGTTGAGCTCCCCCTGGGAGGCGAAGCCATACAGCTCAAAAATATCCTCCCGCACGTGGAGGTAGGTATAGAGCTTGGCTCTCTCCCCTTTTTTCAACTGGGCGAGGGTATAGTTGGTGGTGGCGCAGGCATAGCCCACGCCGCCGCAGTCGATCACGGCCAGATTCGCGCCGGTCTCGGCCACGGGGCCCTGCACATAGTAAAACATATCACACGGTCTCCTTTACCTGGGGATCCTTCCGCCGCAGCAGACTGGTGGCGCTGCGGGCGTGACACATGGCGATGGCCAGTGCATCGGCGGCGTCATCGGGCCGCGGGATGGCCTTCAGCTGCAGCAGCCGTCGGGTCATATCCATGACCTGATGCTTGTCCGCCAGGCCATAGCCCACCACGGCCTGCTTGACCTGCATGGGCGTGTACTCATACACTGGCAACTGCAGCCGCTCGGCGGTGTATAAAATAACACCCCGGGCGTGGGCCACGGCGATGCCGGTGGTGATATTTTTGCTGAAAAACAGCTCCTCAATGGACATCTCATCCGGCTGGAACTGGTGGATCAGCGTCTCCAGATCGGCTGCAATCTGCACCAGCCGGGCGGCCAGGGGCTGCCCCGCCGGGGTGGTGATGGCCCCGTACTGTATCATCTGCTGCTGCCCCGCCTGGGCATCGATGACGCCAAAGCCCACCGTGGCCACGCCGGGGTCAATGCCCAAAATGCGCATAGATGCTCCTCCACCTTTTAATGGACTCATTATAACAAATGTTCGAAGAAAAAGCAACACAGCGCAGCAAAAAACTGCGCTGTGTGATTTATGCCAAGGGGTGCGCCTTGCGATATACCTCCTGCAGGCGCTGCTTGATGATCTGTGCGTAGATCTGCGTGGATGAGATATCCGCATGGCCCAGCATCTCCTGGATGGAGCGCAGATCCGCGCCGTTTTCCAGCAGATGCACCGCAAAGGAATGACGCAGGGTGTGGGGCGTGATGTCCTTATTGATCTCCGCCTTCTCCTGGTAGTACTTCACCAGTTTCCAAAAGCCCTGCCGGGTCATGCGCCGCCCGTTCATGTTGACGAACAGCGCCGTCTCCTCCCGGTCGGCCAGGCGCGGACGGATGCTCTGAATATAGTCCTGCAGGGCCTTTACCGCCCTGGGATACAGCGGGATGATGCGCTCCTGTCTGCCACCCCGACAACGCAGAAAGGCCGCCGGGAGGTTCACGTCCTCCACGTCCAGATCGATCAGCTCCGTGACCCGGATGCCAGTGGCATACAGCAGCTCCAGCATGGCGTGATCCCGATAGCCCTTTTCATCCACGCACTTGGGCTGTTCCAAAAACAGCTCCACCTCGCGGCCCGTCAGAACCTCCGGACAGTGGCGCTGCAGCTTCGCGGCGGTGATGCCCTTGGCCGGGTTCGTCTTCATCGCGCCGCTGAGCACCATGAAGTTATAGAAGGACTTCAGAGAGGCCGCCGAGCGGGACACTGTGGCCGGAGAACGTCCCCGGTCACTGAGGCTGGCCAGGTAGTCGTCTACCTGTTCCCGCTTCACCTTCCGCAGATCCGCCCTCCCCTGCTCCAGCAGCCAGGCAGAAAACTGCGTCAGATCCCGCAGATAGGAGCTGACCGTGTTGGCAGAGGCGCGCTTTTCCTGTTCCAGATAGTTGCGATATCGTGTGATCGGATCCGGCATACACGCCTCCCCCTTTCTTCATGTGGATAGTACCCCGGCGATGACCCGGCCCAGCAGGCCGGGGCCGATGCGCTGCTCCAGCGCAATGCCCAGCAGCAGCGCCAGGCAGCACAGCCCCGTGGGACGCCAGGAAAAGCCCTCCAGCCGCTGGCCGCGCCGGGCCGCCGCGGTGGACAAACCCTGCACCGTCAGATACAGGGTGCAGGGCAATACAAACAGGCAGCGGGGCCCAAAGGCCGCCAGCGCCAGATACACACCGCTCCGCCCCAGGGCCGAGGCAAAGCAGGCCAGTGAAAACGACAGAAAGAAGCCCTGCACCACCCACAGCAGCGGCAGCAAAACCAGCCCCGCGGCCGTAAAGCCCAGCAGCAGCGCCGCCAGCGGATAGCGCAGATAGGTGGCCGCCGTGCTCAATACAGAGGCGGCGGGCCCGCCGCCCTGGACTGATATCTGTGCGTATTGCCGCAGATATGTCTCCAGCTCCTGCCCATCCCGTGGCATCACCGTCCGACAGACCAGGAAACCCAGTCCCGCCCCGATGCAAAACAGCAGACACAGCACCGCCAGCACCACCGTACGTCGTTCGGGCAGCCTTGCGTGAAACAGCTTCATTGGCACATTCACCTCATCTCATACTATGAGACGAGCCGCGCTGATAGAAGTCATAAGTGCCGCAGAAGGGGGCGTCTTTTAATATAGGGGATTTTTTCCGCTTCTGCAAGGTTTTTTTGCGCCGGCCGCTCAATTTTGTCAATTATGTTAAATTATTATGTAAACAGCATTATGTAAACTTAAAATACCGCATCCGTCATGATACTCCCCCATCGGCCCCAAACGGCAAGATATTGCGTTCAGTGCACAGTCGCCGCCACCATATCTGGACATCGGCCTTGATTACGTTTGGTATACCAGTCTTGTCAAGATTTTTTTTGCAAAATGAGAATTTTGTGAATTTTACCATAGCCCCTCAGCGTCTTCTTTTCCACGCCGCCGGACGCTTCTTCCTCCGCCGCCCCATAGATAGCCTCGTCGGCAACAGTCCCGCCAGCAGCGCCCCGCCCAGCAGGCACAGGGTGATCGGCAGTCCACCATTTGAAAAGGATGCATCGCCCAGCGTCAGCGCTGTGGCCCAGCTCAGCAGGTACGTACCCACAGCCACCGCCATCGCCACCGGCAGTCGCGCCTCATCCCTGCCCCGCAGGGCCAGTCGGGCCCCTATGCAGGACGCTGCGCCCCAGCTGACGCAGCACCAGGTCATCGTGCCATCCACCGGCAGCACCGACCGCAGCGTCAGCAGCGCGCCCAGCATCAGCAGAAGCAGCTCCGTCAGCAGCGCTCCGCCGATCCCCAGCCATGTGCGTTTTTCTACCATCACCCGCCATACAGACATAAAAAGACCTCCCCCTGGCTTTTGTCTCAGCCTATGCGGGGAAGGTCTTGTTTTATGCCGGAAACTTATTCCTCGGTGCTGTCGTTCTGCTCCTCAACCTGAGCGGGCTCCTCCTGAGCCTCGGCCTTGGCCTTCTTGTCAGCCTTGCGGCCGCGCTGGGCGGCGGCAGCCTGCTCATCCAGGGTACCGACGGAGCCGATGGCGCTCTTCAGGAACTCCACGCGGACGCGATCCTCGCTGGTCTCGATGACCACGGTGCGGTCGGTGATGGAAACGACCCGGCCATACACGCCGCCGATGGTGGTCAGCCAGTCGCCCTTCTTCAGAGCGCTGCGCATCTCGTCCGCCTGCTTTTTCCGCTTGTTCTCGGGACGGATCAGCAGGAAGTAGAAGATGGCGATCATGACCACGATCATCAGGATGGTAGAACCCATACCGCCGCTGGAACCGGCAGTATCGGTGGTGGCAGCATACGCAAATTCAATCATGGGACAAAACTCCTTTTTTTACAATATGATGCTATTATACAAAACTCTCGCCCCTTTGGCAAGGGGTTCATGAGAGATTTTTCTCAAATATTAGTACGGCGGCACAGTGGCTGCAGGGCAGGACGCGCAGCGCGGGAAAGTCCCGCCGCAGCTCCTCCACCACGGGGTAGTATTCCTCCTCGTCCCACTCGTCGCCGCTCATCAGGCGGCAGCGCTCCAGCTGCTCCCGAGTCTCGAAGGCCACATCTCCGATCAGCAGCCGTCCGCCGGGCGTCAGGCAGTCCAGCAGACCGCGGATAAAGCCGGGCTTCTCATCATCCGTCAAGTGGTGGCTTGCATAGGTGCACACGATGGCATCAAAGCGCTCCCCTGCCAGTTCCGGTGGCAGGCCACGGGTGAAATCCCACAGCAGCAGCCGGGCCCCGGGCATCTTCTCCCGGGCCAGCTCCAGCATCCGGGACGAAAAGTCCAGCCCCGTGATGTCATAGCCCTCCTGATACAGCCGCCCGGAGAGCACCGCTGTGCCAAAGCCGATGTCCAGCACACGATGGCCTTCTCTCTCCCGGATCAGCCGGTACACCATCCCCAATACCTGGCGGTACCCGGCAAAGGGATAGCTGTCCGCCTCCTCGCTGCACTGCACGCTCCTGTCATAGCCGTCGGCCCACAGGTCGAAGCCCTGGCTGTTCAGCATGGAACTCTCCCCCTCTCAAACATTCTTCTGATAGATATCCCACAGGCCCTCCATCAGCAGATATTTGTCATAGAGCACCTTGTTGCGACAGTAGCGCACGATGACCGGCGCGTTGCTGCCCGTAGCCACGATGGTGGGGGTTTCCCCCTCCGGCAGTGTCTCCCGGATGCGGTCGATGATGCCGTCCAGCATACCTGCCGTGCCGTAGACGATACCCGAGCGCATACAGTCCTCGGTGTTCTTTCCGATGAGGCTCTTGGGCCGCTGCAGCGAGATGTCCGGCAGTTGGGCCGTGTGATTGGACAGAGCATCCAGACTCAGCCGCACGCCGGGGAACATTAGTCCGCCCTCATAGCTGCGCCGGGAGGAGATATAGGAGATGGTCGTGGCGGTGCCCATGTCGATCATGATAATGGGTGTGGGGTATTTGTCCAGGGCCGCCACGGCGTTGGCCACCAGGTCGGCGCCCAGCTGGTTGTGAATCTCCATGCGGATGTTCAGCCCCGTCTTCACGCCGGGGCCCACGATCATGGGGGCCCGGCCCAGCAGCCTGGTCAGCGCCTTGGCCATCATGAAGTTGATGGGCGGCACCACGCTGGAGAAGATCGCACCCTTGACGTCCCGCAGGTCATAGTGGTACAGGGTGAAGATGTTCATCAGATCGATGCTGATCTGATCCGCCGTCTTGCGGCTGTCCGTGTCGATGGAGGACAGGAACTTCAGATCCCGCTTCTCATCAAACAGCCCCACGGAGATATTGGAATTGCCAATGTCAATGGCCAACAGCATAACGGCAGCCCTCCCTTGCGATTCTGTCTCCATTGTAGCACGCTGCGGCAGAATTGGCAACAAAAAAGAACGGGCCTCCGCTCCCGGCGAAGTGCCCGTCTTTCCTGTCCTTATTCCGATACCATGTACAACACCCGGAAGGTGTACACCACGCCCTCCTGGATGTCGGTCATGTCCGCGCCGGTCAACGCGTAATCACCATTGATATAGAAGGCCCAATAGCTGCCATCCTTTTGGTAGTCCGCGGTGATGCCGTTGACGGACTTGATGTACAGGCCATAGTCGCCCTCATCGCCGTCGATGATGCCCAGCTCCTGCAGGGCCTCGCCCACGGTGGTCTTTGCGGTGTGAACGGTGAAGAACACCTTCTGTCCCTCGGCGTCGATCACTTCCACGGACAGGGTCTTGCTGCCCGCGCCCAGCTCAGCGCCGTTCTCCACCGGCAATGCCACGCCGGCGGGGCCATTCTGCGGGGCGGCACAGGCTGTAACAGACAGCAGCATCATCAGCGCCAGCAGCAGAGCCGAGATCCGTTTTGCGTAAGTTCTCATGTTGTTTGCTCCCTTTTCATTCATCAATTATGCCAATCAAAAGACTTCCGTCCTGAATGGATATGGTCACAGGCTCCCCCACGAAGTGGTTGCTGACGCCCAGCGGGAACTCCGCCGACAGCGCCGCCTCATGCAGCGGATACTTCGCCCCGCTGATCTCCACACCCCGGACATCCGCCCCCAGGCAGAACACGGACACGATGCCGGACTTCCGGGCCGGAAGGTGCAATGTACCGTTGTGGATGGCCGTGTAGCGTTCCTCCTGGCCATACAGCCAGCCCCGGGCACCCCGGCGGGCCAGATACAGCAGCGCCTGGAAGTTGGCCATGGTGTGATCCGTACGGCGGCCACCCATGCCGCCGTAGATATGAAACTCCGTCTCGTCTCTGTCCAGCCCGGCCTTCACCGCCAGCATGGTATCGGTGTCGTCCTTTTCCACCGGCATCCGCACGATATGCGGAAAATCCGGCGGCGACTCCAGCGAGTCAAAATCTCCCAGCAGCAGATCCGGCAGCACTCCCGCCTTGCAGCAGGCCAGCCAGCCGCCGTCGGCTGCAATGACATAGTCCTCCGGGGCGGGGCGGTGATCCAGACCGTAAAAGCTCCCCGCGCCGAAAATATAGCAAGCCATAGCTTCTCCTTATTCGATGTTTTTCGTGATCGGACGTTTTGCTGTCATCCGGCGGCGTTTTCCTTGCCGCTCAGCTGCTCCACCGCGACGCGGATCACCTGGGTGATACCGCCCAGCCGCTCCATGGAGGTGTCAAACTGTCCCATGCCCACCGGGTCAAAGCTCCGGCACAGCAGATACATCGCCCGGCGCTTTTCCTCCGGCTCCGTCACCAGCTCGGCCCGGCCCCGCGCCACCGCGCTGGCATAGGCCATGGTGAACTCCCCCGGTACCGGCTCGGCCCGGGACACCGCCGTCAGACACACCTCGGCGCCGTCCTTCAGCAGTTCCCACTTCTCGCCCGATCCGGCACAGTGGAAATACACCGCCCGCCGCGCCGGGTCTGCTGCCTGGCACAGGGGTACCGCATAGGGCGCGCCGCTCCTGTCTGTCAGGGACAGCGTGATGTAGGGCGCCTGCTCCAGCACCGACCAAGCAAAGGCTTCATCCCGCTCTCTGTCTTTTCGCCGCATGATCGTCCCTCCCCGGTTCTGTAATTGCCTATAGTTTGCATCAAAAGCCGCGATTTGTCAACGGCCGGACGGAAAAATGCGCTCACAGCTCCACTTCACAGTCGGCAGCGAAGAAATACAGCCGCATCTCTGCCACCGGCAGCTCCAGCACCCGGCTCAGCGCCTCGCTGTAGGCGCTCAGCTGCGGACGATAGCGCTCCGCCCGCTGCGCCGCCTCCGCCGCCGTGATCCGGTCAGTCTTGAAGTCCACGATGACCAGACCCTTTTCCGTCTCAAATGCGCAATCCACCACGCCCTGCAGCATCAGCTCATCCTCCGGCTGCGCCTGCGGTTCATACAGCGCCGCCGGCAGCAGCAGAGCAAAGCGGTACTCGCGATACACCCGCCCGGCCTCCCGAATTCGCTGCGCCAGCGGGGAGACCATGAAGCGCCGGATGGGGCCGCAGTCGATGGCCTCCGCCTGCTGCGGCGTCAGCAGCTGCCTGCGCAGCAGCCCTGCCACCTGTTCCTCCGGCTCCGGGCCGTCCAGCTCCAGATATTGCATCAGAAGATGTGTGGCCGTGCCCTGCTGGGCGGCATCCAGTGGCCGCTCCCCCCGCAAAAAGCGGGGCGTGTCCATCTTCACCTGTCGGATTCGCCGCACACTGCCCTGGGCGATCTCCTCGTCCAGCTCCCGGCCCTTCAGCTGCGTGGCCGTGACCTTGCTGGGGATCGTGCAGGCCGCCTGGTGGGGATAGTGCAGCTCCATCACCTCGATCGGATGCTCCGCCGCCGGCTCTGCTGCGACGCCGCTCTCCCGGCTGCCGGTATCGGCGGCCACGGGGTTTTCCCAAATGTGCACCTGCCAGCCGCCGCCGATGCCGCACAGCTCCTCCGGCTCCGCCTCCGCCCAGCGACGCAGCGGCTCGCCCTCCGGGGCGCACAGCAGCGGTAAAAGCAGCCAATCTCCCGGGCATTTGGCCCCTGCCACCGCCTCCGGCGGCACCGGGCCGCCCGTCACCGCCGCCAGCTCCTTCAACCGCTTGCGGGCGTGGGCCATGCAGTCCACACAGATGAGCTTCTCCTTGGCCCGTGTCAGCGCCACATAGAGGATACGCATCTCCTCTGCCTTGTTCTCCCGCCGTAGCGCCGAGGCCACAGCGGTCTTGCTGATGGTATCGTAGCGGATCCGCCGCTGCCTGTCCACCCGCTCCACGCCCAGCCCCAGCTGCGGGTGCACCAGCACCGGCGGCTGCAGGTCTTCCCGGTTGAACTCCTTGTGCAGATCAGCCAGGATCACCACCGGGAACTCCAGGCCCTTGGAACGGTGCACGCTCATCAGCTGTACGCCACCTCCGCCGCTCTGCGTGGCGATGGGGGGCTGCCGCCCCTCCTCCATCAGGTCGTGGAGCTGGCTGACAAAGTCGTACAGCCCGCCTCGTCCCTGGGCTGTCTGCTGTCCGGCATAGGTATACAGCGCCACCAACCGCTCTTTCCTGGCCTGGCCCTCCTCCATCGCGCCGAACACGGCCATCACATGGCAGTCCGTATAGATCTTCCACAGCAGCCGGTCAGCCGCCATGTCCCGCGCCGCCAGCCGCAGCGCAGCCAGCTGCTGCAGGAAGGCCACGCTGTCCGCCGCCTCATCCCGGCACAGGGCATCGTAATAATCCCCCTCCGGGCACAGCGCCCGGATCTGCGCCAGGCGATCCGGCGAAAAGCCGAACAGCGGCGAGCGCAGCACCGCGATCAGCGGCACATCCTGTCTGGGGTTGTCGATGACCTGCAGGAAGGACAGCAGCACCGCCACCTCCAGCGCGGAGAAGAAGTCCTGGCTCTCAGCGCTGCTGCAGGGGATCCCCTCCCGTCGCAGGGCCGCCGTGTAGGCCGGCAGCCTTGCCCGGGGCGAGCGCATCAGAATCACGATGTCCTCCGGCTCCACCGGCCGCGTCCGCTCCCCCTCCTGCACAGCAAAGCCCTCGTCCAGCAGCTGACGGATCCGCCGCGCCACAAAGTGTGCCTCCATCTCCGTCCGGTCAAAGCGCTCCTCCTCCGTGTTCTCCACGCTGATGAAGTGGAACTCCGGCTCCGCGCCCTCCCGGGGCGGATAGGCCGCCTCCGCGCCGAAATACAGCTGCTCGTCATCTCCATAGTCCATATCGCCCATTTCACGGGACATAATGGCCCGAAAAATGAAGTTTGTCCCGTCCAGCACCTCCCGCCGGGAGCGGAAGTTCCGGCTCAGCATCACCTTTCGGGGCTGGCCGTCCTCCGCCTCCTCCGCCGGGACGTAGCTGAGATATTTCCCCAGGAAAATGCTGGGATCCGCCAGACGGAAGCGGTAGATGCTCTGCTTCACATCGCCCACGGCGAACAGCCGCCTCTCCCCGCCGGACAGGGCCCGAAAGATGCAGTTTTGCACCTGGTTGCTGTCCTGGTATTCGTCCACCATCACCTCCCGATAGCGGGAGGCAACCTGCTGGGCCAGCTCCGTGGGCTGCCCCGCCCCGTCTGTCAGCAGCTCGATGGCATAGTGCTCCTGGTCGGAGAAATCCATCACGTTGCGCCGCACCTTCTCCGCCTGATAGTGCCGGATGAAGCTGTCTGTCAGCCGCAGCAGCGCCAGCATGGCCGGGGCCATCTCCCGCAGATCCTCCAGCAGCTCATTCTCCGGCACGGCGAAGTTCTCACCCAGGGTCTTCAGCGCCTTTTTGCACTGCTCCAGCACCGCCCTGGCCCGGTTTTTGCTGGCCTCGTTCTCCTCGCCCCGCACCGCGCCCATGCGGCGAAACGTAGTCGGCAGGGCCCGCCCCATGGCGTCCCAATCATCGTCCTCCCAGGCGCAAAAGGCCCGCAGACCATCGGCCACCTCCAAAAAACGGTCGCCGTAGCTCTTCAGCACGGCGGGGCAGTCCTCCATAGCCGCCACGGCGCGCTCCAGCGTCTGCGCCCAAAAGAGCGCCGTGCGCGTCATGTCCCGCTTCAGCTGCTGCCCATAGGGGCTGTCCAGCAGCCGCTGCGGCGGGATCTCCCACTCTCTGCGCAGCTGCTCCAGCCAGGCCAGCGGATAGGGATGGCTCTGCGTCTTCTCCTGCAGTTCCAGCACCAGCTGCTCCAGCGCCCGGTCGTCCCGGCCCGCGCCCAGCGTCTCCGCCAGCAGGCGGAAGGGCTCGTCCGTTTCGATCCCGGCGTAGAACTCCTCCAGCACCCGCTCCAGCACCCGCTGACGTAGCAGCAGTGCCTCCTGTTCGTCCAGCACCCGGAAGTCCGGCGTCAGGCTGTGCTCCTCCACCGGTGCCAGCAGATGCGCGTTTTCCCGCAGCAGTCCCACGCAGAAGGCATCCACCGTCTTGATGTCCGCCTGATACACCCGCAGCAGCTGTGCCCGCAGGTGCCGGTTTGCCGGATCCTGCGCCACCCGCTCCGTCAGTTCCCGGGCGATCTTGCCACGCAGCTCCGCCGCCGCCGCCTTGGTATAGGTGATGATGAGGAAGTCATCCACCTGGCAGCCCTCCTGCTCCATATATAAGAGCAGACGCTCCACCAGCACCTTGGTCTTGCCGGAACCCGCCGCAGCGGATACCAGCAGGCTGCCTCCGCGGTTTTCCACCGCCATTTGCTGCTGCTTTGTCAGCGGCATCCGTCATCCCCTCCCTTCCCGTTTTCACAGGTCTCGTCAATAAACTGCCAGAATTCCTCCGGCTCCGTCTTTTGCAGATAGCGCACCCGGTCGCCGCCATGCCCCTCCCAGAAGCCGCAGGCAGAGGCAAAGTCGCACCAGTCACAGGCCCGCTCCCCCGGCCCCCGGCCAAAGGGATCGGCGTCGATGTTGCCGGAGGATATCTCCCGGGCGATTTGGTGCAGCAGCCCCTCCACATAGTGGCCCAGCTTGCCCAGCCGCTCCGCCGAGGCGATGCTCCCGGAAAGTGCGCCGTCCTTGTTCACGCGGATCGGCAGATAGCAGGGGCTCTCCAAGGCGCTGTGCTCCATGGCCCGCAGCACCTCCGGCTCCGCCAGCACCAGGCCGCTGCGTCCCAGCTCCTTGCGCAGGGCCGCCTCCAGCTTGTCCGGCTTGATGCCCCGCTCCTTCTTCAATATCACGTCCCGGGCCGGGTGATACAGCACTCCTGCCGGAACGATGGGCTGTCCGAAGTACGTCAGCCCCTCCTTCTCCAGGGTGAACAGATACAGCAGCATCTGTATCCCCATGCCATAGCGCAGCTCTGACAGATCAAAGGACTTCCTGCCCGTTTTATAGTCCACCACCCGCAGGTACAGCTTTCCGTCATGCAGCCAGCCGTCCACCCGGTCCACCTTGCCGCTGACCGACAACGTTTCGCTGCCCTCCGTGATGGTGACGGCCGGCAGCTCCCCGTCCTTGCCGCCAAAACTCAGCTCAAAGGACAGCGGCTCAAAGTCCGATTGGCCCATCTCCTGGGCCAGATCCTCCACAATGGCATAGGCCGAGCTGCGCAGCCGGGAGAACAGATAGCGGAAGCGAGCGCTTTTCTCCTGGAAGCCGTCGATCTGCTCCCGGGCATAGCGATCCACATAGTCTCGCACCAGTTCCCGCAGCGTCTCCCGCTCCACACTGCCCCAGCCGCCCCGGCTTTTGACCTCCCGGGTGATGTTTTCCAGCAGATAGTGGATAAAGGTGCCCACCTCCGGCGCCTCAAAGCCCGCTGGCCGGCGCTCCCGTGCCCGCAGGCCATACTGCATGAAATAGCCGAAGTGGCAGCGCTTCACCTGATCCATCCGGGAGGCAGACATACGCAGCGAACGGCCATACAAGGCCCGCACCGCTTCCGGTGACAGGCGGCCCCGTCCCAGGGCCCGGCTGCGCTCCATGGCATCCAATGCCTGCTCATAGCCGCCCATTTCCCGGAAATAGCGCCGCAGCGCCTCATCCTGTCCCGCCAGCTCCAGCGCCGTGGCCGGCAGCTGACGGCGATACGCGCCGTCCTCCCGCAGCACGACCGTGCCAGGAAACAGACGCCCGATGCGCTGCACTACAAAGGAGGGCCGCAGCTGCGTCCCCACCAGATCCCCTGCCGGCCAGCTGACAGTCAGGCGCTCCGTGGGCTGGGCCAGACAGGCGTATATGTTCTGTAGTTCGTTGTCCAGCGGATCGAAACTGGCATCCGACAGCAGGATGTCCCGCTGCTGCAGCGCCTCCCGATCCTCCGGATCCAGCAGCCCGCGTCCGCTGGGCGGCGCAGGCAGCACATGGTCGTTGGCCCCCAGCAGGAACAGGCACTTCACCCGGTGCCGGTCGTTGCGGGTGATCTCGCTGACCTTCACCTGATCCAGCGTGGCAGGGATGGTACCCACGCTGTACTGCGTCAGCACCAGCCGCAGCAGACGGGTAAATTCCTCCCCACTCAGCTCCGTGTCGCCCAGCAGCTCCACCATCTGATCCAGCACCCCGCAGAAGATCTGCCACAGCTGCACATATTCCTCCGCCAGCTGCGCCTGACCCTGCTCCAGCAGTGCACCCGCCGTCTGCTCCAGGGCGGCAGTTACCTCTGCCTCCTGTAAGAATGTGTAAAGCGATTCCGCTTTATCCCTCGTGCAAGACTTGGTTTTCATCCCCTGATACAGGGGCTCAAGCAGTGTGCGCACCCGGCGGCGGACGCGGTTGATCTCCGCCAGCTGCTGCGCCTGCGCCTGCGTCAGCGTCTGCCCGTAGCCCACGGGACTGGCACTCCAATCCGCCTCCCGCAGCCACATGGTTCCCCGGATCCCCCACAGGATCACATAGTTCTCCAGCAGGTCGCAGTCCTCCGGCGAGATCCCGGCCAGTCCGGTCTTCAGGCAGCGGAACACATCCTCCCGGTCAAAACCTCCTGTCACGGCGTCCAGCGCTCCCAACAGCATAGTGATGGCCGGTTTTTCCAGCAGATCGCTGCGACGGCTGATGTAGGCCGGGATGCCGTCACGCCGGAATACACTCTCCAGCAGCGGGCCGTATAGCTCCATGTTCCGGGCGCACACGCCCATATCTCGCCAACGGTACCCGGCGGCGGCCAGCTCCCGCAGCTGCTGCGACACCCACTCCACCTCCGTAAAGGCGGTGGCCGCCTGATACAGCCGGATACAGTCGCTGTCCCCCTCATAGGGCAGCTCCCGGCCAAAGAAGTGCTCCTCCAGGTGTGCCAGGGGCCCCTCTCCCTGCTTCTCACACCACAGAATCGTCACCTCCTGGCCCTGTCCCCGGGCCATTCGCTCCAGACGCATCCGCTGACGCAGTGCATTTTGAAACAGCTGCTCCCCGCTCCGGTCACCCAGCAGCGTGATGGTGAGTCCATGGGCCTGCCGCAGGATCAGCTCCAGTATGCTCTCCTCCTGCCGATTAAAATAGGAGAACCCGTCCACATACACGTCACAGTCCCGCAGATAGTCGCTGTCCGCCAGCTTTTCCCGCAGCTTCTGCAGCCGGGAGCGTGCGTCCACCTCTCCGTTGTGGAGCTTAGCGTCATAGGCGGCATACAGCAGCGCAATGTCCCGCAGCTTGTCGCCCATAGCCCCCGGCAGCTCCGCCACCTGGCCATACAGCGCCTGAGGGCCGATCTCATAGGCGTAGAACTCCTCCATCAGATCCGTCAGCTGACGCAAAAAGGTAGCCCGCTGGCTGGGTCGGCCAAAGACCCGCAGCTGCGACGCCAGCTCCTGCAGCACCCGCCGCATGGTCAGCAGCTTTCCTCCGTTGTCCAGCGTGAACTCAGCCAGTCCGCCGGTCTGGGTCAAAACACGGCTGGCCAGACTGCGGAAGCTCAGCACCTCCGCGTCCCGTGACGCCGTGGGCCCCAGCGCCCGGCACAGATCCACCTCCGCCTCATGGGAGATGTGCTCCGGCACCAGCAGAACCTGCCGCCTCTGCCGCCGTCCCGCCGCCATCGCCTCCAGTACCCGTCCGGATTTTCCCGATCCTGCCCGCCCGATCCAAAGTGACAGCATCTCCTTCGCTCCTCTCTTATCTTGCAGCTTTATCTATAGTATAGCGCATTTTCTCCCCGATGAAAAGGGGAATCTCGCCATTTATATCCCCTTGACAAATGCCAGCCTGTCTGCTATTATACAATTAACATTTAAGTTAATTGTTGAAGGAGGGCTGTGTCTTGTCGCTGCAAAATACCCTGCGGGCCCTGGCCGACCCCACCCGCCGGGAGCTGCTGGAGCTGCTGCGGGGCGGGAGCAAGAGCGCCGGGGAGCTGGCCGAGCATTTCGACATCAGCGCCGCCGCCATCTCCCGCCACCTGTCGGTGCTGAAGGAGGCCGGGCTGGTGCGGGACGACCGTCGGGGCAAATTCATCTTCTATGAGCTCAACGCCTCCGTGCTGGAGGAAATACTGCTGTGGCTGACACAGCTGAAGGGAGACGAGCAAAATGTGGAAAACACATAAAAAACAGATCATCCTTACCCTGGCGCTGACGCTGCTGCCGGCACTGGTGGGCCTGCTGCTATGGCAGCGGCTGCCGGAGCAGATCCCCACCCACTTTGGCGTGGACGAACAACCCAATGGCTACAGCAGTCGGGCCTTCGCCGTGCTGGGCCTGCCGGGTATCCTGGCGGCGCTGGAGCTGCTTTGCGTATTTGTTACTTCCACCGACCCCCGCCGCCGGGGCATCGACCGGCGGATGCAGGAACTGCTGCTGTGGATCATCCCCCTGATCAGCATCGGCTGCTGCGGCGTATGCTACGCCACAGCCCTGGGCTACTCCGTGCAGATAGGCACCGTGCTCTGCCTGCTGCTGGGAGCCATCATCACCGTGCTGGGCAACTACCTGCCCAAGTGCGGCCGCAACTACAGCGTGGGCATCCGCACCCGCTGGGCCCTGGAAGACCCGGAAAACTGGCGCTGCACCCACCGTCTGGCAGGCTTCACCTTCTCGCTGGGGGGACTTCTGACCATGGTGCTGGCTTTTCTGGCCCCGCTGTGGTCTCTGGCGTCGATATTGGCCGCCGCCCTGCTGCCCGTGCTGTATTCCTACATCTATTATCTCAAACACAGGGAGGCTACATAATGCTGCATATCGATCATCTCACCAAGTGCTACGGCGACAAGCTGGCCGTAGACGATCTGAGCCTGCACATCCGCCCCGGCGAACTCTGCGGTTTCATCGGCCACAACGGCGCGGGTAAAACCACCACTCTGCGCTGCTGCGCCGGTATCCTCCCCTTCACCCAGGGGGAAATTCAGGTGGACGGCCTCTCCCTGCGCCGGGAGCCGGTGGCCTGCAAGCAGCGCATGGCCTACATCCCCGATAACCCCGATCTCTACGATTTCCTCAGCGGCAGCCAGTATCTTGGCTTTATTGCGGATATCTACGCCGTTCCTGGCGCGCTCCGCCGTCAGCGCACGGAGGAGTACGCTCACCAGCTGAACCTGACGGAGGCACTCCCCCTTCTGGCCCGCACCGTGCTGGAGGGGTATCCGGTTGGATAAATCGGAAAAGAGAGGCTACCCCCACGGAGGCAGCCTCTCTTTATATTTGTTGCCATCAAGTTGTTATATGCCAGAAGGTGATCGTGTCGTCTATATCCATTTCTACCAGATAGCCGCTTGCTCCAGCGGAGTAAAACAGAGTGGGCCAGTTTTTATAAGTGGCAGTTTGGTTGATCGCAAGCTTCTCAACCTGCTGGAGTTCCGGGTAAAGAACATAGGAGGCAAAGTCGTCATCAACATATAAACAGCTATTGCCGCTGCCAGCCAATCGCCACATGGGAGTGGTGGAAGCTGCTGTGGACGAAGTCCCATCGCTGAGGCGGATGGCTTCATAGGAGAACCTATCCGTATTTGGATCGCCCAATCCACACACCAGATAGCTGTCGTTAATGGCAAAGGTCGTGACCTGCTGGGAAAGCTCGTACTGATACAAAATACCAGAGCCGTCACAGATGTATGCCTTGCAATAATCCGCGTCATAGGGATCCGTCAGGAACGCGTACTGTGTGCCATTGCTGTGAACGGTTACGGAAAACATGGCATCGGTAATGCTCAGGGATGAGACAAGTCCGCTGTCCTCAATGCGATAGACGCTGACGCCGTGATCATCCGCGCACAGGCACATGGGCCGACCCGCCACGGAAAACAGTGCGGGAACGCGGTCAAAGTAGCTGGCCCGGCCAGAGGAAAGAACGGTTCTTCCGGCATCACCGACACGGATCAAAGACCACGCAAGCAGGGAGTCATCGTCCGCATCATCCACATACTCATAATCCACGTACAGGATGTCGGAACCATCCGGCACGGCGGAGATAATATAAGCCGGAGAATCGACGGATATCTTTTTAGTTGTCCCTTTTGCATAGTCCCAGAGCAGCAGATAATCCGTGTTATAAAGAGGCCCTGTCTGTGCACCGTTGCGATGCCCCACAGCCAACAAGGCGCTGTTTTCTGTACAGCACAGTACTAGAGCGCTCTCGTCCTCCGAAAGCGTCAGAGGCGAGGCGAGTTGCTGCACGGTGGGAGTATCTGGCTGCTTCGGCCGGCTTGTGCAGGCGCAGAGACAAAGGGGAATGAGCAGGCAAAGCAGGATCCAAAATCGCTTCATAAAAACACTCTTTTATTAATATAAATATAATAAATAAATTTTTCCGTTAAACAAAAGAAATGTCGGTTACTCTGCTGACTTCTTACTTTGAGGTTAATGCATGGAGCACACACTTGCGTATAAAGTTGATATTCTTTTTGTTGTAATTCATTATAACTCATCGATGGCGCGAAATCATCTCAAAACGGTTACATAACAGTTACAAGATCAAGATTTATTGTAACTGTTTTGTAACCATTCGTAACCTTTTGCAAATAAGTTATCATCATGAGAAAACGCAAAACAAAGGATCGCCGGAAAAATCCGACGACCCTTGCTTTTCTGTAAATAGGAGGCTTTACTTGACGATTTTCCGCGCCTCAATGTAGTAGCGCTTATCCTGGGCATGGCCCATGGAGAAGGTCTTGCGGGGCAGCACGCCGTCGGCCATAACGGTCTTGAACAGCTGCTCCTTGCCCATGGCGGGCAGCAGGAAGCCCATGTTGCCGGGCTTGGCACCCAGCTCGCGGGTCACGTCGTCGCCGTGGATATAATCCACCTCGCCGCCATTATCCTTGAGATACTGGTCGATGACGGCCTGCAGGGTGCCCACCGCCAGCTGCACCTTGGGATCGGGCACGGTGATGAACTTGCGCACACCCTCCCACACGAACTCGATGGTGTGGCCCTCGCCCTGGCCCTCGTAGGCATTGGGATAGGCGGCCCGGAATGCGGCCATGAACTTCTCGTGCTCCACGCCGAACAGGACGCGGTGGATGGGCTCGAACTGCAGGGCATCGTCGTGGTTGTTCACCACCTCCACCAGTGCGTAGCGGGCGGGCAGCGCCAGATACTCCTCGGGGGTCTTACCCTGCTTCTGCTCCTCGTAGCAGGCCTTGGCAGTGGCCAGGGAGTGGTTGCCGTCGCCCACGGCGAACAGCAGCGGCGCCACGCCGGACACGCCATACTTGCTCTGCATGGCCTCGTCACAGGTCAGGCCTTCCAGGGCATCGGCCACGGCGTCCACCTGGGCCTGAGACAGCTTATAGCCACGGATGTGGCCGCCGCTCTGCATCAAGTCGAAGTCATACAGCTTCTCCATCCCCTCCGCCGCGGCGGTCAGGGGCTCGATGACGGTCTTCTCGGGGTTGTCGATCAGCAGCATCACGTGGGGCAGCTCGATGGGCGCGTTGCGGCGCACCTTGGCCCGGGGCGGGATGCGGTCGAGCACGGTGCCCTCGGTAGCCCGGATCAGGGCGCCGGAGCCGGGGGTGAAGTCATAGGCATCCAGATCCACCATGCCGATGAGGCCGTGACGGATGCGGCCATCGGACTGCTGGCGCTCGATGTACACCAGGGACTCCGGCAGCACCTGGAATACGCCGCCCTGGAGATACTTGTCCATGGAGGCGTTGATGTCGGCAATATACTCGTCCACGTTGGGGGCCTTCAGATTGGCCTCCGGCAGAATCAGCCGCAGGGTGGAGGGAGCCTCGCCCACGGTGTTCTCCACCGCCTGCCAGTACTCCGGCTCGGAGGTGAACTGGTCACAGGCCACCACAGCCCACTTGCTCATGTCCTGGCCCTGGGGCAACAGGATATCCGCCGGGTAAAAGCCCAGCTTCTCAAACTTTTTGTTCATAACGAACTCCTCTCTTTTGTTCCGAAAAGAAATCGGGTTTGCTACTGTCAGCTATTATACATCATGGAGGCCCCGAATTGCAATTACTTCCCCGGGAAAAGGGAAAAATTTTCCCCGGCGCATAGCGGCCGCCCATTCCGGGTACAATAGGAGGCAGAGTTTTTCAGGAAACGGAGGAATACCCTGTGAAGATCGTTGACCGCATTGCCCTGCTGCTGGTGATTATTGGTGCGCTGAACTGGGGCGGCATCGGCCTGTTCCGCTTTGACTGCGTGGCCTTTCTCTGTGGCGGCCAGGCGGCCGCCATCAGCCGGATCATCTACACCCTGGTGGCCCTGGCCGGTCTGTGGTGCATCACGCTGCTGTTCCGGGAACCGGAGGAGGAATAGGCATCTTTGTCCAAAAAAGGGAGGCTGCGGCTTTTATGTCGCAGCCTCCTCTTCCCTATGGCAGCGCTGCGGGCAATATAATACCCAGCTGGGCAGCTGGGAGGCATGGCTGACAGCCGTGGCCAGGGACGCGGCACTGAATCACCTCCGGCGGCTGGCCCGGCACCAGGGGGCAGAGGAGCCGCCGGAGGGTTGATATCTTTTCAGCTGGCTCAGCTATACCTATCCGAGAACCTGGCTGCAGTATCCGGTTTGCAGCGCCATGCAGTGGTGTCTGCAAAGGGGATGTACAGCAACGGCCCTTTTGTGGCCGTACAGCATCCCTTCAGGCTGCAATGCAGCGAGGATGGCTGAAAAGTGGGTTGATGCTAAAAAGGAGCAGGGGCCGGGGCCCCTGCTCCTTTTTTCAAAGCATTTTATCGAAAAGGATCGCTTTACATACCCGTCATCACGGTCATGACCTTGAACTCCTCGGAGTTCAGGGTCTTTTTCATGGCCAGTCCCTCGGCGAAGTCCAGGTCGATGAGCTGGTCGCCCCGGGTGCAGATGACCCGGTTGGTCTTGCCCTCCGCCAGGATACGCACCGCCTCATAGCCCATGCGGGTGGCCATGACGCGATCCTTCACCGTGGGACTGCCGCCCCGCTGGATGTGGCCCAGGATGGTGACCCGGGGATCGAGCGCCAGCTCCCGCTGGATCTGCTGCCCCACCTCCACGGCCCCGGCGGCGCCTTCCGCCACGACGATCATGAAGTTGGTCTTGCCATTGAGCCGGGCGTGACGGATCTTTTCCGCTACCTGCTCATGGAAATCATAGGGGTGCTCCGGTACCAGCACCGCCGTGGCGCCCACGGCCACGCCCACATACAGGGCCAGATAACCGGCGTGGCGGCCCATGACCTCCACCACCGAGCAGCGCTCATGGGACTGCATGGTATCCCGCAGCCGATCGATGCACTCCACCGCCGTGTTGGCGGCGGTGTCGAAGCCAATGGTGTACTCCGTGCAGCCAATGTCGTTGTCGATGGTACCGGGGATGCCCACCACCGGGATGCCCTGCTGACTCAGGGCCATGCCGCCCCGGAAGGTGCCGTCGCCGCCGATGGCCACGATGCCGTCCAGACCCAGCAGCTTGCAGGTACCGGCGGCCTTGCGCTGGCCCTCCGCTGTGCGGAATTCCTCGCTGCGGGCGGTATAGAGGATGGTGCCGCCGCGGTTGATGATATGGCTGACGCTGCCGGAATCCATGCGGTAAAAGTCGCCGCTGATGAGGCCTGCCCAGCCCCGCCGGATGCCCACGCACTCGATGTCCCGATCCATTGCCGAGCGCACCACAGAGCGGATGGCCGCATTCATGCCCGGTGCGTCGCCGCCGCTGGTCAGCACGCCGATGCGCTTGACTGCATTCTCTGCCATGTATATGCCTCCCAAGAAATTATATCCGAATGTTCCAAATGTACTATACAAGAATTATAGCACAGTCGACCCAGTTTTGCAACCGGAAATTGGAACATTTTGCCGCCTTATTTACACGCCCTGTACCAGCAGGCGCAGGGCCTGGGCAATATTCTGCACCGGCAGGAGCTCCAGGTTGGGCAGGGGCTTGAGCTCACGGGCCCGGCGGGCCGGGATCATGCACTGGGTGAAGCCCAGGCGCTGTACCTCCGACAGGCGCTGCTCCAGGTGGCTGATGGAGCGGATCTCTCCGGAGAGGCCCACCTCACCGATGGCGGCCATGTGGCTGGGCACGGGCTTGTCCAAATAGCTGGAGGCGATGGCCACAACGGCAGCCAGGTCGGCGGCGGGTTCCTCCAGGGTCAGGCCGCCGATGATGTTCAGATACGCATCGCACTGGGACACCTTCAGGCCGCCCCGCTTCTCCAGCACCGCCAGCAGCATGGCGGCCCGGTTATAGTCGAAGCCGTTGCTCATGCGCCGGGGATTGGAGGCACTGGCCGGGGCGATGAGGGCCTGCACCTCGGCCAGGACGGGACGCGCTCCCTCCATGGCACAGGTGACACAGGTACCCGGTGCGTCCTGGGGCCGCCCGGACAGCAGCATCTCTGAGGGGTTCTCCACCTCCCGCAGGCCGCTGTCTACCATCTCGAAGACGCCGATCTCGTTGGTGGCGCCGAAGCGGTTCTTGGCCGCCCGGAGGATGCGATAGCTCATGTGCTGGTCGCCCTCGAAGTACAGCACGCAGTCCACCATGTGCTCCAGCACCTTGGGGCC
>CAZUYE010000015.1:0-35228 GCA_964624925.1 uncultured Oscillospiraceae bacterium | reverse complement strand
GTTTGAGGACGAAAAGGGCACCTATATTATGAACTCCCGGGATATGTGCATGATCGACCACCTGGCGGAGCTAATGGACGCCGGCGTGGACTGCCTGAAGATCGAGGGCCGGGCCAAATCCGCCTACTACGCCGCCATTGTCAGCAGCGCCTACCGCCATGTGTTGGACGCCGTTGCCGCCGGGCAGCCCGTCGATCCCGTGTGGCGGGACGAGGTGGAGCACGTCAGCCACCGGCACTACTCCACGGGCTTCTTCTTCGGCCAGCCCGGCCAGTTCTATGAGGATGCCCGCTATATCCGCCAGTGGCAGATCTGCGCCGTGGTGACGGACTGCACGCCGGAGGGTCTGGCCACCCTGAGCCTGCGCAACAAGTTTGCCGCTGGAGACGCCGTGGAGCTGGTGGGCCCGGATACCAAGCCCTTCTCCCTCACCGCCCCCCTGATGGCGGACGCTGACGGCAACCCGCTGACGGAGCCGAAAACGCCGCAGATGGTCTTCACCATGCAGCTGCCCCGCCCGGTGCCGCCCATGAGCTTCATCCGCCACGCGGTGGATCTCAGCGGAAAATAAGCATATAACAAGAACCGGAGGTCACTGAAGTGACCCTCCGGCTCTTAATTTATATCATCATTCACTGCGGGATGGTCTGCACAATGCCGCGGGCACAGTCCACGGACACCACCGTCCCATCCTCCAGCCGCCGGGTAGCGCCGGAGGCTGCCACAATAACGGGCTTGTTCAGCAGCAGGCCCACCGTGGCCGTGTGACACTCGGCACTGGCCTCCTCGCTGACGATGGCCGCCGCCTGGCGCAGCCAAGGCAGCACCTCGTTGTTGGTATAGGGCACCACCAGCACGTCGCCGGGATGCATCTTCTCCGGGATATCCTCCAATGTGCGGCAGACGCACAGCGGGCCGGAGGCGATCTGGCTGCCAATGCCGATGGCATTGACAAGAGAACCGCCCACCTGGGCCACCCGGATCATGTTCGTGGTGCCGGAGATGCCCACCGGCACGCCGGCCGTGATGACCACCAGGTCACCATGCTTCACCAAGCTCGCCTCCTGGGCGGACTGGATGGCCAGCTCCACCAGCTGGTCGGTGCTGCTGGCCCGGGGCATGGTCAGGGGAATCAGGCCCCAGTACAGAGCCATTTGCCGCTGCACCTGGGGATCCAGCAGCAGCGCCACCACCGTGGCGCCGGGGCGGAAGCGGCTGACCATCTGGGCCGTGATGCCCCGCTGGCTGACCGTCAAGATCGCATCCGCGCCGATATCCTCCGCCGTGGTACAGGCGGCGTGGGCCGTGGCCGCCGTGACGGACAGGCGCGTCCGCTTGGCGGGCTTGACCGGGCTGCGATCCATGGTGCTCTCCGTCTTGCGGGCAATGGCATCCATGGTCTGCACCGCCTCCACCGGATAGCGGCCCGCCGCCGTCTCGCCAGAGAGCATGATGGCACTGGTGCCGTCATAGATAGCATTGGCTACGTCGGTGATCTCCGCCCGGGTAGGCCGGGGGTTCTCCATCATGGAGTCCAGCATCTGCGTGGCCGTGATAACGGGCTTGCCGCAGGCCACGCATTGGGCGATAATGTTCTTCTGAATGGCCGGGATTTCCGTGAAGTCGATCTCCACACCCATGTCGCCCCGGGCTACCATGATGCCGTCCGCCACGGACAGAATATCCGCCAGGTTGCTGACGCCCTCTTGGTTCTCGATCTTGGCGATGATCCGCATCCTGGACTGGTTTTTATCCAGGATTTTTCGAATTTCACGCACATCCGCCGCCGAGCGCACAAAGCTGGCCGCGACAAAGTCGAAGCCTTCTCGGATACCGAAGAGGATATCTTCTCGATCCCGCTGGCTCATATAGGGCATGGACAGCGACACGCCGGGCACGTTGACCCCCTTGCGATCCTTCATCACACCGTCGTTTTCCACCCGGCAGCGGATCTCCTTCACGCCGGTCTCCTCCACCGTCAGCCGTACCAGGCCGTCATCCAGCAGGATGGTCTGCCCAGGCTTCACATCCTGCGGGAGATCTGCATAGGTAATGGCGCAGCGACTCTCATCTCCGACGATGTCCTCCGTGGTCAGGGTAAAGCTCTGCCCCGCCTTCAGCTGTACCGCGCCCTCCGCAAACTGCTTCAGCCGCACCTCCGGCCCCTTGGTGTCCAGCATGGCCGCCACCGGCAGCCGCAGCTCCTCCCGCAGCTGCACCAGCTCCTGCAGCCGGGCACGGTGCTCCTCATAGGTGCCGTGGGAGAAGTTGAAGCGGGCCACGTTCATCCCCGCCAGGAGCATTTCCCGCAGCACGCCCTCCTTATCTGTGGCCGGGCCCAGTGTGCACACGATCTTGGTCTTTCTCATAGTATACGCATCCTTTCCTTGTCGGATCCTTTGTCCCCATTGTACCAGATTCTGCCATAGCGCACAAGGGGCGATTTTGCCCCTCAGCGAATCCGCGGGATCAGCAGCAGTCCCTCCGGCCGCTCCTGCCCTAGCTCGTTGGCGCTGCGGATGGCCTCCTCATCGCTGCGGTGCTGCTTGGCGATCTCCCACAGGGTCTCTCCCGCCGCCATGCGCCGCAGCACCAGCGAGGGCTGCTCCTCCTGGGGCGGCTGGCTCAGCTCCACCGCTGACACGGCGGCTATGCTCCGGTGCTGCCAGGACTGGGCCTCAAAGCGCACTGGTGCTGTCAGGCGGCACTCCGACCCAGTAAACTGCAGCTGCGGCAGACCGCAGTCCGCCCGCGTACGCTGGGGCTCCCACTGTAGCGGCGCACTCACCTCCGCCGAGCGCTCCGCGCACACCGGCGTGCCCGCTTCATCCAGATACAGTACCCGCAGCCGCAGCTCCGTACGCAGCGCCGCAGCGCCGCCGTCCCGAAGTACCTCGATGCCCCCGCAATCCGCCGCCGTCAGATAGGCAAAGGCCCGGCCCTGGCCAAAGCTCAGCTGCTGCGCTGCCTCCTGTACCGGCCGCTCCCAGCGCCAGGCCACCGGCACCAACAGCTCCTCCCGCTGGGTCTGTGCCAGTTGGCTCACGCTGTACATATCCTCTATGTACGTCGTCTGCCTCCTCTGACTGATATACAGGGTCAGGCGCAGCGATAGCGCAAGGGCGATGTCCGCGCCGTCCTCCGTGCGCACCAGGCGAGCCTCACTGTCCGCCGTCTGCACCTGGCAGCTGACCTGTGCGCCCTCCGGCAGCTCCAGGCCATCCACCAGCTGCGAAAAGGGCAGCACTGCCTGGGCCACGCCCAGCTCCTGCCCCGCGCCGCGATACAGCACGCTGCACTCCATCTGCCCCTTTACCACCAGGCGGCTTCCGATCTGCTGGCAGCTGCTGATCCAGGGCACCGCCCGCTCCAGCAGCAGCTCCTCCGGCACGCACTCATCCGCAGGCAGCTCCTGGGTAAAATGCAGCTCCCGCTCCTCCACCGCGCTCAGCAGCTCCAGCTCCACCGCCTGCCTGCGCAGCCGCAGCGCCGGATCCTCGCCTGCCCCGCAGCACAGACGCAGCCGCTTTTTGGCGTAGCCCTCCACGCAGAACTCCGGTATCACCCGCAGATAGAGCCGCCGGGCGGTAACGGCCCGGGCCTCCGCCAGAAGCAGCCGCCCCGACACGCAGGCCGTGCAGCAGCCGCTCAGCCGTTTGTCCTCCAGCTGGCAGGAAAAGGGCACCTCCAGTGACAGGCTCCTGAGCCCCACGCTCTCCTCCGAGGTGTACAGCACCGTCAGCCGCACGCTTCCGCTTATGCTTAGCTGCTGGCCGCTCAGCTGCTTCTCCCGCAGCCGCAGCTGCCCCACGGTGTCCACGATCCGGGCGATGTCCGGGCAATACTCCGGTATCGTCGTTTCCATGGCCTCCTCCTGGGTACTCACCAGCTCGCCCACCGGCTCGCAGCTCTCCAGCTCCGTAAATTTCAGCTCCAGCTCCATGCCTTTTCCATCCTCCCTTATTTTCCTTGTCTCCAGTCTATGCACTTCTCTCCCTTCTTATGCCGCCTCCATCCCGAACAGCCGCCTCAGCAACCCCCGCAGGCCCTTCGGTGCCTTCCATACCACGATCTTCATATCCTTACCTCCCGTCCTTCAAGCATAAGATCCCGCAGGCGATCAGCAAAAACGCCACCAGGAACATCAGTGCGCCCACCGGGAAGATGGCGGCGATCAGGATCCCCAACCCCAGGCCCAGTGCGCACACGCCGATGATCGCGCCACAATTTCCCCGTCTCATGTATCTCCCTCCCTCTGTCCCAGTATATGCGCCAAAAGCACCTCTTGCGCCGGAGGAAAAAATAGGGTACAATAGTAGCCAAGGAGGAACGACTATGAACCTGTTATACGCATTGGAAAGCATCCGCACGCCCTTCTGGGACGCCGTCCTCTCCGCCGTCACCCACCTGGGTGAGGAGACCGTGTTTATGGTGGTTGCCATCGTGGTCTTCTGGTGTATCAGCAAGCGGGAGGGCTATTACCTGCTGCTGATGGGCTTCCTGGGCACCATTCTCAACCAGTTTTTGAAGCTCCTGTTCCGCATCCCCCGTCCCTGGGTGCGGGATCCTGATTTCACCATTGTGGAGAGCGCCCGGGCCGAGGCCACGGGCTACTCCTTCCCCAGCGGCCACACGCAGAACGCCGTGGCCACCTTTGGCGGCATGGCCCGCACCACCCGGCGCAAATGGCTGCGCTGGCTCCTGGTCATCGTGCTGCTGGCAGTGTCCTTCTCCCGCCTGTATCTGGGCGTACATACCCCCCTGGACGTGGGTGTCTCCTTCGTTCTGGCCGCCGTCATGGTGTTCGCCCTCTACCCCCTGATCCAGCAGGCCGACCGCAAGCCCAGTCTCATGGCCGGGCTCATCGTGGGTATGCTGCTTCTGTGCGGTGGCTATCTGCTCTTTGCCTATGTCTACCCCTTCCCAGCCAACGTGGACGTGGCCAACCTGGCCTCCGGTCGGGAAAACGGCTGGAAGCTGCTGGGTGCCACGGTGGGCTTCGGCATCGCCTGGTGGCTGGATCGGCAGTACATCCACTTCGACACCCGCGCCGTCTGGTGGGTGCAGCTCATCAAGGTGGTTCTGGGCCTGGCGCTGCTGCTGGCCATCCGGACGGGGCTGAAAGCGCCGCTGACCTTGCTGCTGGGCCCCGGCCTGGCCGGCGCCGTGCGCTATGCACTCATGGTGCTCTTCGCCGCCGCCATCTGGCCCATGACCTTCCGCTACATGGCCCGCTGGGGACGAAAATAGGGTTCTATGAAAACACTTTTTGATCGCTACAACGAATTGGCCATCGATGGTTCTCTGATTTGCCTTGAACAGGTCGAACACATATCCCCCTGCTTTTGCTATCCTGTCCATGCAAGGGCAATCGGGTTTGAAGGAAGCATCATGTATTGCTTTATCGAACCCTATGGCGATATGGTCTTTGCCTGTAACCCTGATACCTGCGCAGACATTTTTGTATACCCATTGGCAACCAGCTTTGCAGATTTCATGCGGCTGATCCTCGCCTGTGGTTCTGCAAATCCTGTTGAGCAGATTGTATGGATGGATCGGGACACATTCACCCATCATCTCCGGGAGGAAGAAGCCATCCGCACAGGAGAACAGAAAGCCGTCCTATGCTATCTCGAAAAAGAGTTGGGCCTTTCCCCTATGGCAGAACCTTTTGACTATGTCAAAGACTTGCAATCCCGATTTGACCATAGCGGCATCGTGTACAGCGATGAATACTACGATGTTTTAGGGATAGAAAAAGATTAAAAAGGCTCTATACAGAAGGTCGTGTCGGAGTGAGAGCTCCGGCACGCTTTTTATATTTGTGCGAGGAGGATTCTGCTTCTGGAATTGAGAAAGTTGTGCATACCGAAGAAGACACATATTAGAACCTTTGCTTGGCTCTATAATAAATGTTGGGGACAGACGATGAGCCTGGCCCCAACATTTATTATGGAATTTGAATTTGACCGGATGGACGGTATGCATATTACGAGTTGATGTGGAATTTTGCACGGATAAAGTGGCGATAGTCTGGGAAGGCGGTCCGGTATTCCACCTCCATGGTGTGGTGGATCCAGTTCAAATCGGTCTGGGTCAGCTGCTCATAGCGGCGGATGTGCAGCAGGCCCGTCGCCTCGGCCCGGAGGATGGCCTCCAGTGCATCGGGGACGAATTCACAGTCCAGCACCGTTACCGGTTGCCGGGAGGTGACGGCGTCCGGGATCTGGACGGTCTCGCCGGAGTCTGGCACGTCGGCGCAGCGGTAGATATAGCCGGAGACGGCGGCATAGGTCTCCTCCAGTGCGTGGGGATAGTATTCCTCCAGCCGAATCAGGCCGTCGTGGCTGAAGCCGTAGGGGCCCCACTTGCGCCAGGGGCCACTGTGGGAGAAGCCGCTGGCGCGGCAAAACTGCTCGATGGCGTTGCTGAGATAGACCAGCACATTTTCCCGCTTGCGGGACAGATAGACCAGCGGTGTGCCGTGGCTGGATATACGAGGTTCCAGACGGAGGATGCCCGGGGTGGGGGAGGCGTGATGGAGCATGGGAACTCCTTTCTTGCGGAACATCCGCCGCGGAAAATACGCGGCGGATGTTTGGGTGATTAAAAGACGTGCAGGATGACGCACAGCAGAACGATGCACAGACCCAGGCAGGTCATCAGCAGGGCGAAGGAGAGGCTGCCCTCCATGCGGCGGGCGGTATCCACCAGGGTGTCCAGCTGATCGGCGGCCTCCTGCTCCGTGTGCCTGCCGCTGTGGGCCATGGCGTGGAGCACGGCGCTGCGGGGGGAGCGGTGGGTTTTGGCCCGGGTATCCCGCAGGATGCTGCGCCGCAGCAGCAGCACCAGAAAGTCCAGACTGTCGCAGACGCTGCGCCACAGGACGTTCAGCAGGCAGTACAGGCCCCGGATGGCCGGGCGATAGACCAGAGCCTCCAGACTCAGCCAGGCGGGCCAGCGCTGGAGATATACCCGCTGCCCGTTTTCCCGACGGGTCAGCAGCGGGCGGATGAACAGGAAGTACACAGCCATGCCGATGCACAGGGAGATCAGCACGCCCTTCAGGTTCTCCCAGGCCAGATAGTGGACGCCGTGGCCGAAGGGATGGCCGCCGACGAAGTCCAGCGCCAGGGCAGCGATGGGTTCAGACAGAACGTGGGGCAGCAGACCCAGCAGTGGCAGAGGCAGAGCTGCCAGCACCAGAGCCGTCACGGTCAGGGGACTGCCCCAGCGCTTGCTGCTTTCGGCGGCAGGCGTCTGCCAGAACAGGGCCACATAGATCTTGGTCAGGTAGGCCGCCGTCAGGCCGCCGGAGAACAGGAACAGCCACTCCACCGCCGTGAAGGCCCAGTGTCCGCTTTCGGCGGCCAGCTCCACCAGCGACTCATGCACCAGCGTCTTGCTGATGTAGCCCAGGAAGCCCGGGATACCCGCCAGAGAGCAGGCACCGCAGAGGTAGAGGACGTGGAGCAGGGGCTTGCGGCGGCCATAGCCACGGATCTGGTTCAGATCCAGCGCATGGGTGCCGCAGTACACCACACCGGCCAGCAGGAACAGCGTCAGCTTCACCAGCGAGTGGTTGAGCATATACAGCACCGTGCCGTGGGCCGCCAGGGCGTTGTGCTCGCCCAGCAGGGAGATGGCCGCCGTGCCCAGCAGGATGAAGCCGATCTGGGACAGGGAGGAGCAGGCCAGAATGTACTTGAGGTTGTTGGAGAACAGGGCAATCACCGCGCCCAGCAGCATGGTGACGGCACCCAGCGCCAGCAGCAGGATCCCCCAGCCGCGGACACCCGGCAGGATGTCGGCGGTGATGATGAGGACACCGAAGATGCCGGCCTTGGTCAGCACGCCGGACAGCAGGGCGCTGGCCGGAGCCGGGGCCACCGGGTGGGCCTTGGGCAGCCAGATATGCAGGGGGAACACACCGGCCTTGGCGGCGAAGCCGAAGAAGATGCACAGGGCGGCAGGCCACAGCTGCGCGGTGGGTACGGCGGCGCAGGCGGCTGGCAACCCGGCGATGTTCAGGGTGCCAGTGTAGTGATACAGCAGGAACAGGCCCATCAGCGTCACCAGACCGCCCAGCACTGCAATGGTCAGGTAGGTCTTTCCAGCGTCCAGAGCGTCGGGGGATTCCTCCTGCACCACCCAGACATAGGAGCTCAGGCTCATGAGCTCGAAGAACAGGAAGGTGGTGTACAGCTCTGCCGACAGGAACACGCCCAGGGTGAAGCTCAGGCACAGCAGGAAGAACATATGGTAGCGCCGCAGCTGATGATGGCCCAGAAAATACTGGGGTGTCAGCAGGGCGGAGACGAACCACATGAAGCACACCACCAGGGCGTAGATGGAGCGCAGGCCGCCCAGGGCCAGACTGACCCCGCACAGGGGCAGGGACAGCGCGGCATCCGGCCGGGTGAGCAGGGACACGATCAACAGCAACAGCGTCGACCCGGTGATGACACAGGACCAGCCGCCCAGGGCTTTCGCGTCATCCCGCCGCAGAAGCGGCAGGATCAGGGCCCCCAGCAGGGGCACAAGGATCAGAGCCAGCAGCATCACAGACCCACCGCCTTTCCAATTACATCCAGCAGCCACTGGGGGAACAGTCCCATCAGCAGGCACAGCGCCGCCAGAATGGCGGTGGGCACGGTCATCAGCCAGTGGGCCTCATGGGCCGTCCCGTTGGGGATGGCCGGGGCGCTGGTGCGGGGGAACCATGCCTTCAGCACCACCTGGAACATATACACCGCCGTCAGCAGGGCGGAGATCAGCAGGGCGGCAAAGCCCACCAGCGGCAGCCAGCCGTCGGCGGCCACGGCTGCCTGGGCGATGTACCACTTGCTGACAAAGCCGTTGAAGGGCGGGATACCCGTCAGGGCGCAGGCAGCGGCGGTGAAGCAGGCGAAGGTCACGGGCATATGGCGGCCCAACCCCTCCAGCTCATGGACATACTCCCGGTGGGCATAGTGCAGCACCGCGCCAGCAGTGAAGAAGGCCATAATCTTTACCACCGAGTGGACGATCAGATGCAGGAAGGCGGCGGAGAGAGCCTGCATGGTCATCAGCGTGGCGGCAAAGAGGATGTAGGACAGGTTCGATACCGTGGAATAGGCCAGCCGCAGCTTGAAGTGTCGCTGCTTCAGGGACATACAGGAGCCGAAAACGATGGTGATGATAGCCAGGGCCATGACCAGCTGCTGGGCCCAGGTGCCAGAGAGCACCTCCGGGCCGAAGCTGTAGTAGATCAGGCGGATGCAGGCGAAGGCACCCGCCTTGACCACCGCTACCGCGTGCAGCAGGGCCGTGACCGGGGTGGGGGCCACCGCCGCCGTGGGCAGCCAGTCGTGGAGGGGCCATACGGCGGCCTTGACGCCGAAGCCCACGAAGGACAGGGCGAACACCGTCAGCAGCACGCCCATGTCGCCGCTGTAGCCGGACAGATGGCCGCCCAGGGTGAAGTCCTGGGCCCCGCTGAGGGTCAGGAACACCAGGCCGATGAAGGCCAGGGCTGCGCCGGAGATGGAGTAGACCATATACTTTACACCCGCCTTCTTGGCGACCCGGGTCATGGGCTGCATCACCAGAGGCAGCGTGGCCAGGGTCAGCAGCTCATAGAACAGGTACATGGTCATCATGTTAGCGGCCAGGGCGATGCCCAGTGTCACGCCGAAGGAGGCGGTGAAGAAGGCCCAGAACATATGCAGGTGCTTTTCATGGCGCATATAGTCGAAGCCATAGAGCATGGTAAAGGGCCACAGAGTGGCGGAGAGCCCGGCAAACAGCCGCGCCGCGCCGTCCATGCGGAAGGTGATGGTCAGGCTGCCGGAGAAGCGCAGCAGAGTATAGCTGCCGTCGTCGCACAGCAGGATGGCGCACCAGGCCAGCGCCGTGGTCAGCAGGATCAGCACACTGTAGGTGAGCCGCCGCTGACCCTCACGCCGGAAGGGCAGAAAATAGGACAGCAGACCCAGCACAATGGGCATGAACACGGGAAGCGTCAGAAGAAGTCCGTTCATACAGCGCACCTCCTTACAATATAGTGGCAACGAGCCGCTCCATCAGCGGTACCGCGATGCCGGACAGAAGGCCCAGCAGCAGCACGGCTGCCGCCAGCAGCACCAGGGACAGTACCAGAGGCAGGGGCTCCCGCACCCGCTCCTTGATGGGGAAATCCCGGCCTGGGAAGAAGGCACGGCACAGCGGCGGGAACAGATACGCCGCCGTCAGCAGGGCGGAGACCAGAAGCACCGCCGGGACGAGCCAGCTCCAGGGGGCAGCGATGCCGTCCAGTGCGCCCAGAGCCAGATACCACTTGCTGAAGAAGCCGCCGAAGGGTGGGATACCCACCAGGGACAGGGACAGCAGGATGAAGCAGCCCATGGTCACCGGGACGCGTCGTCCCAGACCCGGGAAGCCGTCGATAGTCTCTGTGCCGGTGAGGTAGATAATGGAACCGGCGGACTGGAAAACGCCGATCTTGGCCAGAGCGTGGAACAGCAGCTGCAGCAGGCCGCCCAGCAGCCCCACGGGGGTCATCAGGAACACGCCCAGCAGCACATAGGAAATCTGGGAGATACTGGAGTAGGCCAGGCGCTTTTTCAGTCCATTCTCTGTGCAGCCCATAAAGGAGCCCATGAACACCGTCACCAGCGCCAGGATCAGCAGCGTCAGCTGCACCCAGCTGCCGCGCAGCAACTCTGGCCCCACCATAAAATAGATGACCCGGATGGCGGCGATGACGCCCACCTTGGCGATGATGCCGGACAGCAGGGCGCTGGCCGGACCGGGGGCCACGGGATGGGCCGAGGGCAGCCAGTTGTGCAGGGGATAGAGACCGGCCTTGGCGGTGAAGCCCAGCAGCATCAGAAAAGCGGCCACCAGCAGAGAACCGGTATCAACGACGCTGTTCATGGCCGACAGGTCACAGCCGCCCTTGACAAAGCTCAGGGGGATGCTCTGGCTCAGCAGCACGATGCCGAACAGAGCCACGAAGCCACCGGCCACGGAGTAATAGAGGTACTTGGCCGCGCCCAGTAGGGCCGCAGGCTTCTGGGGATGCAGCACCAGCGGGAAGGACAGCAGGGTGGTGAGCTCATAGAACAGATACAGCGTCACCAGATCCGCCGCCAGAACAGAGCCCAATACTGCCGCCTCCGTCAAAAACAGAAACAGGTAGAAACGAGGATGATGCCCCTCGTGCTTCATGTATTCCGAGGCATAGGGGATGGTCAGCAGCCAGCACACGGCGGTGAGCAAGCAGAAGAAGCGGCCCAGACCGTCCAACTGCAGGGAGAAGGTTAGATCGCGGCTCATGTGCCACACCGGCGAGGTCAGATCGCCCATGGTGCAGCACCACAGCAGCAGACCCAGCAGCAGGCCCTGTCCCGTCGCCAGAAACAGCGTGCGGGCCCGGTCGCGGCTGCCAAACAGAAGGCTGCCAAAGCCCAGCGCAACGGGCAGAAGAAGGATCAGATACAGCATATTCGTTTCCGCCCTCCTTTTACAGACAGAATAGGGCCATGCCCTGCTCCAGCAGGCGCATCAGGCCCGTGGAGCCCAGGCCCATGGCCAGATTCAGCGACGCAAAGACAAAGCAGGGGATGGCGGCGGCACAGCGCCGTCGGACAGGCTGCGCCTGCGTCTCCGGCAGCCACAGCAGCAGCGTGGTATACAGGAAGTACAGCACGTTCAGCAGCGTGGAAATGGCCAGTGCCACCAGCACCGCCCAGGTGCGCCAGCCCATCTGGAAGGAGGCCAGCGCGAAATACAGCTTGGGGATGAAACCGGCAAAGATAGGGATACCCACCATGGACAGGGCGCCGATGGTGAACACAACGCCGGCCACGGGATCCCGGTGCCCGGCGGAGCGGAGACTGTGGAAATCCTGATGCCCGCCGGAGGCGGCCATCAGCTGCGAGCCGGACAGGAACAGCATGGGCTTGGTCAGTGCGTGGGACAGGATCTGCAGCAGCACCGCCGCCAGCGCCGCCTGGGTGCCGAGTCCCAGGCCCATGTAGATGTAGCCGATCTGGGCGGCAGAGGAGAAGGCGATCATGGTGGTCAGCCGCCGGGAGAAGATGGCGGAGACGGAGCCCACGATCATGCCCCCGATGCCGAACAGCAGCAGCACCGTCTGGATGCCGGAGGCGGCAAACACGTCGATGCCGATGACCTGATAGATCAGCTTGATGAGAAAGACGATGTAGCCCTTGGAGATCACGCCGGAGAGGATACCGGAGGAGGCTGGGGTGGCCTGGCCATAGGTATCGGGCATCCAGAAGTGGAAGGGGAAGAGGCCGCTCTTGATGCTCAGGCCCGCCGTCATCAGGCCCAGGGCCATGGTCATGGCGAAGCGGTGCTCCCCAGTCTGCCACAGGGCGGAAATAGCCTCCTTCAGCTGCGGGAACAGCAGGTGGCCGGTGATGGAATAGGTGAAGATGACGCCGATGAGGAACAGACCCGAGCCCACCAGAGCGAAGATCATATAGCGCACGGCGGCGATCAGCGGCCGCCCGCCCCGGCGGATGGCCAGCAGGGCGCAGGAGGCGATGGTGAGGATCTCGATGAAGACATAGCCGGTGAAGATATCGTTGGTATAGCACAGGGCCATCAGCGACACATGGGCCAGGTCAATCATGACCCAATAGAGCTTCTGCTTATCCTGGGGCACATCCCGGCGGATGCGCTCCATACCGCCCAGAACGCTCAGCAGCATCACCACGGCGAAGACCAGCGCCAGCAGCGGCTCCAGCACACCGGCAGTGAGCTCGTTGCCCCATGGGGCGGGGAAATGGCCCATCATATAGGAGTAGCGCAGGTTATTCGCCGCGCAGAACACCAGCAGGGCCCCCTGCATACAGATACTGGCCGACAGCAGGAACAGGGACAGCCGCCGGGCCCATTTGCCGCCCACGGCATAGGACACCACGGCGCAGATCAGGGACAGAACGATGGAGAAGAAGGGAAAATTCTGCACGAAGCTCATGTTTCGTCCTCCTCCTTTTTCTCTTTGCGGTTGGACATCATCAGATACAGCTTGTCGATGTCCAGGGTACGGTAGGTCTGATAGATGCGCACGGTCAGCGACAGCATCACCGCCGACACGCTGACGGACACCACGATGCCCGTCAGCACCAGGCCCGCGGGGATGGGGTTGATGTAGTGCTCCATGTCGGTGATGCCGTCCACGATGATAGGCACGATGCGTCCGGTGATATAGCCCCGATCCGCCAGCAGCAGGAACACGCCGGTGTCCATGATGTCCAGGCCGATGACCTTTTTCAGCAGGTTCCGATCGAACAGCAGCATACAAAAGCCGATGGTAAACAGCAGCATGGCGGCCACCAGCTCATAATTGGAAGCAAGTGTTTGCAGCATCACAGCTCCCCCCTTCTGAAGTACATATAGAAGCTATACATGGTGCAGCACACCACAAAGCCCACCGCCACGTTCAGCGGCAGGATCAGCCCGGCGGACAGGATGCGGCCGGGGGTGCCGGGGGAGATGATGGAGTGCAGGTGGTTGGCGCCGGTAAAGAAGGAGTAGCTCTTGGCCACGCAGTAGAAGCCCAGGGCGCACAGCACCACGATCCGCAGCCGTCCGGGCCGGAAGATGGCGGAGGCGGCGCCATCGCCCCACACCATGGCAAACAGCATCAGCGCCGCCGCCAGAATGGCGCCGCCGGAGAAGCCGCCGCCGGGGGAGAGATGGCCGTTGAGCAGGATGTACACGCCGAACATCAGGATCACCGGAATGATGAACTTGCACATATTGGACACGATGGGATCGGCGGCATAGTTCACCACCTCTGGCTGCTGCAGGCGGCGGCGCTTGCTGCCGCTCTGGTTGAGCAGGATGGTGACGGTGCACATGGCGGTGAACAGCACGAAGGACTCGCCCAGGGTATCGAAGGCACGGTAGTCCAGGATCATGCCAGCCACGGTGTTCACCGCGCCGGTCTCCTCGGTGCCGTCCTCCACGTAGCGCTGGGCCACCTCGTTGACGGTGGGGGCGGTGTCGGAACCATAGAGCGGCAGATCCGCCGCCGTCAGCAGCATCAGCACCGTCAGCACAGCGCACAGCAGCGCGGCCAGCAGGTTATAGGCCCGCAGGGAGCCCTGCAGCTCGCGGCGCTGCAGCTTCACATCCCGGTGCGGGGCCGGCTCCTTCTCGGGGACGGGCGCCGGGGTCTCCCGGGGCTCCTTCTGGAGCTGGGCAGACAGATCCACGCCGCCCCGCAGCCACAGCTGCAGCAGGGAGGGCTCATTGTTCTTCGTCATGGGGCTCCTCCTCTCCGTCGCGGGCCTTCTGTTCCGCGTCCTTGTCGATGAGATCGATGCGTCTGAGGGTCAGGAAAAACAGGATGCCGGTGATGCCTGCGCCCACGGCGGCCTCGGTAATGGCCAGGTCGGGGGACTCCAGCAGCAGCCACACCACGGACATAATAACGGAATAGGCCATGTAGATGACCACGGCCCGCAGGGGCTTTTTTACCAGGGCGGTGGCCACGGCACAGATCACCAGGCCCGCCAGCAGCAGAATACGAAATGCGGTACTCATGACTGCACCTCCCCGTCGCCCTCGGGCAGCTCCAGATAGCGGCTCACATCCCGGTCGGTCTGATACTCAAATTCGCCCAGCATATGGCCGGACAGGGGGGAGGTACACCACTGCAGCACCACCACCAGCAGCAGCTTCCACAGCACCGGGCTCAGGCCCACGGCCAGCATCACACCAAGCACCAGCAGCGACAGGCCCAGGGTGTCGGCCATGGCGGTGGCATGGAGCCGGTTCAGGGCGAAGTCAAAGCGGAACAGGCCCACGATGGAGGTGATAATGATGAAGCAGCCCGCCAGCACGCACAGCGCCGTCAGACCAAAACGGATCCATTCAGCGATCATCTTCCTGTTCCTCCTTTCCCTGCTTCCGGCGATGATAAAGATTGATGTAGATGCGGCACAGCAGCATCACCGCGATGAAGCTCAGCACCACATACACAATGGCGATATCCGCCAGATAATCCTCCCCCAGCAGATAGGTGAGGATGGAGATCACGATGGCGATGACGGTGCCGATGAGGTTGATGCCGATGATGCGGTCCACCGTCAGCCGGGCGCGGATAATGTAGACCATCACGGCCAGCACGCACAGCCCTAACAGGATCAGCGCGCCCCAGAACAAATATTGATAGCACTGTTCAATCAGTTCCATGTCGGTCCCTCCATTTTCCGCAGCAGTCGGGTCAGGCTCCAGTCTGGAATACTGTCCGCTCCGGATTTATCCAGGCACAGTACCAGATAATCCTCACCCTCCTGACGCACCGTTACCGTACCCGGGGTCAGGGTGATGGAATTGGACAGCAGCATCCGGGACACGGGCTTTTCAAGGGGCGCGTGCACCCGGACGATGGCCGGCTGATACTGGGGCTTCCTGGCCCAGATCACCTTCATCACCGCCCAATTGGCCTTGACGATCTCCCACACCAGCAGTACGGCGTAGACCACATAGCCACCCAGGCGCTTCACCAGCCGCCGCTCCGCCCGGGGCCGGTAGCCCAGGGCCGCCACGCAAAAGGCGTAGATAACGGCGGTGATCACCACGCCGAACAGACAGATCTCCAGCGTGACGCGGCCATTGAGGATCAGCCACAACAGGAACAAAAAGACGCACATCACCATGTATTACTCACTTTCCTCTCTCCCACGGCAGAGCCGTTTAACGATTCTTGACAAAAAGCCGAAGAATCTTCATACGTAATTTATTGTACCATGCCCGGAGAAACAAAGTCAATATTAATAAGGTGTTACCGACGAAAAAAGGAAAAAAGGAGAAAAAAGAGAAGCCCTTCCGGCCCCAAAGGACTGGAAAGGCTTTTTGGAGCTTGTGGCCGGATTCGAACCGGCGACCTGCTCATTACGAGTGAGCTGCTCTGCCAGCTGAGCCACACAAGCACGAATGCTATTATACCGTTTTTTTTTGCGTTCGTCAACCATTATTTTTCTGCCCGGCGAACTATTACCGGCGGTAATCAAACGGCCGGAGACGGAAAAAATTTCGCAAAATGAGGAAAGATTTTCTTCTGCTGCGGGGTGGAACAGGGGGAGGGGTTCGGGGGAAAAACACAGAGTGAGGCGCGGTTTTCGCCATCGGAAGGTAGTCGCATCTAATTTACATAATATTGATTCATGTAACGCACTACAAAGAGTTATCCACATTTTCCACAGGGTTTTCCACTGGCCTGAAAGCAACTGATTTCAAGCGAACTTTTCCATTTTGCCATGTTTTACCAAGGGCGTAAAATGGAGTTTCGCACTAAAAAAAGATGTGCTGTCAGTTAACATAATGCATTTTGCAGCCGCATTGTGTCAAAAGAGGAAAAGCTTTGAGGAATAAGGCAAAACGATGAGACGCAGACACGGCGCCTCATCGTTTGAAAGCTCATATATGGCGGCGGAGATGCCGGAGAGCCGATTCTCAGCCGAAGTATTTTTCCCGGAAGGGGATGGCCTCCACCTGAAAGCTGCGGCCCCGGAGGTAGTTCAGAATCCCGGCGTCCGTGGTAAAATCGAAGCACAGACGGTAAGAGTAGAGGGCCTGGCGGGTCTCGCCATAGCGGCGGTTGGCCTTTCCGTCGCCGTATTTGCCGTCGCCCAGCAGCGGACAGCCCAGGTCGGCCATGGTGGCGCGGATCTGGTGGGTGCGGCCCGTCAGCAGCTCCACCTCCAGCAGGGACAGCTCACCCCGGGTCTCCAGGGTGCGATAGCGGGTAACGGCGGTCTTGCCGCCGGGTACGGGCCGGTGGTATACGGAAACCAGCTTCTTCTGCTCGTCCTTCAGCAGAAAGCAGGACACCTCGCCCTCCGCCGGACGGGGGCGGCCCAGGGTGATGCAGAGGTAGCGCTTGTCGATCTCCCGGGAGCGGATCTTCTCGTTGATGATGCGCAGGGTCTCGGCGTTTTTTGCGGCGATGACGATGCCGCCGGTGTTGCGGTCGATGCGGTTGCACAGGGCGGGGGTGAAGGCGTTTTCCCAGCGGGGATTCCATTCCCGCTTCTGATAGAGATAGGCCTGGATGTGGTTGATGAGGGTGTTGACCTTCTCCGTCTCGTCGGCGTGTACCACCAGGCCGGGACGCTTGTTCAGCAGCAGCAGATTCTCGTCCTCATATACAATATCCAAAACGGGCTTAAACAGCGTCAGGAAGAGGTTGTCCTCCCGGGGCTTGTCAAAGAACTCGTCATTGATGTATAATTGCAGCACGTCGCCCTCCACCAGGCGCTGATCCCGCTGGGCCCGCTGGCCGTTGCACTTGATGCGCTTGAGTCGGATGTATTTTTGCAGCAGCGCCGGCGGCAGCAGAGGCAGGCTCTTGGCGATAAAGCGATCCAAGCGCTGCCCAGCGTCGTTTTTTCCGATGGTGATCTCCCGCATAGCCGCGTCCTCCCGTTGCACAAGGTGATTCATTCCTCTCTATTCTACCGCCTTTTTCAAAAAAGTCAAAATATTTGTGAGAAAATGTTTGACAAGCCGGGGAGAATCCACTATAATACTACTCGTGTCATTGCGAGGTGTATTATGCTGCTGAATGTGAACCGGATCCTGCATACCCCCGGCGCCAGCCAGGACTTCCATTTTCAGATGGATCTGTCCGACATGGATTTTGCCGGACAGTACCCTGTGAACCGCCCGGTTGTTGTGGACGGCCGTGTGCGGAACCAGGCGGGTATGGTTCTGTGTGAGCTTCAGGCAGATACGACGCTCCGCTGTGTGTGTGACCGGTGCATGGAGGAATTCGATCAGCCCAAGTCTGTGCTCTTCTCCTGTGTGTTGGCAGAGGAGAAGCAGGACGAGGAGAATGACGAGATCGTCCTGCTGGATCACGATCAGGTGGATCTGGCAGAGCTTGCCGGTACTGCGTTCATCCTCGGCATGGACACAAAAACTCTTTGCTCACCGGACTGCAAGGGCCTGTGCCCCGGCTGCGGCGTGAACCTCAACCGAGAGGCCTGCCGCTGCAGGAAGCAGGTTGACCCCAGACTGGCCAAGCTGGCCCAGCTTCTGGAGCGGGAAGGCGAGTGAAGCTATCAAATACATTACTGCTCAGGCAGTTAAGGCCAAGGAGGTGTCAACATGGCAGTACCCAAGGGAAAAGTATCCAAGCAAAGACGCAATAAGAGACGCAGCTCTGTATGGAAGCTGGCGGCTCCCGGTCTCGTGGCATGCCCCAAGTGCGGCGCGCTGCATCTGCCTCACAGAATGTGCCCGGAGTGCGGTACCTATAACGGCCGCGAGGTCAAGCACGTTGAGTCTGTGGCAGCAGACAAATAAGTAAACCGTGTGTCCTTGTCAGGAGGGAAGATGTCCGTGTCTTCCCTCCTTGCTTTTTCGCGGCTGCGGTGCAATAAAGCTTGCCATTTGGACAAAAGTTGGATATAATAAAAATAATATATGCCTGTCGGGGAGGACTTCCTAATGGGTTTATGAGCAAGAGGAGCAACACATGAGTACCATCATTACCTCCATAGACCGGCACAGTCCGGCGGAGCAGGCCGGACTGATGCCCGGCGAGCAGCTTCTGACCATCAATGGCCACGAGATCGTGGACGTGCTGGATTACCGCTTCTATGGCTATGATACGGACTGCCGGCTGACCCTGCGCCGGCCGGATGACAGCCTGCACCAGCTGCACCTGCACAAGCAGGAGGGACAGGATCTGGGGCTGAATTTTGATACCGTCCTGATGGACGAAATGCGCTCATGTGCCAACCACTGCATCTTCTGCTTTGTGGATCAGATGCCGCCGGGTATGCGCAAGACCCTGTATTTCAAAGATGACGATGCCCGGCTGAGCTTTTTGCAGGGGAACTACATCACCCTGACCAACCTGACGGAGCGGGAGGCCCAGCGCATCATCGACCTGCGCATCAGCCCCATCAACGTCTCCGTCCACACCACGGATCCCCAGCTCCACTGCACCATGCTGGGCAACAAGAATGCCACGCGCTCCCTGGACTACATCCGGGCCTTCTGTGAGGCGGGCATCGTCATGAACGGCCAGATCGTGGTCTGTCCCGGCTGGAACGACGGCGACCAACTGCGGAGTACCCTGCGGGATCTGACGGAGATGCAGTTTTCCAGCTGCTCCATTGTGCCGGTTGGCATCACCAAGTACCGCCAGGGCCTTGCAAAGCTGCGGCCGGTGGACGCGCAGTGCGCCGGAGAGCTCATCGACATTGTGGAGGAGTTCGGGCAGGAGAATCTCCGCCGTTTTGGCACCCGCCGCTTCTTCTGCGCCGATGAGCTGTTTCTGCGGGCTGGGCGTGAGCTGCCCGACGAGGCATATTACGAGGGCTATCGCCAGATCGAGAACGGCGTGGGTATGTTGCGCTCTCTGGGAGATGAGTTCCTGGCCGCTCTGCACACGGTGGATGTACCCGACCGCTTCTCTCCCTGTACCATCGCCACCGGTGTGGCAGCGGCTCCCTTCCTGGAGGGCCTGGTGCGGGAGGCGCAGCGGCAGTATCCGGGGCTGCAGGCCCAGGTCATTGCCGTGGAAAACGACTTTTTTGGCCGCACCATCGACGTGGCAGGTCTGCTGACCGGGCAGGACATCTCCGCCCAGCTACGGGGCCGTGACATCGGGGAGCGGGTGCTGATTCCCATTCATATGCTGCGCCATGGGGAGACGGTGTTTCTGGATGACTACACCGTGGAGCGCCTGAGCCGTGAGCTGGGCGTTCCGGTGCAGGTGACGGACGGCGACGGCTTCGCTCTGGCGGACGCGCTGTTCGCAGCGGAATAATTAAGGAGGGAATATCGTATGTCCAAGCCCCTGATCGCTATCGTGGGCCGCCCCAACGTGGGCAAGTCCATGCTGTTCAATAAAATCATAGGCCGCCGCCTCTCCATCGTGGAGGACACCCCCGGCGTGACCCGCGACCGCATTTACGGCGAGACCGACTGGAACGGCCGCAAATTCACCCTGGTGGATACCGGCGGCATCGAGCCCAACACCGACAACCAGATCCTGGCCTTTATGCGCGAGCAGGCCCAGATCGCCATCGACAACGCCACGGTCATCGTCCTGGTGACGGATATCAAGACCGGCATGACCGCCGCCGATCAGGAGGTGGCGGGGATGCTCCAACGCTCCAAGAAGCCCATCGTCCTGGCTGTGAACAAGATGGACTCCACTGGTGCCACGGATCCGGATTTCTACGAGTTTTATAACTTGGGCCTGGGCGATCCCATCGCCGTGTCTGCCGTGCATGGCCATGGCACCGGCGACCTGCTGGATGCCTGCCTGCAGTACTTCCCGCCGGAGGACGAGGAGGAAGAGGATAGCGACATTATCCAGGTGGCCATCATCGGCAAACCCAATGTAGGCAAGTCCAGCCTCACCAACCGCATCCTGGGCGAGCAGCGTGTCATCGTCAGCGACGTGGCTGGCACCACCCGGGACGCCATCGACAGCTACTTTGAAAATGCCACCGGCAAGTATAACTTCATCGATACCGCTGGTATGCGCAAGAAGTCCAGGGTGGACGATGCCATTGAGAAGTACAGCGTCCTGCGGGCTACCATGGCCATCGAGCGCAGCGATGTCTGCCTCATCATGATCGATGCCCAGGACGGCGTTACCGAGCAGGATACCAAGGTGGCGGGTCTTGCCCATGAGGCGGGGAAGGCCTGTATCATCGTGGTGAACAAGTGGGATCTGGTGGAGAAGGACGGAAAGACCATGGACCGTATGCGGGAGGAGATCCGCCGGGACCTGAGCTACATGACCTATGCTCCCATCGTGTTCATCTCCGCCATGACCGGTCAGCGGGTGAACCGCCTGTTTGAGCTCATCAACTATGTCCGGGAGCAGGCGTCCATGCGTATTACCACCGGAATGCTCAACTCTGTCCTGGCCGATGCCCAGACCCGCGTGCAGCCCCCCACGGACAAGGGCCGCCGCCTAAAGATCTACTACATGACCCAGGTGGGCATTCGTCCGCCGCACTTTGTGGTGTTCTGCAACGACAAAAAGCTGTTCCACTTCTCCTACCGCCGTTACCTGGAAAACCAGATCCGCAGCGTATTCGGCCTGGAGGGTACCCCCATCATTATGACCGTGCGCCAGAAGGGCGAGGAGGAAAACTGACTTGTCTATTTTGTTCACGGCGGCGCTGACGCTGCTGGTATCGTATCTGTTGGGCTGTCTCAACGGCTCCGTGATGACCTCGCACTTCATCATCCGGGACGATGTCCGCCACCATGGCAGCGGCAACGCCGGACTGACCAACTTCTACCGCACCTATGGCGCACGCTATGCCCTGTGCGTGATCCTCTGCGACATGGGCAAGACCGTGTTAGCCTGCCTCATCGGCGGCTATCTGTTCCGCTGGGTGCTTGGTGACTGGACACTGGGCGTTCTGGTGGCGGGCCTGGGCTGCGAGCTGGGGCATATGTTCCCGGTGTTCTTTGGATGCAAAGGCGGCAAGGGTATCCTGTCCGGCGGTACCCTGGTGCTGATGCTGAGCTGGAAGGTGGCGCTAATCGCCTGGGGCCTGTTCGCGGCATTCTGGCTGCTGAGTCGCTATGTGTCCCTGGGCTCCATCACCGCCACGCTGAGTATGCCGGTGTCCGTCTACTTCCTGTTGGGCCACAGTTGGCTGTATACCCTGCTGGCACTGGTCGCGGCGGCGCTGGTGGTCTGGTGTCATCGGGAGAATATCCAGCGCCTTCTCAGCGGCACGGAAAAGAAATTCAAGTGGCACGTCGACTCCCCCAAGGACGGCGACAGCGCACAATAAAAAGGAGAGAAAACGAGCGATGAAGCACAACCAAATGCGCCAGGTGGTTTTCCCCATCCTGGCAGCCCTGATCTGGGGCACGGCCTTTGTGGCCCAGGACGTCTGCGCCGACGTCATCGATACCTTTTCCTTCAATGCCATCCGCTCTTATGTGGCGGTGCTGGTGCTGCTGGTCATCATCGCGATCTTCAATGCGGTGAAAAAGGACAAGCTCAAGCTGAGCCCGGCGGAAAAGAAGGCGGCCAACAAGCAGCTGTGGCTGGGCGGTTTCTGCTGCGGCACGGCGCTGGCTGTTGCCTCCAACTTCCAGCAGGCGGGCATCGTGGCTGGAACCGACGGCGGCAAGGCGGGCTTCATCACCGCTCTCTATGTGGTGCTGGTGCCGGTGTTTGGCTTGTTCTTCCGGCGCAAGGTCAGCCTGCCGGTGTGGGTCGCTGTGGCCCTGTCCGTGGTGGCGCTGTATCTGCTGTGCATCAAGGGAGACTTCGGTTTCGCCCCCGGCGATCTGCTGCTGCTGGTGTGCGCCGTGTGCTTCAGCATCCATATCCTGGTCATTGACCACTTCACCGTCACCGTGGACGGCCTCAAGCTTTCCTGCGTCCAGTTCCTGGTGGCCGCTGTCTGGGCGACCCTGGCCAAGCTGGTGTGCGTCCTGCTGGGCCTGGGCGGTGTGGGTGATGTGTCCGCCGTCACCTCCATCTTCGCCAGCCCCGACTGGAGCGGCATCCTGGCCTGCGCCCTGCCCATCCTGTATGTGGGCGTGTTCTCCAGCGGCGTGGGCTATACCCTGCAGATCCTGGCCCAGAAGGACTCCAACCCCACAGTGGTCACTATTCTGCTGAGCCTGGAGAGCGTCTTTGCCGTTATCGCCGGGGCCATTCTCCTGCATCAGCAGATGACCGGCCGGGAGTACCTGGGCTGCGTGCTGATGTTCGTGGCCGTGCTGCTGGCGCAGATCCCCATCCCCGGCAAGAAGAAATAAGGCATACATACAAAATCATCCCCGTTCCATCGGAACGGGGATGACAGCTTGTCAAAGAACCCCTGTTTTCGCAGTGCGAAAACAGGGGATTTGGCATTTATAAGAGAAAATAGGAACAATATTCGAGAAATAAAGGAGCTGTTCCAACTCCAATTGGCCAGCTTTTTCAGATTCATGGCAGCATATTTAAGCCTGAAATGATTATGCAGAGTTTGATACAAAGATTTCCCTATGCGTCTGACGCAGAGACGAAATCCCAAACAGATGCTGAATGAGTACCATCTTTATGAGAACCACTGGATCTGTGCCGGGTCTGCCATTGTCATGACAATAGTATGGCTCCAACCGCTCATACAGCCATTCGTAGTCCATGACTTTTTCTATTTTCCGCAAAAGATGATCCTGCGGTACAAGTGCGTCCAAATCTACAATGATTGTTTCCCGCCGTGCATCTTTTCTCCATTGTTCCATAAAAACACCTCCATCTGTGAGTATTATATCACAAATGAGGGCATAGGTAGTTTTTTGACAGACTGAAATACCGCCCATCGTGAGATGGGCGGCATTTGCTGTTTATGGAGTATTGTCTCAGCCGCGCAGACTGCGCAGCACGGACAGGAGGATGGAGTAATACTTGCTGTCCGGCGTGTCGGTGCGGCTGGTGATGACCACGGGGCAGGAGGCGCCGCAGATGGTGCTGGCGATGGGCTTTCCGGCAATGTAGGTGACGGACTTATGCAGGACGTTGCCCACTTCGATGAAGGGCACCATCAGGATATCCGCCTGACCGGCCACGGGGTCGTGGATGCCCTTGTGCTGCACGGAGGCTATGGAGATGGCACCGTCCAGAGCCAGAGGGCCGGACACGATGCAGCCGGGGATGCCCCGGCGGACGATCTCTGCAGCGGAGACGGTGGAGGGCATCTTCTCCGTGACATTTTCCACGGCGGACAGCAGCGCCACCCGGGGCTCCTCGATGCCCAGGGCGCGGGCTACCGGCAGGGCGTTCTCTACGATGCCGATCTGGGTGTCCACGTCGGGGGTGATGTTGATGGCGGCGTCCGTGATCATGCGGAAGCGGCCCTCATATTCAAAGATGCCGCACTGGCTCATCAGGCGGCGGCCATTGGCCGGGATCAGGCCGGTCTCGCGGTTCAGGATGGCCTTGGCGAAGTTGGCGGTCTGCATGAGGCCCTTCATGGGGATGTCCGCCTTGCCCTCCCGCACCAGCTGCATGGCGATCTTGGCGCAATCCAGCTCCGGGCCGTCAAAGTGGATGATCTCATACGCGGAAGGATCCTCGTCCATCTCCTTCAGAAGCGCCAGGATCTCATCCTGCTTGCCAATCAGCGTGCCGTCGATGACGCCGCGGCGGTGGGCATGAACCACGGCGCTGAGGGCCGGCTCATCGTGGGCATTGATCAGGACGATGCGCTTTCTTGTGGTGTGAGACAGAACATAGGCTTCCATCTCCTTAAAAGATGTAAACATGATCGTTCCTCCTGTTTTTTCTGATCTGTCTCCGTTGCTTGGACGGACACTTTGTGATTATTATAACACTCGACGATGGCAAATACAACAGACAAAGCGGAAAAATTTTTGCGACTTCTGACGGAAAAAACTTGCTATTCTCGGCAATTGCTTGTATACTTTTAAGCAAGAAGCCACGCGGGAGGTATTACTATGCTTGAGGACATTCTGTTTTATGGAATTATCATCATCGGCGCGCTGATGCTGATCGGTCTGACCTATTACCGGATCGACTGGGCCCGGCATCCGGAGAAGTATAAGGATCTGGTGGAGCAGTCGGAGAAGGAGGACAAGGAGGCCGCTCAGCGCAAGAAAATGCGGGAGCTGGAGAAGAAGCAGAGAAGAGGAAAGCTGAAATAAAAACATCCCCTGATGCAGCGTCCTGCGTCAGGGGATATTATTATGGCTCCGTGACCCAGCTGCGCAGATTGGGGATCTGTAGGGCCAGGTCTTTTTCCAGCTCCGGGCCGTCGCCGCAGAAGCCCAGGCGCTGCCAGAAGCTGCGCAGGGCCGGGTCGGCACAGGTCAGGCGCAGGCGAGCATAGCCCTCCCGGCGGCCCTGCTGGATGATCTGGCCCAGCGGAGGGATGCCCTGGCGGCGGCCCCGCCAATCGGGCAGCAGTGCATAGGAGGCGATGCGCAGAGCGTCGCCTTCCGGCTGCAGCTGGTAGGCGCCAATGGGGCACTGGTCGCCATACCACACGGCGGTGGCGGGATGATCTGCCGGGAGGCCCAGCTGATGCAGCAGAGGGGTCTCCGCCGGGCGGTACAGCTGGCTGGTCTCCAGCATTTTCTTGTCTTTCCACCAGGTCTGGCGCTCAAAGGTGGACAGACCGCAGGAGGTCAGATGGCTGTTGTCATCCCGGTATACCACCCGGATATCGTCGCCCTCCGCCTCCAGCAGAGAGACGGCGGTGTTGTCACAGTGGCGCTCGCGGCCCACCTCGGCCAGGCTGAGGCCTTGGAGGGTGCCCAGGACGATGCGCATGGCGGCCCCGTGGGAGAAGACGGCCACGGTCTGGCCAGGATGGGAATGGGCGATACGGCGCAGGCCGGACAGGAAACGATCCAGCACCTGCTGGGCGGTCTCGCAGCCGGGCACCTGCCACTTGTCCAGATAGCGGTTGAAGTTCAGCTGCTGCTCCGGCCACTGCTGCTGCACCTGCTGCCAGGGCAGCCCCTCCCACACGCCCATGCCCACCTCGCGGAAGGAGGGATCCAGCTGCAGGGGCAGGTGCTTGGGGATGTAGATGGCCTGGGCCGTGGTCTGGGTGCGCAGCAGGTCACTGCTATACACCGCGTCGATGGGTACGTCCCGGAAGCGCCGGGCCAGGGCCTGGATCTGACGGGGGCCGCGATAGTCGGTGATGAGGCCGTTTTCGTGGCCGTGGGCGATGCGGTAGAGGTTGCCCTCTGCCTCCGCATGGCGGATGAGATAGATCTTGGTCATGGTGTCTCCTTTACAGCACGGGGATCAGCCGTTTCAGCCGGGTGCGTGCCTCCTCCGCGGCAGAGGTGGGCTCCTGGGCATATTGCAGGCTACGGTCGGTGAGCATGGCCCCGTGGCCATAGTCATCGAAAGCGGGCAGGGCGCTCTCCCCGTCGCAGCCGGGCAGCAGCAGGAAGGCGGCGGGGGCGCAGCGGCGCAGCTCCTTCACGTCCGGTTCATAGTTCAGCTCCGCCATCAGGGCGGCGCCCTTGCGGCTCAGCTGCTGGGCGGCGGCCACATACAGGCGGCGGTCGCCGGAGGGCAGATTTTGCAGCTGGGCGGCGGAGGGATTGGCGGTGCGCACGGCGGCAAAGACGGACTTGTCGTCGGCCACCTGGCAGCTGTCACTGCCCATGTAGGGGCTGACGGTGACGCCGTCGGCGTTCACACCGCCGGCAGTGAAGATCTCCGGCCAGGCGGTGCGGGCGTCCACGATGGTGTACAGGCCCTGGCTGCGGGCCATGTTCACCAGGTTCGACAGCACGTCCATGCCCATGAAGCCATAGCGCAGATAGCAGTCTGCCCGCAGCAGCACCGCCGGGAGCAGCGTCGCCGTCTGGCTGATGAGCTGGCTGCCGTGGTAGCGCAGGGCCTCTGACTCTGCCATGAGGCCGGGGCCGTACATATCGGTGAAGTTTTTGAGGATTTTGGGGCTGATTTGCCCGATCTCCGGGCTCAGCTCCAGCGCCAGGGGCGTCTTCTTTTCGCGCAGCTTTTCCTGCAAAACAGCAATCGACATAGGCAAGCTCTCCTTTGATCTTTTGTCCTTATTATACGCATTTCTCCTGTTTTTGGCAAGGGCGGCGGCGTTTATATTTTGCGGTGGCGCTTATACTAAGCTCATGCAAAGGAGGAATGTGATATGTGTAAGGTCAGCACGTTCGTATGTGGCTTGTGCGCCGGCGTATTAGCCGGGGCCGTGGCGGAGGCGATGCTCCAGCCCCAGGGCAAGTATCGCCGCACGAGCACGGGCAAGGCCATGCAACGCCTTGGAAACGCCATGGAGCAGGCGCTGGAGACAGTATCGGAGAAGCTGAGCTGACGAAAAAAAGGAGCCTGCGGGCTCCTTTTATATGTACGCAAATAGTTATAAAATGGTCACAAAAGTTACGGAAAGCTTACAAATAGAAACAGTTTTGCTACAGTTTCTCCAAAATACTTGCAATCGGCAGAGCGGTCTGCTATAGTGGCGGCAAGAGGTGGGAATACTTGCCAAGCCGGATGGATTCGGGGATGAAAGGAGCATATGTATGACAAGGCGAAATGGTTTGTTTGTTATACTGGCGGCCTTGCTGTGTCTGATGCTGCTGGCGGGCTGCAGTGCGCAGCCGGAGGTGGATCCGGAACAGCCGGAGCAGCCGCTGGTGGAGCAGCCGGGGCAGGACGCGGACGTTGACCTGTTTTTGGAGGAGCACCCGGGGTACCGCGCTCTGACGGAGGAGCGGGCTCAGGTGAGCGAATATCTGCGGCCCTATGACGAGGCTTCGGAGGGTGTGGTCAGTTCTGCCCTGCTCAGTGGCTTTGTGCGGAGAGCGTATTATGCCGATCCCACGCAGATCAACCTGGATGAATTGCTGCGCTACAATTCCTTGTGTGAACTCGTGACAGACGAGGCGGAGTATCAGGCCCTGAAGCAGGTGGAGGGCTGGTACCGCGGAGAGGACGCCACCCTGGTCAGTTCCTTGACCCCGGTGTGGCGCTATTCGGACGCGGCGGTGGATCAGCTGCTCCAGAAGTACGTCGGTATCACCCGGGCGAGTTTACCTGCGCCTGGGGCTATACGGACGGCGAATGGGCCGTTCTCTACGACGACGATTACTATGATTGCGCTCGGGAGCTGCGGCTCCGCAAGGCAGAGGATGGCCGTTGGCTGTTCTACTCCCTGCTGCTGGTGGAGGAGCCGGACGCATAAATAATATGTCAAAAAGGCAAATAAGCATTTGACATCCTCCCATAATGTGGTATAATAGGCAAAAATCGATTTTATGAATCAGGAGATATAATCTATCATATTATGAGGAGAGAACCTATGGAACCAAAGTTTGTACTGAGCTGCTGCTCCACCGTTGACCTGCCCTATGCCTACATGGAGCAGCGCCGGATCCCCGTGCTGTTTTACCACTATGTGGTGGGTGAACAGGACTATGTGGACGACATGGGCCGCGATCCGGAGGCCCTGCCCCGTTTTTACCGCTTTTTGGAGGAGGGCAAGCTGCCCCAGACCTCTCAGCTGAATGTGGGCATCTATCTGGACTTTTTCGAGGAACAGTTGGAAAAGGGCGATCTGCTGCACATTGCTTTCACCTCCGGCCAGTCTGGCTCCGTGAACAATGCTATCCTGGCCGGGAAGATGCTGCAGGAGAAGTACCCCGACAAGCAGATCGTGGTCATCGACTCCCTGTGCTCCTCCTCCGGCTATGGTATGCTGGTGGACACGGCGGCGGATATGCGCGACGCCGGGTGCAGCCTGGAGGAGACGGCTCAGTGGGTGCTGGATAACCGCAACCGGATCCATCACCAATTCTTCTCCTCTAATATGACCCAGTTCCGGCGCACGGGCCGCGTCTCCGGCGCGGCGGCCATGGTGGCAACCATTATGAACATCTGCCCCATCATGCGGCTGGACGACAAGGGCGCCATCAAGGCCTATGGCAAGGTGCGTGGCAAGAAGAAGGCCATCGAGACCACCGTGACGACCATGGAGCAGCACGCCCAGGGCGGCCGGGACTATAACGGCAAGTGTTTTGTCTGCCACTCCCAATGCCCGGAGGATGCCCACGAGCTTATCTCGGAGCTGGAGCAGCGCTTCCCCCACCTGCAGGGCCGCATCCGTCTGTGCGACATTGGAACCATCATCGGCTCTCACAGCGGGCCCGGCACCGTGGCTGTGTTCTTTATGGGCGATGAGCGCCCGCAGATGGACTGATACATAAGCAGAATCTCCCGGACAAGTATAAACCACCCCGGCGGGCAAAGGGCCGCCGGGGTGGTTTGTGCTGTGAAGATTACGGACGGGACTCAGATGCGGATGGCCAGGTTATAGGCGGCCTTAGTGGCCTGCCACATATTGCCGGGCTTCTCGGTGTTGTAGCTGTCGCCGATGTTGTGAACCTCGGGGGCGACCAGCTCCGCCTGGGCAGCCAGGAAGGGACGATCGTCGCCCTTGTTGCCGATGGCCATGACCACCAGATCAGCCTCCAGCTGCTCGATGTACTCCTCGTTGGTCATCTTGGGGGCCAGAGGATTTTCAATGTTCTTGGGGATGATGGGGGCCCAGGTGCAATAGGGATCCGGCACCGCCTTGGAGCGGTTGCGGGCGATGACCACATGGCCGTTCTCGAAGCGGGTGACACGGGCGCAGTTGATGAGCTTGCCGCCCTCGCGCTCAAAGTAGTGGATTAGGTGGCCGCGGTTGGCGGTGCAGGCGCCCTCCTCAAAGTGCTCCAGCATCTCCACGCAGGTGACCTGGCGCTGGTGCTCGGTGGCCAGCCAGTAAGCGGTCTCCATGCCCACGGCGCCGCCGCCCACCACGACGATCTTCTTGTCGGTGTCGGCCAGCTCCTCGGGATGGGTCAGCAGCCAAGTGGCCTCGATGTGGCGGGTCTCCTTCAGGCCGGGGATGGGAGGCAGGCCCTCCTTGCTGCCGTTGGCAAAGACCACGGCATCGTAGCCCGCTTCTTTCAGCTGCTCGTTGGTCATGGGGGTGTTCAGGTGCACGGTGACACCGTCCTGCTTCTCCACCTGACGCAGCAGCCACTGCATATAGTTGTTCAGCTCGTACTTACTCAGGGGGGCGCCGGCGGCGTGCATCTTGCCGCCCATGCGGTCGGCCTTCTCGAAGACCTCCACCGTGTGGCCGCGCTGGGCGGCGGTGATGGCGAAGTTCAGGCCCGCGCAGCCTGCGCCGATGACGGCGATGCGCTTACGCTTCTCGGCCGGTGTGGGGATGGCCGGCAGCAGCTCCTCGAAGCCTGTGCGGGGGTTCACGGCGCACTGGGGATGGCCGCCCTCCACGAACTCGTTGACGCAGCCCTCCTGGCAGCCGATGCAGGGGCGGATGTCCTCCACGCGGCCGGCATAGGCCTTGTTGCACCAGTCGGGATCGGCCAGCACCGGGCGGCCCAGCATCACCATGTCACACTTGCCGTCCCGCAGGGCCTGCTCGGCCAGGTCGGGATAGCCCAGCTTACCAACGGCCACGATGGGGACTTCCACGCCGGCGTTGGATTTGACACCGCGGGCGGCGAAATACTCCTTGGCCACCTTGGACACGTCCAGGAAGCAGCCGGCGGGCATACCGGCCGGGGGATGCGGCAGCCACCAGTTGTCGTAGCAGCCCAGATCCACGTCGAACATATCGACGCCGGCCTTCACCAGGTTCTCCATATAGTTCAAGGTGTCGGCGATGCTGCGGCCATTCTTGAAGCCCTTCAGGCTCTTGACCTGATCCATGCGGTCGCCATAGGTCTCGTTTAGAGCCAGGGACAGGTCGATGCGGTACATAATGGGATAGTTGGGGCCGGTCTTCTTGCGGATGGCCTTGATCATCTCCACGCCGAAGCGCTGCCAGTCGGCATACTTGCCCAGCTTGCGGTGGTTGAAGGCGGGGGAGGTCAGCTGATCCAGCAGATAGCCCTCGTGGCCGTGCAGATACACACCGTCCATACCCATGACCTTGGCATCCATGGACGCCTGGGCGGCGTTGCGGATGATCTTGTCGCACTCCAGATCCGTCAGGGGACGGCAGGGCACGTCGGGCAGGTAGAAGTTGGGATTCCAGGAGGCGGACACCGGCAGCTGGAACTTGGTCAGCAGGCACTGAGGATTACCCACGCGGCCCAGACCGGGGGTCAGCTGGATGAAAATGCGGCTGCCACGGGCATGAACGCCTTGGGCCAAGTCGCGCCAGCCCATGAAGTTGGTGCGGGTGCCATCGATACGGGGGAAGTAGGAATAGTTGCCCTTCTCCGTGACGGAGGAGTCGATATGGTGGCTGATGGGGACCAAGCCCGTGGTCAGCAGACCGATACCGCCCTCGGCCCGGGCGAAGAAGTACTGGAGCATCTTGTCATTGGGACGGCCCGTTTCCTCGGCCATCTGACAGTTGCCCATGGGGGCCATCACCAGACGGTTCTTCACCGTCAGCTTATTGATCTGGATGGGGGAGAACAGAGAGGTGTAGGGATAGAGGTTGCGGGTCATGCGCGCAGTACCGCCGGCCCGGTTCTCGCAGTCGGTGCGGACCCAATTACCAAAGCTGTTCACCAGGTTCTGTACCAAAATGTCTTTCTTCAAAGGTTTGCCCTCACTTTCCTGTATTTGGCAAGCATATTCCGCCATACGGTTGATAAACAAAGCATACCACATCCTGCTGCCAGAATCAACAAAAAAATTGGAAAAAGACAAGAATTTCATTGCAAGTTGCCTTAATTCGTGGTAAAATGATGTTGGTAGAATGGTAATAATACACAGAGAACGGCATTTCTGTGGGATAACGGTCATTTTCCATATTTCTACCGCGCTATTTGCGCAGCAAAGAAAGGACGTGAAGCACGGTTGAACAGAAACCCGAAGATCCTGGCCGTGGCCGGAAAGGGCGGGGTAGGGAAGACCTCCCTGTCGGCGGCCTTTGTGCGCCTGCTGACGGAGCACTATCCCCAGGCCCGGATCTTAGCCATCGACGCGGATCCCGCCGTGGGTCTGTCCACCGCCCTGGGCGTGGAGGTACGGCAGACTCTGGACGATATCCGCAAGCAGATTGTGGCCTCGGTGGAGGACGGCGCGCCCCGGGAGGCCATTGAGCTGCTCAGCGAGGCCCGCTACCGCATCTTCGACACCATGGTGGAGCAGCAGAAGTTCTCCTTCCTGGCCATCGGCCGGCCGGAGACCGCCGGCTGCTACTGCAAGGTCAACGCCTATCTGAAGGAGATCATCAATCTGCTGGCAGGCGACTTTGACTATGTGGTCATCGATGGCGAGGCAGGCATTGAGCAGATCAACCGCCGAGTCATGGAGAAGGTGACGCACCTGGTGCTGGTGACGGATCCCAGCCGCAAGGGCACCCAGGTTATCCAGACCATCAAGCGCGTGGCGGACGAGCTGGTGATGTACGACCGCTGCGGCGCGGTGGTGAACCGCGTGGCGGATCCGGAAATGATCCCCTATATTCATATTGAAGGCACGGAGGTTCTCGCCTATATCGGCAGCGACGCCAAACACGCCGCCAACGATATCCGGGGCCTGAGTGTTTTTGATTTGCCTGACGACGCCCCCGTTGTCGCAGGTGCCCGCGAAGTTCTGACAAAATTGCAGATCCTGTAAACTAATTGGAGAGAGGTGTCATTCTTGAGAGATCTGAAGCATTTGATCTACTTCGAAAATCTGCTGGAAAACGCCGACAATGAGCTGGTAAAGCAGGCTCAGGCAGAGGGCGGCTTAGCCGTCGGCTATACCTGCTACCATGTGCCGGAGGCGCTGCTCAACGTCGGCAATTGTTTCTCCGTGCGCCTGCGTGCGCCGCGGACCGGCTCCCTGGACATTGCCACCTATTATATGTCCAACTACACCTGCGAATTTGCCCGGGCCCTGGTGGAGCGGGGCATGGAGGGCGGATATGAGTTCCTGGACGCCCTGGCCGGCGTGGACGCCTGCTCCATGATGAACCGAGCCATGGAGCACTTTGAGATCCTTCAGCTCAATTCCAAGCCCAACTTCTTCGTCAGCCACTGCGACATCCCCTATAAGGTCACCGACTACACCCTGGAGTCCTACGTCACGCAGATGCGCGTGCACGTACTGGACGAGCTGAAGAACCGCTACGGTGTGGATACCTCCGACGATGCCATCCGCGCTGCCGTGGCCGAGCACAACGAGGTCTGCCGTATCATCAGCGAGATCGGCGAGATGCGCAAGGCGGACAACCCCGTCATCACCGGCTATGAGTTCCACGTGCTGAACCTGGTGAGCTACACCTGTCCAAAGAAGCTGATCCTGCCCTATCTGCGGGAGACACTGGAGGAGCTGCGTACCCGCGAGCCGGATCCCAAGCCTGCCTTCCGGGCCCGCGTGGCCATCGTGGGCAGCGAGATCGACGATCCCCAGCTGACCAAGCTCATCGAGAGCTGCGGCGCGCTGGTGGTGTCCGACCGCTACTGCTTCGGTTCCACCCCCGGCCGGGAGGTAATCGAGCTGAAGGACGATCAGGATCCCCTGGAGCAGCTGTGTATGCACATCATGCAGCACTCCGAGTGCGCCCGTTACATCGCCGACGAGAAGGTGCAGCAGCGCCGGGATACCGCGGATCGTCTGGCCCGGGAGTTCAAGGCCGACGGCATCATCTATGAGCAGATGAAATACTGCGACTACTGGGGCTTCGAGCGGGCTCTGGTCAGCTATATCATGCATCAGGAGTACGACTGGCCGGTGCTGTCCATCGACCGTCTGTACAACAACGGCAACTCCGGCCAGCTGCGCACCCGCGTGCAGGCCTTCGTTGAGTCCCTTGAGATCAAGCGCATCCAAAAGAAGGGAGGAGCTCAGTAATGGCAAAGATGAAATTCCCCAATCCCAAGTTCTTCCGTGCCAAGGACAACATGGACTGGAAGGCCCAGAGCAAGAACCTGCAGGAGGTCGGCGGCATCATTTGGGAGATGCTGAAGGAGACCGACTGGAAGGCCTTTGCGGAGCGCCAGAAGCGCAACGCGCTGGACGATGTGCGACGGGTGGCCCGTGAGGCCCGCGAGATCGCCGCCATGACCCCGGCGGAGCGGCTGGATCTGCTGAAGAACGGCGAGAAGAAGCTGGGCCTGCTGTATCGCAAGGGCGACATGGTCACCGTGCGCCGTGAGTGGCGCGGCGTGGCCGACACGGCTTACGACTTCAAGGAATGGCTGCGTATGTGGGGTATGCTGCTGGGTACCTTCTCCAAGGATCTGGTGCCGGCCCTGAACACGACCTTCCACTATCGCTGGATGATCTCCTATATGTGCTGCGTGTCCTTCATGGACAAGAACATCATGGGCCAGCGTGGCAACGCCCTGCGGATGAGCCATCTGTTGATCTATGATATCTTCCGCTATGTGGCGGAGAACCTGGTGTTCCTGGCCAAGTGCGACAAGAAGAACGGCAATAGCGCCGAGTTGAACAAGCAGGTGGTGCTCTTTGACGAGATGACCATGGGCCAGATCATGGCCGGCTTCCCGGATCTGCTGGGCATCCCCTATCAGCTGATGCCCGTGTTCCTGGTGTCCGAGCTGGATCAACTGACCTGCGTGCCCTACATTGACGCGGTGGAGTCCTTCGGTCTGCCGGCGGATACCTGCCCGGTGCCCTCCTCCGAGTGCGGCGCTCTGGTCATCGACGCGCTGCCCCACATGGGCAAGTGCTTCATCTCCTCCTCCATGCCCTGCGACGGCTCCACCATGGCCTCCTCCTATATGTCCCGCCGCTTCCCCGATTTGCCTGTGTTCCATCTGTGCTTCCCCGTCCGCTATGAGGATGAGACCACGCTGAAGATGGGTGCGGAGGATATCCGCTCCTGCATCAAGTTCATCGAGGAGCAGACCGGCGCCAAGTGGAGCTGGGATGCCTACTTCGCCGCCATGCGCCGCTTCAACGAGGAGACCAAGTACGAGCTGGAGAAGTGGGAGGTCAACAAGACCGCCTATCCGCAGCTGATCGGTCCCTGCTACGAGCTGTGGCGCAAGTGGAACTATGAGATGGATGGCGGCAACGATCCCCGTGCCATGAAGACCTGCAAGAAGGTCAACAAGCTCCTGCTGCAGGCCTATGACCGCCGCGACGAGGCGTGGGTGGGCAAGATGCGCTACCGCGCCATCGTCTGGTCCTGCCCGGCCCACTACTATGCCAACTTCTCCAACTGGCTGGCCAACTGCTGGGGCGTCAACGTCCTGGTGGAGATGGAGAGCCTGAACTTTACCAAGCCCATGGAGACCGAGGACCCCGAGCTGGCGCTGCTGGATCTGGCCCGCCTGTACGAGCGCATGGTCATGCGCCGCCACACCAACGGTGGCTACCAGAACGTGGTGGACGAGCTGTGGCGTCAGTGCGAGGCGTGGAACGCCAACATGATCATCATGTACCAGAACGTGGCCTGCAAGAACATGGCCACCGTCCAGGGTATTCTGGACGAGCAGGGCCGCGAGCGGGGCTATCACATGATCTGGATCGAGCACGATCTGATGGATCCGCGCACCGTGTCCCGCAAGACCATGCGCGACAAGGTCAACGAGTATATGCGCACCGTCATGCGCGCAGAGCCCGTGGACGCCACGCTGCTGGACTTCGACGACGAGAACTGTATGTAATCATTTCCCCTCTATATTTAACAAATAAAAGGAGATAAAAACGATGAAATATTACGGCGGCTGCGACGTGGGCTCCACGTACACCAAGGCAGTGA
>CAZUYE010000014.1:0-35505 GCA_964624925.1 uncultured Oscillospiraceae bacterium | reverse complement strand
GACGGCAGCCCCATGACCGCCCACACCACCAACCTGGTGCCCTTCATCCTCTGCGGCGCGGGCACCGAGCTGCGGCCCGGCCGCCTGGCAGACATCGCCCCCACCATCTTGGATGTGATGGGCCTGGCCTGCCCGCCGGAGATGGACGGACAAACCCTGATCGTCAAGTAAAGCAAATAAATGCCGCCGTGGCCCTGACCATTCCGGTCAGGGCCACATTCGTTTGTTTTACAGAATATCCACCAGGTTCGACAGCTTCCGGATGCTGATGTCCGCCTGGGGGTCGTTTTCCGGGCTGCGCAGGCCGATGGTGCGGAAGTGCCCGGCCCGGGCCGCGCGAACGCCGGATGCCGCGTCCTCGATGACCAGAGCGTGCTCCGGCTCGACACCCAGCAGGGAGGCGGCCAGCAGAAACACCTCCGGATCCGGCTTGGAGCGGGTGATCTGCGTGCCGTCCGCCACGGCGTCAAAGAAGTTGTCCAGCCCCAACTGCGTCAGGATAAGGCCTGCGTTTTTGCTGGAGGAGCCGATGGCCAGCAGATAGCCCCGCTGGCGCAGGGTATGGAGCGTCATGCGCGTCTCACGGCTCAGGTCACCGGGACGCATCGTGGCCAGATATTGCCGGTAGAGCGCGTTCTTCTCCTGGGCCAGGGCGCACTTTTCCTGGTCGGAGTAGCAGCTGCCCTGGGGGCCCAGCAGGAGCTCCAGGCTCTCCATCCGGCTGACGCCCCGCAGCTGCTGGTTACGCTCCCGGTCAAAGGGGAGACCCAGCCGGTCGGCCAGGGCCTTCCAGGCCAGATAGTGGTAATGGTCGGTGCTGCAGATCACACCGTCCAAATCAAAAATAATGGCATAGATATCATTCATAACTGCGTATTGCTTTGTTTCGTGTGAATACGGGCAGCTTTCCGCCGCCTCCGGCGGTGATGTACTGCCCGCCCTGGTATACCGACGGGCCGAAGAAGTCGTACCACAGGCCTCGGGGCAGATAGACCCGGCGCTGGGTGGCATTCTCTTCCAGCAGCGGCGCGACCAGCAGGTCGCGGCCCAGGAGGTACTCGTCCTGGCAGTGGACGGCTATGGGATCGTCGGGCCACTCGTAGACCAGCGGGCGCAGCATGGGACGGCTGTGCGCCACGCAGTCCTGCGCACTCTGCCAGAGGTAGGGGCGTAGCCTTTGACGGAGCTTGTGCCAGAAGCGCATTTCATCCAGAAAGTCCGGGCAGCCATAGTGCGCCGCCATGTTCCAGGGGCTGCGCTCGTTGTTGCCCTCCGCGCCGGGCATCAGCTGGCGGAACTGGCCGCCGTCCGGCTCGGAGTGCCACTGCATGATGGGGCAGAAGCAGGCCATCTGGGTGGCCCGGCGATAGAGATCCGGCGTGGGCAGCGGCCCGGCGAAGCCGCCCAGGTCGAAGCCCCAAAAGATCATACCCGAGGCGGCCGCCGACAGGCCGGCCCGCAGCACGCTGGCCAGCTCGCTGTTTTGGGACTGCTGATCCCCGGCCCAATGGCAGGGAACCGTGTGCTGCCCGGCAAAGCCCGCCCGGCTGAACAGCACGCGCCCCGGGCCGATGAAATCCCGGTAGCTGCGGGTATAGTCCATGCTGTAGCGGTTCTCACCCGTCCGGCCGGTGCTGCCGTCGCAGAACCGGGCATTGAGGTCGTGGATGAACTCGCCGCCATCGGTCTTGAAGCCGTCCACCCCCATGTCCAGCAGGTATTGCCGCTTGCCGAACCAGCTGGCTCGGGTGTCGGGGTTGGTAAAGTCGGGAACCATGGAGCCGGCAAACCAGCTGCCCGCCGGGATGGTATAGGGCGTGCCGTCCGGCCGGGTGACACAGAGCCGCCGACGGGCCGCATCCGCCCGATCCAGCTGGTTTTGGGGGTTGGGGGCCTCGTTGTCCCCCTGCTTTTTGTAGACGGGAACCTGCCACAGCACCAGGCGCAGACCGGCCCGGTGGAGTTCCCGGATCATACCGGCGGGGTCGGGCCAGGGGGAGGCGGAGAAGTCGAAATCCTCGCAGCGCAGGGGCCGCCCGTCGGGGACGGGCTTGTAGGACGCACCGTTCCAGATATAGAAGGTGGCCTCGTCGCTCCAGGCCTCCAGCACCACCACCGAGGCGGGGAAGTTGTACTTTTGCAGTTTTTCCAGCAGCTCTGTCACATCCCGCTGGCTGCTCCAGCGGTTGGCGGAGACCCAGACCCCCAGACTCCACTCCGGCGGCAGCACCGCCGGGCCGAGCAGACCCATATACGCCCGGAGGATCTCCTCCGGCGTGCCGGAGAACAGCACTAGCTCCGCCTCCTCCGGCAGCGTGACGGTGATCTCATCCTCACCGAAGGAGAAGACCGTGGTCTCGCAGCTGTCCACATACAGGCCGAAACCGCTGTCCGTCCAGAAAAACGGGGCAGCGCAGTAGGTCTTGTCGCCCTGGAAGCAAAACTGCTCCTGCACCCGGTTGACCACGGTGCGGCCCTTCTGGTTCAGGCTGTCGTATTTCTCGCCCATGCCGTAGGCGCCGCTGTAGCGCAGGCGGATAGTGAGCCGTGTGCCCCGGCGGCACAGGGAGGCCCCACCATAGAGGAGGCTTTCGCAGTCGTGAGAAATTCGTTTCATACTCCCTCCTCAGCCCTTGATACCGCCGGCCAGCATACCGTCCTTGAATTGCTTTTGGGCCAGAATGTAGATGATGATAATGGGGATCATGGAGATCAGGCTGCCCGCCATGAGGACGTTGTACTCCGTGGCATACTGGCCGTTCAGCGTGGAGAGGGCGATGGGCAGGGTCATCTTGTTATTGTCCGTCAGCATCAGCAGGGGCCACAGATAGTCGTTCCAGGATTCCATGAAGGTGGTGATGGAAAGCGTGGCCAGGCTGGGGACGCACAGGGGTAGGGCAATCCGGCGGAACATCTGGAAGACACTGGCGCCGTCTATCCGGGCCGCGTCCAGAAAATCGTTGGGGATGGTGCGCATCTGCTGCACCAGCATGAACACCGCGAAGGGACGGAACACGGAGGGCATGATGACGCTGAGGTAGCTGTCGATGAGGCCCATCCGATTCATGATGACGAACAGGGGGATCATGGTCACCTGGGTAGGGATCATCATGGTGGCCAGATAGCAGCGCAGCAGCAGGTCGTTGCCCGGGAAGCGCAGCTTGGCAAAGGCGAAGGCGGCCATGGAGGAGGACAGCAGAGTGATGAGCGTGTAGCTGACGGAGATGAACAGGGAGTTGCCGATGGTCCTGGCAAAGGGGAACTTGGAAAACACCTTGGCATAGGCGTCCCAGGTGGGGCTGTCCGGGATCCACTCAATGGGGATGGACATCAGCGCGCCGCGGCTTTTCAGCGAGGTGGAGAGCATCCACAGGAAGGGGATCATGGCGGCGATGGCTAGCAAAACGGCGACGAGGTAGAAGCAAATCGTCGCAATCCGTTTTTTAGTCGTCATAGTGCACCCACCTTTCCTGTCCCTTCATCTGAAGGGAGGTGAACAGCATAATGATGGCGAACAGGATCCAGGACAGGGCAGAGGCATAGCCCATCCGGTAGTAGCGGAAGCCATAGTTATAGATGCGCTCCACCATGACCTGGGTCGCGCCGTTGGGCCCGCCGCCGGTCATGATCATGATCTGCGGGAAGAGCTGGAAGGCGTTGATCATGCCCACGATCAGCACATAGAAGATCGACGGCGTCAGCAGCGGTAGGGTGATCCGGAAAAACTTCGTCCAGCCATTGGCTCCGTCGATGGACGCTGCCTCGTAATAGGTCTTGTTGATGCCGATGATGCCGGACAGCAGGATCAGGCCGAAGAAGCCCATGTCCTTCCACACGGACACCAGCACGATGGCGGGCATGGCCCACTTCTCATCTGTGAGCCAGCCGGGGCCACTGATCCCGATGAGCTCCAGCAGGCCGTTCAGCGCGCCGTATTGCGGGGAGAGCACGCTCTTCCAGATCAGGGACGCCGCCACCCAACTGGTCAGCACCGGGATGTAGTACATCACCCGGAAGGCGCCGATGCCCCGGCGCTTCCGGCTGAGCAGATACGCCACCAGCAGGGACGCCGCCAGCATGAAGGGGACATAGAGCACGATGTATTCGGCCGTGTTGCCCAGCGTGCGCCAGAATTCCGGCGTGGTCAGGATCTTGCGGTAGTTATCCAGGCCGATAAAGTGCTCCTGCATAAAACCGGGCTCCGTCAGACGATCCAGGCCGTCCCAGTTGGTCAGGCTGATGAGGGCGGAGATCAGCAGGGGCAGCAGGCTGAAGATCAGCATACCGATCAGACTGGGCAGCAGAAATGGAGAGGCGGTCAGCAGGCCGCTTCCGCGCCGTTGGAATCTTTTTTTGCTTTTCATGTGGCACCTCCGAACAAAAATTGGGGCCGCTGAAAGCAGCGGCCCCAATGGGGAATCAACCGAGGGTGATCTGCGCCTTGCACTCGGCCTGGGCCTGATCGAGCGCTTCCTGCACGGTGATCGTTCCCTCCGCCGCTGCGGCCAGCTTTTGGGTGATGATGTCGCTCATCAGAGAGTAATCCTCGATGACGGGAGGCATGACCAGGTAGTCCAGGCTCTCGAAGACGGCCTTGCGGTTATCGGGAGGCGTGATCTCCAGATAGCTGGCCAGAGCGTCCAGATCCTTCAGAGCGGGGAGATCCCAGCCGGCCTCCAGGCGGATATCGGCGGAGGCGGTGCTGGCCGTCAGCCACGCCAGCCAGGTGGCGACCTCCTCGGGGTGCTCCGTTTTGGGATTCATGACAACGCAGTTGGAGAAGAAGTGGGTGGCCTTCTGGGTACTGCCGGGCTCAACCACGATGTCCCAGGCGAAGTCGCAGTTATCGGTGAAGCTCTGGAAGGCCCAGATGCCGGTGGGAATCATACCCGGACGGCCGCTCATGAACATATCCCAGTCGCCCATGCCGCCCTGCTGGGCCGCGTTGGGCTGCACGTTGGAGACCAGCACGCGGTCCACCAGTACCTGGGCTGCCTTCAGATTCTCGGGGGAGTTGATGGTGAAGGCGGTCTTGTCCTCGTTCAGCAGCGCGCCGCCATACTGGGCGACGACCTTGAAGAACTCGTTGTAGGTGATGGGCTGCCAGATGCCATAGATATCGTCGCCCAGGGCGCGGATGGCCTCGGCGGCCTTCTGCACGTCGTCCTGCGTCCAGTCGCTGGTGGGATAGGCGACGCCGGCCTGGTCAAACAGATCCTTGTTGTAGATCAGCACCACGTTGGAGAAGCTCTCGGGCAGACCGTACTGCTTGCCGCCCACGTTGAAGGCGTTCAGGGCGGTGTCGTTCAGGCCGCTGACATCCACGCCGGTGATCTCGGCCAGCTGGCCCTTGTTGGCGTAGGCGGAGAAGTTCTCGATATTCAGCTCGTAGCAGTCGGGGGCGGTACCACCGGCCACGCGGGTCTGCATCTGGGTGAAGTAGTCATCGTAGCCGATGGTCTCCACCTGTACCTTGATGTTGGAATAGGTCTCCTCAAAGGCGGCTACCATCTTGGCCAGGGTCTCCTCGTTTCCGCCGGAGGAGTTAAAGTTGCAGTAAGTAATGGTCACGGGCTCGCCGTCCTCACCGCCGGGGGCGGCGGGGCCGGCGCAGGCGGTCAGCGCCAGCACCAGAGCCAGGACGGATGCGATCAACGAAAAAATCTTGCGGGTTTTCATCTTGTTTCCTCCTTAAATAGTTGATTTTTTCGCTCTTCTCGCGTACAATCATAGTAAGGCGAAAAGAGCAGCCGGTCTTTTCTTTTCCCTGCGGTTTGCGCGTGCTTTGGCGAGGGCGTGCAAGCCGCTTTTTTATGCACCTCCTGTTCCTGCGCGGGCCGTCAGTCCAGTTTTCTGACGGAGCCCCGCGCCACCAACTGGAGGGGAAGTATCTCCTCCTGCTTGGGAAGGGTCGGATCCTGGATATGCTTGAGCAGCAATTCAACTGCCTTTTGCCCCTTCAGGGAGATCTGCTGGCGGATGGTGGTCAGGCCGGGGGTCATGTACTGGGCGATCTCCGCGTCGTCAAAGCCGATGACGGAGTAGTCCCGGGGCACATATTTCCCCGCCTCGAACAGGCCCTTGATGGCGCCGATGGCCAGGATATCCGCCGCCGCGACAATACCGGTGGCTGGCAGACCCGCCGCAAGCAGCTGGCGGGCCAGGTCGATGCCGCTGCCATAGTCGATCTGCCCTTCGAATACATATTCCCGCCGATAGGGGAGCGCGAACTCCTGCAGGGCCTGCTGGTACCCCAGCAGGCGCTTTTTCATAACGCCGTTCTCCTTCAGCTGGCCGGAGAAGAAAGCAATGTCCCGGTGCCCATTCTCCAGCATATAGCGGGTGGCCAGATAGCTGCCATAGGCATCGTCGATGCGGATATTGTGATAGTAGTGGTCGTTGCAATAGCTGTCGATGAGCACGATGGGGATGTGGGTCTTCTTCATCTGCTGATAGAAGTCGTCGGGGTACATTCCGATGACGATGATGCCGTCCAGGTTGCGCTTTTTGGCCAGGGTCAGGTAGCTCTCGTTAGCATCCGTTGCGGAGATGAGGATGTGATAGCCCTGCTGGCGGGCGTAATACTCGATGCTGCCCAGCACCTCGCCATAAAAGCTGTTCTGGAACATCAGTCGATCTCCCGGCTCAGTCTGGGGCACCACAACGCCAATGAGCTTGGAGTCCCGCATACTCAGACCCCGGGCATTCAGATCCGGAACATAGTCCAGCTGCGCCACGGCGTCCAGGACGCGCTGCCGGGTCTCGTCCGAGATGCGGCGCTTTCCGTTCAGCGCATAGGAGACCGTCGCCGTGGACACGCCGGCCAGCTGCGCTACATCCTTCAGGGTGGCTCGTGCCATGTTTGCACCCTCCTCTCAGAAAGTTAATCGATTAAATGATTTTCTGTGACTATCATAATAGCCGCACCCGGGTTTGTCAATAGGTTTTTGTCGTTTTGTAGAAAAAATAATTGACAAGCCCCGGTTTTGTGCTATACTTACAACAGGAAAAATGTTTAAGCGATTAACCACAAGGAGAGGTGTTTCTATGGAGCGCTACATACCCACCGGCAACGAAAGGATCTCCCTGCCTCGGATCAACGAGGCCACGGCCGGCATTGAGGAGATCACCTACCTGTCCATGCAGCACAAGGGACTCATCGCCCTGCGGGGCAGCGACGAGGAGCCGCTGATCCGGCCCTTTGTGGACATTGACGGGCAGCCTGTGGCCCTGAGCGCTCTCCGGTGGCGGCGGGAACACTTCTGGATCCCTGTTCTGACGGCCCGGGCCGGGGCGCACGATGTTTCCATGACCATTCTGGCCCCCGTGGGAGAGCGGGGCTTTGCCATGAAGCTGTGCTTCACGGCGGCGGAGGACGTGGCGCTGACCTGGGGCCTCCGGGGTTGCTGGGACAGCAGCTGGCACTGCGTCAACGAGGACAAGCCCCTGGAGGGCACGACCCACTGCTATGAGAGTGCCTGGAACCGAAGCCTGGTCTTTGACTTCCGCTGCGGTGCGCCGCTGTTCGCCCTGGCCCCCATGAGTAGCGCGGACACCCGTGCGGCCTATACCCGGAGCGGGGACAGCATACTCTATACCCTGTCCGAGGAGGCTGCTGTGGCAAAAGGGGAGAAGCGGGAGCTGGTGTTCTGCTGGGGCCTGGGCTATGAGGAGGTTGCCGCCGCTACCAGCGCCAAGGAGCTGCTCCGCCGGGGCTGGGACTGGGAATATAGCCGCAGCGCTGGGTGGCTTTCACGGCGTACCCGTCCGATGCCCACGCCTAAACTCACGGAGATCTACAACACGAACCTGTTTTTCTGCCTCTTTTATGCCACCGGCATCACCCTGGACAGCGAGGAGCTGGTGTGCGCTACCAGCCGCGGCACCCGCTACTATGTCAGCGCCGCCTACTGGGACCGGGATGTGCTGCTCTGGGCCTATCCGGCCATTCTGGACGCGGATCCTGCCCTGGCCGGGGAGATCCTCCACTACGTCTTTGGCCGACAGGGACGGAACGTGGGCATCCACTCCCGGTACATCGACGGCACCGTGCTGGAGCCGGGCTTCGAGCTGGATGAGTTGATGGCCCCGGTTTTGGCCCTGGAGGCCTATGTGGACGGAACGGGCTGCTGGGACATCCTGGAGAACGGGGCGGTACAGGCGGGCATTCGCCGGATCCTGGGCATCCTGGAGACCATGAAGCACCCCGCGGTGGCCCTGTATGAGACCTTCCTGCAGCCCACCGACGACGAGATCGTCTACCCCTATCTGACCTATGACAACGTGCTGGTTTGGCGGGGCCTGCGGGCCCTGGCCCGGCTGTGGCCGGAGCACTGCGCCCATCTGGCACAGCAGGCGGAGGCGGTGCGCGCCGCCATCTATGACCACTGCGTGTTCCGGGACGAGGCGGGACGGCAGCGCTTTGCCTGGTCGGTGGATCTGGCGGGGCGGCACAACATCTATGATGAGCCGCCGGGCAGCCTGCAGCTGCTGCCGTACTATGGCTTCTGCGACGAGGCGGATGAGATCTGGCGCGGCACGGTGGAGCTGATCCGTTCTCCCGCCTATGCCTACAGTTTTGCGGATGCGCCCATTGCGGAGATCGGCTGCGCCCACGCGCCCTACCCTTGGATCCTCAGCCTGTGCAACAGTCTGCTTTGCGGCCACGCGGAGCAGGCCTTCCGGGAGCTGGAGCAGCTGGAGATGGACAACGGCATTGCCTGCGAGAGCGTGGATCCCGTGCGGGGCACCTGCACCACCGGCGCGGCCTTTGCCACCTGTGCGGGCTTCCTGTGCCACAGCATGAAAAACGCCGCCACGGAGGGATCGTATGCGAACTGATCTGCAGTTGGCCCCCTGGGCCGTGTCCTGCCGGGACAGTGCCTGGGACGATGCCTTTTGTGAGAGTGTTTTCTTCATCGGGAACGGGCGCATGGGTCTTCGCGGCTATCCGCCCTGTGGCCCGGCCCGGCCCGTTGAGCAGGGGCTCTATCTGGCCGGTATATTTGGGGAGATCAAGCCCGGCATCACCGATTTTGTGAACCTGCCCACCCCGGTCAGCGAGCATATCCGCATCGACGGCCGGGAGGCCCAGCCGGTCTCCGCTGTGCAGCGGAGCCTGGACATCCGGGGGGCGGAGCTGACTCTGCACTTTTCCCTGGGCTGCGGCGGGAAGACGGTGGATGTGGAGTACAGGCGCTTTCTCCCCCGGGAGCGGCCTGCGCTGCTGCTGCAGCGCCTGGTGCTGACGCCCCGGGCGGACATGGAACTGTGCCTGACCAGCGGACTTCTGACGGACAGCTGCAACTGTCCCATTCCCGATGACCAGACCAAGGACAATGCCGAGACTGTCCGCCTCGCCCGGTCTGTGCACAGCGCAGCAGGGGAGGGCGGCATCTCCTGCGAGCTTGCCATAGTGGGCAGCGAACTCACCGTTTGGCAGGAGCTGGCCTTCCGCTGTCCGGCCTTCCGTTATGCAGGCGCGGGCGAGGGCAGTGTCCGCTATGTGGCCGCTGCCCGGGCCGGCGAGCCACTGACCTTCGACAAGGCGGCCTGCATCCGCAGCTCACGGGATGTGGATCCCCGCATCGCCCCGCTGCCCGCCGACTGGGCCTATGACGCCCTCCGGGCGGAGCACCGGGCCGCGTGGGAGGCGGTCTGGCGTGACTGCGACCGGGAGCTGCCCGGCGTGGAGCCGGAGCTGCAGACGGGGCTGCGCTTTTCCATGTACAATCTGATGGGCAGCTGCAGTGCCAAGGATCCCACCGTCAGCATCGGGGCCCGGGGCCTGACCCATGGCCGCTACAAGGGCTGTTACTTCTGGGATACGGATCTGTTCATGCTGCCCTTCTTCCTGGAGAACGACCCGGAGGCGGCCCGCAGCCTGTGCCGCTATCGGGTGCGTGCCCTTCCGGCGGCCCGGCGTCACGCGGATAAAATGAACGCCGCCGGGGCCCGCTATCCCTGGATGGCCGCCTTGGATGGCAGCGAGCAGTGCGAGACCTGGGACATCGGCTGCAGCGAGGTGCACATCACCGCCGATGTGGCCTACGCCCTGGACAGCTGCTGCCGCCGCTGGGGGGATGAGGCGTTCTATCTGGACGAGGCCGCGTCGGTTTTTGTGGAAACGGCCCGCTTCTGGCTCAGCCGCTATACCTGGCGCCCAGACAACGGCACGGCGGATCTGCTGTTCTGCAAGGGGCCGGACGAATACTGCGGCATTACCAACAACAACCTGTTCACCAATGTGATGGTGCAGCACAACCTGACCCTGGGCATCGAGGCGGCCCGGGCGCTGCGGGAGAAGCGGCCCGGGCTCTATGCGTCCCTGGGCATCACGGAGGAGGAGCTGGAGCGCATGGCGGCTCTCCGCCGCGGCATCAAATGGCCCCGGGATCCCGTCACCGGCCGCCTGACCCAGGATGAGACCCTGCATCTGCTGGAGCCGGTGGACGTGGAGCAGCTCAAGCCCGACGCGGAGGCGAGCTACCACCGCGTATGCTTTGACCGGCTGCAGCGCTGCCGGGTCATCAAGCAGGCAGACGTGCTGCTGCTGATGACCCGCCTGCCGCAGCTGTTCACAGAGGAGGAGAAACGATCGGCTTGGGCGGATTTTGAGCCCATCTGCCTCCACGACTCCACGCTGAGCTTTGCCAGCCACGCACTGTTTGCACTGCAGAACGGTCTGCGGGAGGAGGGGCTTGCCTATCTGGAAAAGGCACTGCTCCTGGATCTGCGGGACATCATGGGCAACACCGGCCGCGAGGGACTCCACCTGGCCTGTATGGGCGAGGCGTGGCAGGCGGCCATGGCGCTTCTGCGCGGCCCACTTACGCGGTGATCGTCTCCTTCACAACAGACGTTTATCAACTGAGCCAAGCGGCCGCCGACTTTCGCCGGCGGCCGCTTGGCTCATATTTTCTTATTGTACCGTCTCCAGCACCCGCTGGTAGATCCCATCCGCCAGGGGCAGGGCCTCGTCCAGCAGTGCCTGGCCCCGGCTGCGGTAGCTTTCTGCAAAGTCCGCGTCCCGGATGCTGCCCAAGTTGATGAGCACGTTCAGCCACGCACCCCGGATGGCGCAGCCCAGATGCAGGGCGGCGCAGCCCAGGTCGCTGGCCGCGCTGGCATTGGAGCGGCCCACCAGCCCCTCCGTCAGCCGCAGCGCCGCCACGGACAGTTCCATCATCTCGAAGGGGGTCTTTGTGCAGCCCTGCAGCGCCTCCTGCATGGCGGCGGCGCGGGCCGTCTTCTCCTCCTCCGTGCCCTTGGGCATGGCAAACACGGCGGACACGGCGTTGAAAGCCTCGGTATCCCGCTGCATCACGTCCAGGAAGCGCTCCTGCAGCTTTCCCGCCTCCTCCAGCGTCCGCTGCGCTGTCTCCGCATAATCGGCGTATTTCTTCTTCCCCACGGTCAGGGCGCCCACCATGGCCGTCAGCGCCGCACCCAGGGCACCGGCCAGTGCCGCGGCAGAGCCTCCGCCGGGAGCCGGCGCATCGGAGCCCAGCAGCCCCGCAAAATCCCGTACCGTCAATTCAGCCAGCTGCATCGTATCCCTCCTTATTCCATCCCCACCAGGTGATATTCCATCACCTGCTTGTGGCAGTCAAAGTTTTCCAGCTTCAGATAGAACTCCGCGCAGTCCACCAGCGCCTTGGCCGGGGTCAGACCCACCAGCTCCGTGCCGATGATGGGCACGCCCCAGCGCTCCGCCAGGGTCCGGATCATCTCATAGGCATAGTACAGCGGCGTCCCCTCATAGTTCACCATGTTCATGGACACCTGCGCCACGTTCCGATCCTCCAGCAGCAGGCCGATAGCCTTGCAGTATTTGAAGCCGCCGCTGGAGCCCCGGATGGCCTTGGCGATGGACTTGGCGATCTCCACGTTGTCGGTGCCCAGATTCACGTTGAAGGCCACCAGCGGCATCCGCGCCCCGATGGCGGTGATCCCGGCGGTGGGGTGGATCGCCCGCTCGCCGTAATCCGGTGCCCACTCCGGCTGCAGCAGCTTCTCGGGCATCCCCTCGAACTGCCCCTTGCGCACCTTGGCCAGATTCACCCGCTCCGGGCTCGTGGCGGAGTCTTCATACAGGAAGCTGGGGATCCGCAGCTCGTCCCAGATCCGCTGGGCCACCTGCCGCGACAGCTCCACGCACTCCGCCACCGTCATGTCCATGGTGGGCACAAAGGGGATCACGTCCGTGGCGCCCATCCGGGGATGTGCCCCCTGGTGCTTCGTCATGTCGATGACCTCCATGGCCCGCTTGGCCAGCTGGAAAGCCGCCTCCGCAATGCCCTCCGGGGAGCCCACCAGGGTGAACACGCAGCGGTTGTGGGTGCCGTCGGACTGCACGTCCAGGGTGGTGCAGCCGGGCACGGCCTTGGCGGTCTCCACCAGGGCGTTGAACGCGGCCTCATCCCGCTCCCGGCTGACGCTGAAGTTGGGGATACACTCAACAAGCTTCATCATTTGACAGTTTCCTCCCTATGTCGTTTATTCCAGTTCGCCGCAGGCGGTCCGTGCCGCCCGGTTGATCTCCTGCTGCTTCACAAGCTCATCCGCCGCCGTCATCAGCGGGTGCATCACCACGTCCTCATCGATGGCGGGGATGTGCCGGCGCAGGCAGTCGTACACCGCCCGGGTGGCCGGGGACAGCTTCTCCTCCCCCCGCAGCCACAGGGCCTGAGCGGCGGCAAACAGCTCGATGGCCAGCACCTTCTGGCTGTTGTCCAGGATCATCATCGCCTTCCGCGCGCCGGTGGTACCCATGCTAACGTGATCCTCCTGGTTGGCAGACGACGGGATGGAGTCCACCGAGGCCGGATGGGCGTAGACCTTGCTCTCCGACACCATGGACGCCGCCGCGTACTGGGCGATCATAAAGCCGGAGTGCACGCCGCCGTATTTGGTCAAAAAGGCGGGCAGCCCCTCGGACAGAGCCGGGTTCACCAGCCGCTCCAGCCGCCGCTCAGACACGTTGGCATACTCCGCCAGCGCAATACCCAGAAAGTCCATGGCCAGCGCCACCGGCTGCCCGTGGAAGTTGCCGCCGGAGATGACCTCATCCTCCTCCGGGAAGATCAGCGGGTTGTCGGTGACGGCGTTGATCTCCCGGCTCACCACGTCCCACACATAGTCGATGGCGTCCCGGCTGGCCCCGTGGATCTGGGGCACGCAGCGAATGGTGTAGGCATCCTGCACCTTGTTTGGCTGCAGCGGGGCGGACAGCTGGCTGCCCTCCAGCAGCCGCAGCAGGTTCCGGGCCGTGCACATCTGGCCGCTGTGGCCCCGCAGAGCGTGTACCTTGGGGTCAAAGGCCTTTTCAATGCCGTGGAGTGCCTGGCAGCTCATGGCGGCGGCAATATCCGCCGTCAGGGCCAACTCCCTGGCATCATACACCGCCTGGCAGGCGATGGCCGTCATGATCTGCGTGCCGTTGATGAGGGCCAGACCCTCCTTGGCGGCCAGCTGGATGGGCTCGATACCGGCGGCGGCCATGGCCTCCCGGCCCGGCAGCACCTGCCCCTGGTATTCCGCCTCGCCCTCGCCCAGCATCACCAGCACCATGTGGGCCAGGGGCGCCAGGTCGCCGCTGGCACCCAGAGAGCCCTTCTCCGGGATGATGGGGTGCACGCCGCAGTTGAGCATCCGCAGCAGCGTCTCCATGGTGGACAGCCGGATGCCGGAGTTGCCCCGTGCCAGGGCATTCAGCCGCAGCAGCATCGCCGCCCGCACCACCTGGGTGGGCAGGGGCTTCCCCATGCCGCAGGCGTGGGAGATGATAAGGTTCCGCTGCAGGGCGGCGGTCTCCTCCTCCGGCACGAACACCGTGGAGAACTTGCCAAAGCCCGTGGTCAGGCCGTACACCACGGCCTTCTCCGCCAGTTTCCTGTCCACATAGGCCCGTGCGGCGTGGATGCGCTCCACCGCCTCCGGCGCAATGGCCACCGCTTCCCTCTGCCTGGATACGGCGATGACCTGTTCGATGTTCAGATCTCGCCCGTTGATATAGATCATGCTGATTTCCCTCCTGTTTTCTCGCTATTGCCCGATGATGCGGCCCCGCTTGATCACCGTGTGCACCAGATTGCTGCCAAAGCGGTAGCAGATATAGTCCAGATCCGGCGCGTCCCACAGCAGCAGATCCGCCTGCTTGCCGCTCTCGATGGAACCGATGCGCTCCGCCCGTCCGATGGCCGCCGCCGCATTCAGTGTCACCGCCGTCAGCACCTCCTCCGGGGTCATCCGGTATTTCAGGCAGGCGATGTTCATGGCCAGCTGCAGGCTGCTGCCCGGGCAGGAGCCAGGGTTGAAGTCTGTGGCTACCGCCACGGGGGCACCGGCGGCGATCATGTCCCGGGCCGGGGCGTAGGCTGCCCCCAGATAGAAGCTGGTGGCCGGCAGGCAGCAGGCCACGGTGCCCCCCGCCGCCAGGGCGGCGATGCCCTCCGGCGGGCAGACGATCAGGTGCTCGGCGCTGATGGCCCCCAGTTCTCCCGCCAGCTGCGAGCCGCCGATGGCCTCGATCTCGTCGGCGTGCACCTTGGGCCGCAGGCCGTGGCGGATACCCGCCTCCAAAATGCGGCGGCTCTCCTCCGCGCTGAACACGCCCTTCTCGCAGAACACGTCGCAGAACTCCGCCAGCCCCTCCTGGGCCACGGCGGGGATCATCTCCTCCGTCAGCAGCCGGATGTAGTCCTCCCGCCGCTGCTTATACTCCTCCGGCAGGGCGTGGGCGCCCATGAAGGTGGCCACCAGCTCCACCGGCTGTGTCTCGTTCAGCCGTCGGATCACCCGCAGCTGCTTGTATTCCTCCTCCGGCGTCAGGCCGTAGCCGCTCTTGGCCTCGCAGGTGGTCACGCCCATGGCCAGCATCTCACCCAGCACGGCGGCGGCCTTGCCCGCCAGCTCCTGCTCTGTGGCACGGTGGGTAGCCCGCACGGTGGAGAGGATCCCGCCACCCTGGGCCAGAATGTCCAGATACGGCACCCCGTGGAGCTTTTGCCCTAGCTCATTTTGCCGCCAGCCGCCAAAGATCAGATGGGTGTGGGCATCCACCAGACCCGGCGTCACCAGCCGCCCTCCGGCGTCGATGACCCGGTCGCCGGGGGCCGTTTCCGGCTGCCCCTGGCCGATGGCCGCAATGCGCTCTCCCTCCAGGGCCACCCAGGCCCCGGGCAGCAGCTGCAGCTCTCCCTGCTCCGCGCCCCGGCGGGCGGCCACACCCTGGGGCGTGGCCAGCAGGCCGATATTAATTAAATAGGTATGCATGGCCTCTCCTTACCGAGCCCCGTGGAGCACGGCGGCGATGATGTTGTCATCCTCCGGGTCGGTATAGGGCAGGGTGATGTGATCCTGCCCGGCATACAGGCGGTTGTACTCCATGGCCGTGGTCACAGCGTTGTCGTTCCGTGCCCAGCTGCGCCGGGCCACGCCCACCATGGTGTCCCAGGGCATACTCATCCGCAGGATGGTGTCCACCCGCTCCGAGCCGTCCAGCACCATGCCGAAGCCGCCGTTAATGGCCTTGCCCACGCCGACGCCGCCGCCGTTGTGCAGGGCGATGAGGCTCATGCCCCGGGCGGCGTTGCCGGCGTAGCACTGGGTGGCCATGTCGGCCATGATGTTGGAGCCGTCCTTGATGTTGGAGGTCTCCCGGAAGGGGGAGTCGGTGCCGCCGGTGTCGTGGTGATCCCGGCCCAGCATCACCGGGCCGATCTCGCCGTTTCGCACCATCTCGTTGAACTTCAGGGCGATGTTCATCCGCCCCATGGCATCCTGATACAGGATGCGGCACTGGGTGCCCACCACCATGCGGTTTTTCTTGGCATCCCGCACCCAGACATAGTTGTCATAGTCCTGATAGCGCCGGTTGTGGGCCAGGATATACTCCGCCGCCGCGGCATCGGTCTTGTCCAGATCCTCCGCCTTCCCGCTGAGGCAGCACCAGCGGAAGGGCCCGTAGCCGAAGTCGAACAGGCACGGCCCCAGAATATCCTCCACATAGGAGGGGAACACAAAGCCGTCCAGGTCGTTCTCTCCGTTGCGGCACACGGCGGTAACGCCCGCGTCGAACACCGCCTTCAGGAAGCTGTTGCCATAGTCGAAGAAATAGGTGCCCCGCTGGTGGAACTTACAGATCATCTCATAATGCCGCCGCAGGGACTTATCCACCAGCTTCCGGAACTTGGCCGGGTTCTTGTCCAGCAGCTCCGTCCGCTCCCGGAAGCTCAGCCCCTGGGGGCAGTAGCCGCCGTCATAGGGCACATGGCAGGAGGTCTGGTCGCTGAGCAGATCCACATGGACGTTTTTGTCATACAGATACTCCAGCAGATCCACCACGTTGCCGTGGTAGGCGATGGCGCAGGGGGTCTTCTCTGCCAGATGCGCCTGGGCCATGGCCAGCGCCTCGTCCAGGCTGTCTGTCCGCTCGCTGACCCAGCCCTGGGTGTAGCGGGTGTCGATGCGGGAGTCGTCCACCTCCGCAATGATGGACACGGCCCCGGCGATCTCCGCCGCCTTGCCCTGTGCGCCACTCATGCCACCCAGGCCCGCCGATACGAACAGCCGCCCGGCCAGATTCCCGTCCTCCGGGGTCCCCAACTTCAGCCGCCCGGCGTTGAGCAGGGTGTTGAAGGTGCCGTGCACGATGCCCTGAGGCCCGATGTACATCCAGCCGCCGGCGGTCATCTGGCCGTAGTTGGCCACGCCCAGGGCCGCCGCCCGGTTGAAATTCTTCTGGTCGTCAAAGGCCCCCACCATCAGCCCGTTGGTGATGATGCAGCGGGGGGCCAGCTTGTGGCTGTGGAACAGGCCCAGAGGGTGCCCGGACATCACCACCAGCGTCTGCTCGTCGGTCATGACCTCCAGATATTTCTTGATGAGCCGGTACTGCATCCAGTTCTGGCATACCTGCCCAGTCTCACCATAGGTCACCAGCTCATAGGGGTACAGGGCCACGTCGAAATCCAGATTGTTGTCGATCATCACCTGGAAGGCCCGGGCCTCCACGCAGTTGCCCTTGTATTCGTCAATGGGCCTGCCGTGCAGGGCCCCCTCCGGCCGGAAGCGGTAGCCATAGATGCGGCCATGCTCCTCCAGCTCCCGGGCGAACTCCCGGGCCATCTGCAGATGGTGATCCGGATGGATATAGCGCAGGGCGTTGCGGATGGCCAGGGCCTTGTCCGCCTCGCTCAACTGGGCCTCCCGGCGGGGCGCCCGGCGGATCCCCTCCTGAAAAGTGGGGTATTTGGGCAGTTCGTAATCCAGTTTTACAGTCATTGCCTTGTCAACGTCATAAAATGCCATATATGCTGCCTCCTGTTCAAGTGGATAGTGGGGGATTTCTGTTGACTTTATTATACGCGATGGAGACACTTTTGTCAATTTAGCACAGAGAAGCGGATAATCGGGGAATAAATTTGTTGGTTTTTATCGTCCTGCGTTTCAGGAACGTTATTTTAGTACATTCCGGGGAAAAAACGGATTCTCCGGCGGCACAGTTTTATTTCGATAACCGGATAAAAGTGAAAAAAGGCAGGAGCTGCCGGACACAGAAGCTCCTGCCTTGAAAAAAGCGTATTTTTCTGCACACAAAACGTATTTTTCTGCGTGAAAATACGCCACATCGCCGTATTTTCAGCGCATTTTTTCCTCAAAAGCTGCCGATGGGGATGGAGCCGTCGTCCTGTCCCTTTTCGATGGAGAGAATGGTCAGCCAGTAGCCCTTGCCGCCGCCCATGTCCACCTGCACCCGTTCCCCGGCCTGGTGGCCCAGGACGGCCTTTCCCACTGGGGACTCCTTGCTGATGAGTCCCTTCAGAGCGTCCTGGCGGAGAGTGGTCACCAGCTGGATGCTGCGGGTCTTGCCGGTGTTCTCCATGAGGATCTCCACCCGGTCATACAGGCCCGCGGTGTCCTGGCGGGAGTGATCCTCAATGACCCGGGCGGTTTTGATCATCCGCTCCAGATAGCGGATGCGGCTCTCGTTGCGGTTTTTCTCCTGCTTGGCGCATTTATACTCAAAGTTCTCGCTGAGGTCACCGAAGGCCCGGGCGGTCTGCACATCCTCGATGAGCTTGGGGCGCAGCACCCGCACCCGGTAGTCGATCTCCTCCTGCATTTTTTTCAGGTCTTCTCTGGTCAGTTCATCATACATAGCTTATTCCTCCTGTGGCGTTTCCCATAGCTGCGCCAGGCGGCGCAGACCCTCCGGCAGACGGCTGAGGTCGATGCCGGAATAGTTGACGACGGCGATATGCTGGGGGGCGTTGCCGGGTTGACTGTAGTAATCGGACAGCAGGGCCAGGCGCAGGCCCTGCTGCGCTGCCCGGCGGCGCAGGATCTCATCCGGGAGGTCGGTGTGCATCTGCATGAGAAAATGCAGCCCGGCGTCCTGCTCCCGGATCTCCACCCGCCCGGCCAGGGGGCTGGAGCGGATGGCGGCGATGACGGCGTCCCGCTTTTGCCGGTAGCGGGTGCGCATACGGTTCAGATGCTGTTCATAGTGGCCCTGGCGGATGAAGCGGGCCAGGGTGTACTGCTCGAAGCTGGAGACGGTGCAGGCATAGAAGCCCAGGCGCTCCCGGTAGCGCGCAAGCAGCCGGGGGGGCAGCACCATGTAGCTGATGCGGATGGAGGGGGCGATGGTTTTGGAGAAGGTGTTCATATAGATGACACGCTGGTTCTCGCTGATGGAGAACAGGGTGGGGATGGGACGGCCCACGAAGCGGAACTCGCTGTCGTAGTCATCCTCCAGGATCCAGCGCTCCGGCGCTTCCTCCGCCCAGCGCAGCAGCTCCTGCCGCCGGGCGATGGGCATGACGATGCCGGTGGGGTAATGGTGGGAGGGGGAGATATGCAGCACGTCCGCCTGTTGGCGGCGCAGCTGCTCCGGGGACAGGCCGCCGCCATCCAACCCCACATGGCACAGGGGCACCTGGTGGCTGCGGTAGATCTCGGCGATCTTGCCATAGCCGGGCTCCTCCACGGCATAGCACTTGTCCCGGCCCAGGAGCTGGATCAGCAGCGAATAGAGAAACTCCGTGCCCGCGCCGACGATGACCTGCTCCGGCTCCACCTCCATGGCCCGGAACTGACGCAGCCAGGCGCAGATGGCCTGGCGCAGGGCCGGGGCTCCGTTATAGGGCGTGGCCCGCAGCAGCTCCTTGTCCTCCTCCTGGATGGTCTGGCGCATGAGGCGTGACCAGACGGTGAAGGGAAAGTAGGACTGATCCACGGCGCCGGTGGCCAGATCCAGGAAGGGCGGCGGGGCGGCCGGGGGCTGCGGCGGGGAAGGGGGCGTCTGCGGCGGCTGAGGCGGACGTTCCACGGGGCTGACGAAATAGCCCTTTTTCTCCACGGTGTAGATATAACCCTCGGCGGCCAGCTGCTCATAGGCGGTTTTGACGGTGATGACGCTGAGTTCCAAATGCTGGGCCAGGGCCCGCTTGGAGGGCAGACGCTCCCCGGCGGAGAGGATGCCGGAGAGGATGTCCCGGCGGATGCAGCGGTAGAGCTGGGCATACAGGCTCTCGCCGCTGTGCTTTTGCAGGGTATAGGTCAGCATGAGCGCCTCCTCTGGTACTATCAAAGAATATCAAAATGGGTATTTTAATAATACCAGAAGCTATTATAATACAGGCAGAGTGAAAGAGCAAGGAGATTTTGCCATGAAGGACGCGAAAACGAGGCGGCTGGTGCTGGCGGCGCTTATGGCGGCGCTGACCTTTGCCGCCGCGACGGTGATACGGATCCCCACACCCACGGGGGGCTATGTGCACCCCGGGGACGGGCTGGTGCTGCTGTGTGGGTGGCTGCTGGGCCCCTGGTGGGGCGGCGCTGCGGCGGGTCTGGGCTCGATGCTGGTGGATCTGCTGGGTGGCTACGCGGTGTTTGTGCCGGGGACGCTGGTCATCAAGTTTCTGATGGCCATGGCGGCGGCGCTGCTGGACAAGGCGCTGGGGCACAGGCCGGTGGGCTATGTGCTGGGCGGCCTGGTGGGCGAGGGGCTCATGGCAGGTGGCTACTTCGCCTATGAGGCGGCGGTGCTGCGGCTGGGCCCGGGCGCGGCGGCGGGGATACCGGCCAACGCGGTGCAGGGCGGCGTGGGCCTGGTGATCGGGCTGGGGCTGATGCTGCTGCTGAAGCGGGGGAAGGCCCTGGAGAAGCTGGGGTGTGACAAGCCGTGATATCCGGGGCGGACAGGGTCGTCCGCCCCTGCAAATTTTGTCTTTTTGGCTGTGGGAGGGGCAGAGTCCCTCCCTTACAACGAGGACAGGCACGTTTTTTGAAAGAAAAAAGCTGTCACCTGGGAGGGTGACAGCTTTTTGCGTCTTAGCGAAAAAACATTCAGAGGCCGGAGGTTACCTTTCGCAGAGTTCTTCCCTCTGCGAAATGCTGTGTATTTACAGTTGCCTATTATTTTAGCATGAGAAGGTCAGGTTTGCAATACCTGCGGGCCATATTTACAAGAAAAATTTCGCTTCACTTTTTGTCGACATGAGCAAAGATTTCAGTTAAATTCTTATATACCGCGATTGCGCGGACGAAATATCACTCAATCACAGGAGGAACGTATCATGAAAAAGTTTTGGCACAAGCGCACGCCGGAGCTGGCCTGCTTCGCCGGGGAGTGGCTGGAGCTCACCCGGAGCCGGGTGAAGGAGTCCACCTATATCAAGTATGAGACCATGCTGCGCCGCCACATACTGCCCCGGCTGGGCGGCTGCCGCCCGGCGGAACTGAGCACGGCCCGGGTGGCGGACTTTGCCGCGTATCTGAGCCGGGGGAAGGGCCTGGCTCCCAAGACGGTGCGGGACATTCTGACCTGTCTGCGCGAGCTGATCGGCTATGTGGCCGGGCAGCTGCCGGGGCAGGTGCCGCCGGTGGAGGTGGTCTATCCCCGGGAGGAGAGCGGGGAGCCCCGGGTGCTGAGCCAGGAGGAGCAGCAACGGCTGGCCGAGACGCTGCTGCGGGAACCGGATCCCTGCCGCCTGGGGGTGCTGCTGGCTCTGCTGACGGGGCTGCGGATTGGGGAGCTGTGCGCCCTGCGCTGGGATGACATCGACCTGGAGGCGGGACTGCTGCGGGTACGCGCCACTATGCAGCGGCTGGGGCAGTCCGGCGGCGGGACGCGGGTGGTCATCGGCCCGCCGAAAAGCAGCCGCTCCTGCCGCTGCATCCCCCTGACCCACCAGGGCCTGGCCATCTGCCGCCGTATGCGGCCCCGGAATGGGGCCGCTTTTGTGCTGACGGGGACGGAGAAATATATGGAGCCCCGGACGCTGCAATACCGCTTTGCCCGTTATGCCGCCGAGTGCGGCCTGGAGGGGGTGCATTTTCACACCCTGCGCCACAGCTTTGCCACCCGCTGCGTGGAAGTGGGCTTTGAGCTGAAGACCCTCAGCGAGATCTTGGGCCACTCCAGCACCTCCGTGACCCTGCAGCGCTATGTCCACAGCTCCCTGGCCCTGAAGCGGGCGAATATGCATAAGCTGGAAGCCGCCGGAATGTGACTTTCGCAGAGGGAAGAACTCTGCGAAAGGGGCTGGGCAGGTTCCAAACTTAAGAAGGAGGAATGAGAAAATGACGAAACTGAAGCGCGCCTTGTCGTTTTTGCTGGCGGCGGTGATGATCGCGACACTGCTCCTGGTGCCCGTATCCGCCGATGGGGAGAGCGGAAGCGGCGAGAGCTATCAGGGAATGGAGGTCGTGTACGCAGGCGGCGAGACGCCGGGCACCAGCGGCCTGGTGATGTCCAAGACCCTCATGCCCTATACGGATGGCCAGCATCAGCTGCGGCTGGAGCTCTATGCCACCGGCGAGAAGGTCACCAGCACAATCCGGGTGGACGCGCCCACGGATATCGTGCTGGTGCTGGATCAGTCCGGCTCTATGGCAGATAGTATTACGACGACGACCACAGCTTATACAGCCTATACCGACTACAAAAACAGCAGCCTCTATGGCAAGAAGGATGATCTGTATGTCAAGGTGGGCGACGAGTATAAGCAGGTAACGGTCACCGAGAACGAAACCATTGTCAGCAGCACGACCTCCTATGAATACGCTGAGGTGAACAGCAACAGCGAAGCCTATGACAATCGGGATTATCTGTATACCATTGTGGGCGGGGAGTATGTGAAGGTAAGTGTTACAAGAGAAAGTGGCATTTTGCCCCTCTACACTTACACGTACACCTACACTGATGCAAGTGGGGAAACTGCAACTGATACCGGTAGGTATTATAATTATCTCGTAGGAGATACTGATGAGCTGCCCTCCATTTCTCTCTATATCCGCAGTGAGAACACGGTGACGGAGTATGCGTATTCCTACACCTATACCTATACGGGTGCAGACGGCAAGAACGTGACCCTGGCCACCATTGAGGGGCAGGACGGCACCTATGCCGCCGGTGAAGGCACCGGTACCGACGGCAAGCTCTATTCCAAGTCCGAGACCTCCAACGGTGAAACCACCAGACTGGCTGCGCTGAAGGATGCCGTGGAGAAATTTGCCGATGCCGTGGCCGCGAAGGCCGCCGGCCCGGACGGGGACATCGCCACCACCGACGATAACGTTGACCACCGGATTGCCGTGGTGGGCTTTGCGTCGAACACAAGCACCTATAATAATACGGAGCTGCTGACCGGCGTTACGATCACGACGGGAACAAACGATTATGGTACGACACCTGTCAGCAATAGCAGCTATCACTACTATTATCCCACCGGATATGCGAAAAATGGCGCGCAGTATGGCTCGATCACAACGGCGCAGTACCAGAACGCCTTCCAGGATATGAGCACGACTGCGGGCCAGGGCAATGTGCAGACTGCGTTCGACGCGCTGACGGCCCACGGCGGCACACAGACGGATCACGGTCTGGATATGGCCAACCAGATTTTTAAGAACAATCCGATCCCCGAGGGGGAGACCCGTAACCGCGTGGTCATTGTCTTTACCGACGGTATTCCCACGGCCAACGGCAGCAACTATGACGGCACTTGCGCCAGCAATGCCATTACCAACGCGGGCACGGCCAAGGACACCTATGGCGCCACCGTGTACACCGTGGGTATCTTTACCGGCGCCGATGAGAACAGCGCAGGCAGCACGGGTAATAACAGCAGCGATGCGGACAAGGGCAACTACGTCTGCCAGAATATCTCCTCCAACAACGGCAATGTGCCCACGGGTACCGCCAAGAAGCACTATTTTGCAGCCAACAACACGGCGGCGCTGAACAACATTTTTGAGCAGATCAGCCAGAACGTAGAGTCCAGCACCACCACCACGGAGCTGGGTTCTGAGACTGTGGTGCGGGATATCGTCTCCTCCTCCTTCCAGCTGCCGGAGGGCGCGACGAAGGATGATATCACCATTGAGACTTATTCCTGCACCGGCGTGGATGCCAGCGGCAACTACACCTGGAGCAAAAATAACAGCACCATGGGCGCTACGGCCAGTATCGGCGGCACCGACGGCAAGACCGTGGATGTCACCGGCTTCGACTTCAAGGCAAACTATGTCTACGCGACAAACGGCAGTAACGCACGCGGCGACAAGCTGGTGATCACCATTCCCATCCAGGACAACGGCGAGGGTATGGGCCAGGTGTCCACCAACGGCGACAAGTCCGGCGTGTACGAAAGCAGCAGCAGCGACGCGAAATGTGTGGCCCTCTTTGAGCAGCCGCTGGTGAACTTCCCCTATTTCCAGGTGGGGCACATTGAGAGCAAGGTGGATACCACCGGCGAGAAGACCGGCACGGCCGGCAAGAACTATGGCGAGCAGAACGGGGAGCTGGTCAAGTACCGCGTGTATGAGAATACCCCCTTTGACCTGGTCGATAAGGTCACGGAGGGCTACCTCTACGGCGGCGCGTTCAGCACGGCCGACTGCGATGCAGAGAACGTGCAGACCTTTGCGACTGGCGAAAATGCGCTGAACTACACCCCGGCGGCGGGTGAGGTCTACTATATCTGGGAGGTTCCCAACCACTATCTGCCTGCCAACGTGTACAACGTGTGGAAGACCAACGGCGACGGGCTGACGCGGCTGTATATGCTGACGGCGGCTGACCGCGAGCTGTATCAGAAGGTCGGCTTCGACGTGACGGGCTATGAGAGCGAGTATATCTCCGGCCAGGACGGCAGCCAGATCACGAACCCGGATGCGGGTATGCTCTATGGTCTGGTGGAAGTGGAGAAGATGGGCAGCGGCTATCAGACAGTGTATCTGAACAACGGCAAGATGAAGGAGACCGCACAGAACACGACGCTGGCGGTGGATGCGTATCACGACGAGGGCTTCATCGGCGGATATCGGATGACCAGCGGTATGTTCAATACCGTGAGAACCGGTGGTTCCGTTACCTTCCAGTCCTACTGGGTGACGCTGGACGGCATCAAGGTCTATGGCCTGAAGCAGGCGGAGCTGACCTATACGGAGGGCAACACCAAGGCGACGGTTACGCGCACGGCGAAAGCCATTGATCCGGCCTATGTTGGCGTTGAGACGGATGGCGGCCAGGGCATCATGCTGATGTCCTTTGCGGAGGTCTATGCCATTGGCGACAGCGCGGAACCCACCGTGACCATCACCGTTCACGACAACGGCAGCGTGTATACCCAGGGTGTCGACGAGGTCCTGCACTACGCCGGGGCCGAGGGCCAGGTCTTCGCGGGCTGGTTCCTGGACGAGGACTGCACCACGCCGGTGGACTTCGGCAGCATCACCGAGAGCACGGACGTGTATGCCAAGTACGTCAGCGATGCGTACCTGCAGGTGAAGTATAACAAGCTGGGCCTGTTCCGGGTCAGCGGCGTGTCCCTGGTGTCCGCCGTGGACGATGTGGACGGCTATGCCGAGACTGGTATCCTGGTCAACGGCGAGAAGGTCTCTGTCAGCTACAGCAAGCGCTATATGCTGCTGTTCACGGCCGCCTCCCTGTTCGATGGCGCGTCCCGCGACGCCCAGCTCATGACCGCGCAGCTGTCCCTCAGCGGCAGCGGGAGCCTGGAGGTCACCCCCTACTGGGTGACGCTGGATGGCACCACCGTGTATGGTCAGAGCCGCACCCTCAGCTACACCGCCCGGAGCATCCAGGGCTGACGGAAAGGAGAAAGAAACATGAGCTTGAAGTTTTCTCCTGAACTCTATGAGATTTTAGGCAACGGCGGGATCGTGCTCCCCACGCCCTCCACGGAGGCGGGCGGCGATTACGAGTGCATCGGGCCGGGCCTGTATCGGTTTACCATGCCGGACGGCAGGCAGATCGTCATAGACGAGAACGGAAATATCATCGGCTGAACAAGGCGGCGGGGGGATGGCAGCATCCCCCCGCTGCGTATATAAGGCCGGAAACGACGGAATCAAACGAAAAAAACGCGACGAAACACGATGGAGGTGGCAACATGACCTATCCGCTGCAGCCGGATGTGCTGCTGGAGCAGATCTGCGGCGAGGAGTATCTGATTGCCTATGGCAGTGCCAGGGGCCGCGTGCCGGCGCTCATGGGCGTGAGCCCCGCCGGGGCCTATTTCTGGCGGCTGCTGGAGCGGGGCACGGACACCGATATCATCCTGCGCAGCGCCGCACGGGACTATGACATCTCCCTGGACGAGGCGCGGGACGGCTTTGTGCGCTTCACGGCCAGCCTGCGGGAGAAGGGCTATCTGACGGAGGAGCTGCCATGCGCCCTGAAATGAGCCTGCAGCAGCACTGCGTGCAGTGCAAGGTACATCGGCCCCTGCGGGAGTGGGCTTGGGACGAGAATGCGCCGCTGACGCCGGAGACGGTGGGCGCCGGGAGCCACAAGCGGGTCTGGTGGCGCTGCCCTCAGGGGCACAGCTGGCAGGCGCAGGTACGGGTGCGGGCGGCGGGCTCGGAGTGTCCCTACTGCGCCGGGCGGCAGCTGTGGGTGGGCGGAAACGACCTGGCCACGCTGTATCCGGCCTTGGCGGCGGAGTGGGATCAGGAGAAAAACGGCGCGCTGCGGCCGGAGGAGCTGCTGCCCGGGAGTCACCGGGTGGTATGGTGGCGCTGCGGCCGGGGGCACAGCTGGCGGGCCCGGGTGCTCAGCCGAACCGACGGGAGCGGCTGCCCCATCTGCACGGGGAAGACGGTGCTGGCCGGGGAGAACGACCTGGCCACGCTGTATCCGGCTCTGGCGGAGGAATGGGACGGGGAGCGCAACGGTGCGCAGCGGCCCAGCTCCGTCACCGCCTACAGCAACAAGCGGGTGTGGTGGCGCTGCAGCCTGGGGCACTCGTGGCAGGCGGTGATCGCCGCACGGGTCTCCGGCAGCCAGGGCTGCCCCTATTGCGCCGGGCGGCGCGTGCTGGCGGGGTTCAATGATCTGGCCACGCTGCGGCCACGGCTGGCGGAGGAGTGGGATCAGGAGCTGAATGGTGCGCTGACGCCCCAGCAGGTGGGCGTGGGCAGCCACAAGCGCGTCTGGTGGCGCTGCAGCCTGGGCCACGTCTGGAAGGCCATGGTGTTTTCCCGGGCAGGGAAGGGGCAGTGCGGCTGCCCGGTCTGTGCCGGGAAGACGAAGGGATAACGATAATTAGGCCCGGACAGCCAAGGCTGTCCGGGCATTTTTATGGGAGGTTGGTTGGGGAGTTAATTCTCCGTGCTGTGGCTGTCACCGTCGAAGCTGTCCTCCAGCTGGCGGAGGCTGCGGGTCATCTCGTCGAAGCCGCTGAGGTCGGGCTCCTCCAGGGTGCGCTGAGCCAGGAGCAGCTTCTGGCCAAACTGGTGGCTGATCTGGGTGTACTTCTCGCGGGCCTGGTCGCACCAGTCCTGCTGCTGCTGGGTTAGCTGGCGCAGCTGGCGGATGGCATCCGCCCGGAACTCCTCCGTGCGGCGGTGGGCGCTGATTTCGATATCCGCGATGTGATCCTTCAGGGACTGGTACTCGCCGGCCTGGCTGCGCAGGGTGTCGGCTTCGCGGCCCAGCTGCTCATATTGGGCCTGCAGCTCCTCCAGCTGCTGGCGCAGCTGACGGCAGGTGTCGGCGGCGCTGCTGCTCTCCAGCACCAGGCGGCGCAGGGTGGTCAGCTCAGTCTCCAGGGAGTGGTTGCGCTCCCAGAGCTCCTGGTTCTCGGCCTCCAGGGTGGAGATGCGCTGCTGGCTCTCCTGGGAGAGCTGCTGGATAAAGTTGACCACGTCCTCCCGGTCGAAGCCGCCGAAGAGGGCCGTTTTGAAATTGGTGTTCATGCCGCTGTCCTCCTGTATCATACTACATTCTTATGTGCAGTATAGCACAGGAGCAGGGCAAAATCAACCGGAAGCGGCGCTTTTTTCGCGGATCATGTCGTACAGGGCCTCCAGGGCGTCGGAGAGGCTGCCCAGCCGGTCGATGAGGCCCAACTCCACCGCCTGGCGGCCATAGAGGATGGTGCCCACGTCGTTGGACATATCGCCGTCGGCCAGCATCAGGCGGCGGAAGGCCTCCTCGGAGATGTGGCTGTGGCGGGCCACGAAGGAGACGATGCTCTCCTGGACGCGCTCAAAATAGCGGTAGGACTGGGGCGCGGCGATGAGCAGGCCACTCATGCGCACGGGGTGCACCGTCATGGAGGCGGAGGGGACGATGAAAGTGCGGCGGCCGGAGACGGCCAGGGGGATGCCGATGGAGTGGCCGCCGCCCAGCACCAGGGTCACGGTGGGCTTTTGCATCCCGGCCACCATCTCCGCAATGGCCAGGCCTGCCTCAATGTCGCCGCCCACGGTGTTCAGCAGCAGCAGAACGCCATCCACCGCCTCCGACTGCTCCAGGTGGGCCAGAAGCGGGAGGACGTGCTCATATTTGGTGGTTTTCGTGTTGTCAGGGGCCAGGCTGTGGCCCTCCACCTGGCCGATGACCGTGAGGCAGTAGACGCTGCCCCGGCTGCTTTTGACCAGAGAAGCGCCCAGGTCGCAAAGACGCTGGACGCTCTCCTCGTTTCTGTTTTCGCTGTGTGTGCTCTCGCTCATGCTATGCGCCTCCTTTGACCATAGGATGTGCCAAAGAAGGGGCATTATACGTCAGGGGGCTTATTCCGCCTCCACCAGCCAGCCCACCTCCGTTACGCCGGCATCCGTTACGAAGCGGGCCACATAGACACCCGGCTGCGGCAGGAGGAGATACCACCACAGGCAAAGGCTGATGGCTATGGCGGCCAGAAGGATTACGATGAAGGTCGTTTTCGTCTTGCTGCGATTCATCAGGAGCCTCCTTTCATACCTGCGGAGGGGGCGGTCATGTCAGCGGGACAGTTCACTCCAACAACACAAATGTCTACCATACAAACGCGGCATCATAAAGCGGAATGTCTGTCAATCATTCATCTCGTTTATGAGCCGTTAAGAAAGGGGAGGCTGCGGTTTTTGAGCAAAAGGGAGTCCCGGTACTATGCCGGGACTCCCTTTTATTATGTAATGGATACTCAGGGCTTTGCCGGGGGTTCCTGCCCATTTTCGGGCATTCCCTTCGGGGGCTGCTGTCCATCTCCGGGCATTCCCTCCGGGGGTTCCTGGCCCTCGGGCAGCTCCGGGCGCTGGCCACTGAAGGGATCCATGCCGCCCATACCGCCGGGCTGCATCATGCCGCCCATGCCGCTCATGCCGCCCTGGGTGCTGATGCTGCCGCTCTGGGCCTGGGCCGCCTGCTGGGCGGCGTAGCTGAGGGTGTAATCCGTCTGGGCCGTTAGCTCCGGGGCGCTGTACAGTAGGAAGGCCACATCGCAGAGGGCCGTGCCGCTGTAGACCGTGTCCGCGCCGTCGATGGTGAAGGTGCTGTCCTTGCGCAGGCTCAGACCGCTGAAGGTCAGGCAGGGCTGGCTGGCCTCCAGACGCAGTCCCATGCCGTTGCTGCCGCCGGCGGCCAGCACGGTGCCGCCGCTGATGGTGATGGCGCCGTCGGCATCCAGGGGCTGGTTGTCGGCGGTGCTGGCTGTCCAGACGCTGACGCTGCCGCCGCTGATGGTCAGGCTGCCGTTGGAGTCGAAGCCGTCGCCCTCGGCGGTGTAGGCCACGATGCTGCCGCCGCTGATGTCCATGGTGAAGTCGTAGTTCTCCAGGTCGGAGTTGGCGGCGTTGAGGCAGTCGTCCTGGGCGGTGATGGCGATGGCACCGGAGGCGATGCGCAGGTTGGCCCCCTCAATGCCCTCGTAGCATTCCGTGATGGTGATGCTGGGGCCGGTGCTGCCCTGGTCACCGATGGTCAGGGCCAGGTCGCTGTGCAGGGCGTCGTCCGCCGCGGCGATGGTGAGGCTGCCGCTCTCCACGGTGAGGTTCTGCTCGGCGTTCACGGCGTCGTTGACGGAGGCGTCAATATCCAAGGTCAGCTCCCGGATGCGCAGCCAGGCCTCGCCCTCCTCGTCGGTGCTGCAGCCGGACTTGATGCCGTTTTTGCCCAGGGCCAGGATGGCCAGGCTGCCGCTGCCGCAGAGGGTCACCTGGGAGCCGTCTTTGCACTTGATGACGGCGTTTTCCGCGTTGCCGTTTTCGGGATAGTTGTCATCGTTGTTGCGCTCGCTGTCGGACAGGGCGTTGACGCTGCCGGAGACGGCCTGGATGGTGACAGCGCTGCTCTTGCCGCAGGTGATGGCGGCGGTGTCGCCGCCGCAGAGGGTCAGGCCGTTCAGCAGCAGCGTCACGCCGGTGGTGCCCTTCTTCACCTTCACGGAGCCGTCGGCGCAGCTGCCGGTGAGGGCGTAGACGCCGGGGCTCTGGATGGTCAGGGTGGTGCCGTCGATCTCATAGTCGCTGTCGGAGCTGTTGGGCGCGATGGCCGTGTCGCTGAAGGTGAAGGTCACGTCGGCCTGGGGAGCTTCCGTGTCCGTGTGCGTGCTGCTGCCGCAGGCGGTCAGGCCCAGCAGCAGGGCGGTGGCGCACAGCCCGGCCAGGAATCGTTTCATAATAAGTGCCTCCTTTTGATGCTTATGAGGGGAGTATAGCAGGGGCAGCTTAAAGAAAACTGAAAGAACGGGAGGGGCAAAATTTTTTTTAAAATTTCTGAAAAAAGGTGTTGACAAAACGGGGGACTTGTACTATACTAAACGAGTCGGCGGCGCTGAGACGAAGCGCCGGACAGCATACGGGGGTATAGCTCAGCTGGGAGAGCGCTTGAATGGCATTCAAGAGGTCAGCGGTTCGATCCCGCTTATCTCCACCACAGCAAACCGCAAGGCGAAAGTCTTGCGGTTTTGTTGTATTTATTGCGGTTCTATGTCAATAGTTGGGGTAGAGGCAAAATAAGGAACGTCAAGGATCGTGTCGGAGAGGGAACACCGGCACGATTTTTATGTACCGACGAAAAGGATTCTGTGTCTACTTTTTTGCAATTTTCAATTTGCGCAATTTATTGTACCTTATCGCGCAGGTGGCCATCATTTTGGGGGAATACAAGACTAACTATGGCGATCCAAAGGACCGAGAATTTCAAAAGCACCTGATTGTAAGATTTGTAGCATACAACATCGAGACGGGCAAGGGTCTCTTTGCCAATTACAGCCGGCTCGAAGTTCAGGCGCTGTGATCCCTGCCGCAGCGTCGAAAAAAGGGAGGCGATGCACATTGCATCGTCTCCCTCTTTTTGACTCCATATATAACTCAGGTGTTCCGGATGACGACCTGCTCGATGACGTCGGCGGCGTGCTCGCACAGGTCACAGCAGTCTTCCAGGCTCTCATACACCGCCTTGGCCCCCAGCAGGACGCGGCCATCTGTCACCGGGGCGGCGAACAGGCGGTGGACGGCCTCGGTATACACCTCATCGGCCTCGGCCTCGATGTCGTTGACCTTCACCAGCAGGCGGCGCAGGGCCTCCGGCTTTTTATAGTTTTTCAGCTCACCGGCGGCCTCGTGGAGGGCACCCACGCAGCGGCTCACCAGGGCGGACAGGGCCGGGGCATCCGTCGGGATGGCCACCATGTGGTACATATACAGCTCCAGGATCACCTCGTCCAGCGCGTCGGTGATGTCGTCGATGATCTGTACCAGGCGGAGGATGTCCTCCTGGTCGATGGGGGTGATGAACTCGATGGACAGGCGGGTCAGGATGTCGTGGTGGATGCTGTCCGCCTGATGCTCCAGCTCGTGCATCTGATGGCGATAGTCCTGGATGCGATCCGCTTGGAACTGGCAGAGGGTCTCCTCCAGCAGGGCGGCGGCCCGGACGCAGTAGGAGGTCTGCTGCTCGATGAGCTTGAAATAATCGTTGTTCTTCTTGGCCATGTTATCTTCTCCTTATGCAAAAATAAGCAAAAACAGCTTCGCCATGCCGAAGCCCAGCAGGCCGCAGCCGGGGAAGGTGCACACCCAGGTCAGCACCAGATCCTTCACCACGGCCCAATTCACGTTGCTCAGCCGCCTTGCCGCGCCCACGCCCATGATGGCGGTGGTCTTGGTGTGGGTGGTGCTGACGGGGATGCCCGTCAGGCTGGACAGCAGCAGGCACAGTGTGGCGGCCAGATCCGCCGAAAAGCCCTGATAGGGCTTCAGCTTTACCATGTCCATGCCCACGGACTTGATGATCCGGTAGCCGCCGATGGAGGTGCCCAGGCCCATCACGGCGGAGCACAGCACCATCAGCCACAGGGGCACGATGAAGCTGGTGGCATCCGACTGGCCCCCGGCAAAGGCGGCCCCCAGCAGGAAGATGGCCATGAACTTCTGGCCGTCCTGGGCCCCGTGCATAAAGGCCATGGCCGCACCGCCCGCCACCTGCGCCCCGGAAAAGAAGCGCTCGGTCTTCAGTCGGTTCTGGTTGCGGAAGAGCAGTACCGTCAGCCGGGAGATGAGAAAGCCCATCACAAAGCCCAGCAGTGTGGACAGGAGGATGCCATAGACGACCTTGATCCACTCCGCGCCGTTGATGCCGGAAAAGCTGTTCTGAATGGCCACGGCTGCGCCGGAGATGCCGGCGATGAGGGCGTGGCTCTCGCTGGTGGGGATGCCGAAGTACCAGGCCGCCGTGGCCCAGATCACGATGGCCGCCATGGCCGCGCACAGGGCGATGAGGGACAGGTGCGCGTCGCCGCCGAAGTCCACCATGTTGTAGATGGTCATGGCCACGGAGGCGTTGATGGAGGTCATCACCAGCACGCCCAGGAAGTTGAAGACTGCCGCCATCACGATGGCCTTTCGCACGCCGATGGCGCGGGTGGACACGCAGGTGGCGATGGCATTGGGGGCGTCGGTCCAGCCGTTGACCAGGATCACGCCCAGCGTGAGCAGGGTGGAGACCAGCAGCATGGGGTTGCCAGGCAGCTGGCTGATAAAATCGAGCATTGACATAAGCGGCACTCCTGTATATTTTTTCCATGGGGGGCGCAAAAAAAGACCCATGTACACACCAAACGGGTATGTACATGAGTCTCATTCTTTATAAGCACCCCGGGCCGAAGCCGTATTGACGGGTTCGCTTCATGCCCCTGGGGGGCACGGAATTACTCCCTCATATATGATGGCAGTATAGCATATGTGCCCAGGAAACACAAGCCTTTTTTGCACCCTGGCCTTATTTCAGCAGATTGCCGTCCTCGAAATAGTCGATGCGCATGGCGTGGCGCACATCGTGCAGGGTGGCGGCGGCGGTGCGGCGGGCGGTCTCGCTGCCGGTGCGGAGGATCTCAAACACCTCCGGCAGGCGCTGCTGCCACTGCTCCCGGCGCTGGCGGATGGGGGCCAGCTCCGCCTGCAGGACGTTGTTCAGGAACTTCTTCACCTTCACATCGCCCAGGCCGCCCCGCTGATAGTGGGCCTTCAGCTCGTCCAGGCCGCTGTATTCCGGCAGGAACTCCGGGAAATACTCCGGCCGGCAGAAGGCGTCCAGATAGATGAAGACGGGGTTGCCCTCCGTGTGGCCGGGATCCTCCCGGCGCAGATGGGTGGGGTCGGTGAACATGGACATGACCTTGGTGCGGATGTCCTCGGGAGAGTCGGAGAGGTAGATGCAGTTGCCCAGGGACTTGCTCATCTTGGCCTTGCCGTCGATACCCGGCAGACGCAGGCAGGCCTGGTTCTTGGGCAGGATGATCTGGGGATCCACCAGGGTGTCGCCGTAGACGGCGTTGAACTTGTGGACGATCTCCTTGCACTGCTCCAGCATGGGCATCTGATCCTCGCCCACGGGCACCGCCGTGGCCTTGAAGGCGGTGATGTCCGCCGCCTGGCTGATGGGATAGCAGAAGAAGCCCACGGGGATGCTGGCCTCGAAGTTCCGCTGCTGGATCTCTGCCTTCACGGTGGGGTTGCGCTGCACCCGGGAGACGGTGACCAGATTCATATAATAGAAGGTCAGCTCCGTCAGCTCCGGGATCATGGACTGGATGAACAGGGTGGACTTCTCCGGATCCAGGCCGCAGGCCAGGTAGTCCAGGGCCACGTTCATGATGTTCTGGCGCACCTTCTCCGGATGTTCGGCGTTGTCCGTCAGGGCCTGGGCATCGGCAATCATGATATAGATCTCGTCGAATTTGCCGGAGTTCTGCAGAGCCACCCGCTCCTTCAGGGAGCCCACATAGTGCCCCACATGGAGCCGGCCGGTGGGACGGTCACCGGTGAGAATGATCTGTTTCATATGTCTCTCCTTTGCAGCGGCCCAAAGCCGCCGGGATATTTATAGAATGATTTGTATTATTATAAGCGCAATTGCTTGCCGCGTCAAGACTTTTGCACCCATCGGCGGAAAAATCGGGGCTTGACAAGCCGGGGGAAAGCGTGTATGATGGGTTTACTTTTGAAAGACGATGATGGGAAAAAGACGAAGCAAGTCCTGCTGCAAGAGAGTCGGCGTTTGGTGCGAGCCGATACAGGCGTTTCGTTGTACTGGCCCCGGAGTTTCCCGCCTGAACAGGGCGGGACGGCTGCGCCACGTTACAGGCGGCGCTCCTTAGTGGAGGAGCGGATGAGGGCTGCGGGGCGATCCGCGGCTGAAACAGGGTGGTATCACGCGTTCCGCGTCCCTGGCTGCAAGGGTAGCCGGGGCGTTTTTTGTTTATAACGAAATTTTATCATAAGAAGGAGAAAAGCAGCATGAAGTACGATTTTGCCGCAATTGAGAAGAAGTGGCAGCAGCGCTGGGAGGAGAGCAAGCCCTACGCCGCCGTCACCGGGGACAAGCGCCGTAAGTTCTACGGCCTCATCGAGTTCCCCTATCCCTCCGCCCAGGGCCTCCATGTGGGTCATCCCCGGCCCTTCACGGCCATCGACATCGTCACCCGCAAAAAGCGCATGGAGGGCTACAACGTCCTGTTCCCCATCGGCTATGATGCCTTCGGCCTGCCCACGGAGAACTTCGCCATCAAGAACCACATCCATCCCGCCATCGTCACCCGGGACAACATCGCCAACTTCACCCGCCAGTTGAAGATGCTGGGCTACGGCTTCGACTGGGATCGCTGCGTCAACACCTCCGACCCCAGCTACTACAAGTGGACCCAGTGGATTTTCCTCCAGCTGTTCAAACACGACATGGCTTATAAGGCCACCATGTCCGTGAACTGGTGCACCAGCTGCAAGGTGGTGCTGGCCAACGAGGAAGTTGTCAACGGCGTGTGCGAGCGCTGCGGCGGCGAGGTGGTGCAGAAGGAGAAGAGCCAGTGGATGCTGCGCATCACCCGCTATGCCCAGCGGCTCATCGACGATCTGGACGACCTGGACTTCATCGACCGGGTCAAGACCCAGCAGAAGAACTGGATCGGCCGCTCCACCGGCGCGGAGGTCACCTTCCAGACCAACATGGGCACCGACGTCACCGTGTACACCACCCGCGCCGACACCCTGTTCGGCACCAGCTACATGGTCATCTCCCCGGAGCATCCCCTGCTGAAGGAGTGGCTGCCGAAGCTGCCCAACCGGGCGGAGGTGGAGGCCTATCAGGCTGAGGCCGCCCGCAAGTCCGATTTCGAGCGGGGCGAGCTGAACAAGGACAAGACCGGCGTGCGCCTGGAGGGCGTGGAGGTCATCAACCCCGTCACCCACCAGCCCCTGCCCATGTTCGTCTCCGACTATGTTCTCATGGGCTACGGCACCGGCATCGTCATGGGCGTGCCCGGCCACGACCAGCGCGACTGGGAGTTTGCCAAGAAGTTCGGCCTGCCCATCATCGAGGTGGTGGCCGGCGGCGACGTGACCAAGGAGGCCTTCGTGGCCAAAGATGACAGCGCCGTCATGGTCAACTCCGGCTTCCTCAACGGCATGACCGTCCGGGAGGCCATCCCCGCCATGAAGAAGTATGTGGTGGAGCAGGGCTTTGGCCGGGAGAAGGTCAACTACAAGCTCCGCGACTGGGTGTTCTCCCGCCAGCGCTACTGGGGCGAGCCCATCCCCCTGGTGCATTGCGACAAGTGCGGCTGGGTGCCCATCCCCGAGGAGCAGCTGCCCCTGGTGCTGCCGGATGTGGAGGCCTATGAGCCCACCGACGACGGCGAGAGCCCCCTGGCCCGCATGACCGACTGGGTCAACACCACCTGCCCCTGCTGCGGCGGCCCCGCCAAGCGC
>CAZUYE010000013.1:0-37423 GCA_964624925.1 uncultured Oscillospiraceae bacterium | reverse complement strand
TTTGCCGGGCAGATGACCGGCGTGGAGGGCTATGTGGAGTCCTGCGCCTCCGGCTTCCTGGTGGGCGTGGAGACGGCCCGGCGGCTGAAGGGCCAGGCAGCCATCGACTTCCCCCGGGAGACCGCCATCGGCGCTCTGGGCTTGTATGTCAGCAACGAGTCCGTGGGCCAGTTCCAGCCCATGAACATCAACTTTGGCATCATGCCGCCGCTGGATCACCGGGTGAAGGGCAAGCGCAACAAGAACGCGGAGCTTTCCCAACGTTCTCTGGCCATCATCGAGGAAAAGAAGGGAGAGATTCTGGACTATGAAGATCATCATTGACGCCATGGGCGGCGACAATGCCCCGCTGGAGATCGTAAAGGGTGCTCTGCAGGGCATGAAGCGCTGGGGCGTGGAGGTGCTGCTCACCGGCGACACGGCGGCCATCCTGCGCGCGCTGGAGAGCTGCGGCTGCACGGAGCTGCCCCGGGGCATGGAGATCGTGCACTGCAGCGAGACGGTGGCTATGTGCGACGACCCGGCCAAGGTGTTCCGGCAGAAGAAGGACAGCTCCATGGGCGTGGGCCTGACGCTGCTGCGGGACGGCAAAGGCGATGCGCTGGTATCCGCCGGTTCCACCGGCGCGCTGCTGGCCGGGGCCACCCTCATCACCAAGCGCATACGGGGCATCCGCCGGGCGGCTATGGCCCCGGTGCTGCCCACCACCACCGGCCAGGCGGTGCTCATCGACTGCGGCGCCAACGCCGAGTGCACGCCGGAGTATCTGCTGCAGTTTGCCTATCTGGGCAGCTTCTATGCCAGCCGCGTGCTGGGCATCGAGCAGCCCCGGGTGGGTCTGCTGAACATCGGCACGGAGGACAGCAAGGGCACGGAGCTGCAGCGGCAGACCCTTCCCCTGCTGCAGAAGGCCGGGGCCGAGGGGCATCTGAACTTCATCGGCAACATTGAGGCCAAGGAGGCCATCAAGGGCGGCTGCGACGTCATCGTCACCGACGGTTTCTCCGGAAACGTTCTGCTCAAGACCATGGAGGGCGTGGGCTCCTTTGCCGGGCACGCCCTGGGGGCCATGTTCCGCAAGAATCTGCTGAGCAAGCTGGCCGCAGCCCTGGTCATGCCGGGGCTCAGGGCCTTCAAGGCGCGGCTGGATCCCAACAAGGTGGGCGGCACCGCCTTCATCGGCATCGCCCGGCCGGTCATCAAGGCCCACGGCGGCTCCAACGCCGAGGCCATCGAGAGCGCCATGGGCCAGGCCAAACAGGTGGTAAGCAGCGGGATCATCCGGCAGATCGAGGAAAATATCCATCTGCTGCAGACAGAACGGGAATAATTGCAAAAAGGGTATTGACAGTCTCTGCCAATTGCCGTATTATTTTTCAAGACAATGTCCGAAAGGAGGGGATTACCTCATGACGATGGAAGACATCTTTAAGACCATGCAGGATCTGATCGCGGAGCAGTTCGCCATTGATACCGATGAGATCAGCATGGACAGCTCTTTCGTGGATGACTTGGGCGCCGATTCCGTGGATCTGGTGGAGCTGGTCATGGCCATGGAGGAGGAGTTCGACGTCGGTGAGATCGACGAGGAGGATCTCACGGGGCTGAAAACCGTGGGCGACTGCGTTCGCTATCTGAATAACAAGCTGAACTAAACACAGGCAGCTGAAAAAAGAGGCCCCGTTGCGCGCAACGGGGTTTCCTTTTTCAGCTGCGGAGAGGAGAGACACATCATGCACACTTTGCAGCAACTGGAAAAGCGGCTGGGCTACAGCTTCCACCGCCGGGAGCAGCTTCAGGCGGCGCTGTATCACAGCTCCTATGCCAACGAGCACCGCTGCTGCGGCGTCAGCAGCAACGAGCGGCTGGAGTTTTTGGGCGATGCGGTGCTGGGCCTGGTGACGGCGGACTACCTGTATCACAAGCACCCGGAGCTGCCGGAGGGCGACCTGACCCGGATGCGGGCGGCGCTGGTCTGCGAGGAGAGCCTGTATGAGGCGGCCCAGCGGCTGGGCCTGGGGAATGAGCTGAAGCTGGGCAAGGGCGAGGAGGCCGGCGGTGGCCGGCGGCGGCCCTCCATCCTGGCCGATGCCATGGAGTCCGTTTTTGCCGCGGTGTATCTGGACGGGGGCATGGAGGCCGCCCGGGCCCTGATCCACCGGGTACTGCTGGAGAAGGAGCCGGAGGCCGCCGTGGAGGAGCGCCGCCGGGACTATAAGACGGAGCTGCAGGAGCTGGTGCAGCGCCGCAGCGACCAGAGCCTGCGCTATGAGATGATCGGCGCCACGGGGCCCGACCACGCCAAGCTTTTCACCTGCGCGGTGCTGCTGAACGGCCAGACAGCCGGGACGGGCAGCGGACACAGCAAGAAGGAGGCGGAGCAGGCCGCCGCCCGGGCCGCCCTGGAGGCCCTGAGCCGGGAATAAGCAGGAATAAGAAAACCGACCCGCCGTGTGCGGGTCGGCTTTTTGCTGCGGCGGCGGGATATGTGGGGCCCGGCCTGCGACGGGGAGTGGGTGGCCTCCCCTGCCTTACATCTCGCCCTTTACCAGGCGGCCCTCGGACCAGACGGAGGTAATGTTGTGCCGGTGCATCATATAGAGGGCCCGCTCGAAGCGCTCCTGCACCGTCAGCTCCCGCACGGGCTCCGGCAGGTCGCTGTCGTCCACCACGATGGCATGAAGGGGCTTGCCCACGGCGATGCCCTCGCCGCCGCCAAAGTAGCGGTGTCCGGCGGTGGTGCCCAGGTAGTAGCCCTCGGGCACGGTGAGGAAGTCGTCCGCCCAGTCCGTCTGGATGCGGCGGAACTTGGAGGCCCGGATGCTCATGGTGATGACCTTGTACATGGGCAGCTGCGCGCCGCCGGCGATGTCGGAGCCCAGAGTCACCCAGATGCCCTCGTCCAGCAGGCGGCGCACCTGGGCCACGCCGCTGCAGATATTGATGTTGGAGTCGGCGCAGTGCACCACCACCACGCCGGCCCGGCGGATGGCGTCCCGCTCCCGCTGATCCAGATGGACACAGTGGGCCATGAGGGTGTGATCCTTCCACAGGTCGAACTTGTCATAGGTCTCCCAATACTGGGCGCAGTCCGGATGCAGCTCCTTCACCCACTCGATCTCCCCGATGCTCTCGGACAGGTGGGACTGGACATAGAGGCCCTTCTCCGCCGCCAATTCCCCCAGGCCCGCCATCAGCTCATCGGTGCAGCTGGGGGTGAAGCGGGGGGTCAGGATGGGCTTGACGTGGCGGAAATGGCAGCCATCCAGCCAGCGCCGGGTTTCGGAGAGGGACTCCTCCGTGGTCTCCTGGAGGATGCCGGGCAGGGCGTTGCGGTCCATGTTCACCTTGCCCACGTAGCCGGTGACGCCGGCCCGCTCCAACTCCTCCATGAGGATCCAGGTGGCCTCCGTGTGCAGGGAGGAGAACATACTCACCCGGGTGGTGCCGTTGGTGATGAGGTCGCTGGCCAGGCGGCGATAGATGCGCCGGGCATAGTCCGTGTCCGCGAAGCGGGCCTCCGTGCGGAAGGTATAGGTGTTCAGCCAGTCCAGCAGCGGCAGATCCATGCCCATGCCCAGCATGGGATACTGGGGCGCGTGCAGGTGCAGATCCGCGAAGGACTGCATCAGCAGGCAGTCTCCGTAATCCGTCAGCGGTGCGTTCCGATACGCCTCCGGCAGGCGGTCATAGACCCCCTGCACCACGCCGTCCTCCAGCACCAGGCAGCCCCGCTCCCGGATGTCCAGCTCCCCCAGGCGGGGGGCCTGGATGATGTTGCCGCGTAAAACCTGTGTCATGTCCATGGCTCCTTCCCAAAATAGATGGGCGCCCCGCCGGGCGCTTTGCCCGGCCGGACACCCATAGCAGGGCCGTCGGCGGCCCCGTAGAAACGCTTCGCGCCATCTCTGCGAAGCTATATGAGTTTGCTGTGTGATTGTTTTGGCGGCTCAGTCCCCAATGACCTCCACCACTTCCCCGATGTACATCCGGTGCAGGGGCTCATCGGCATAGAACCGCTGCAGCACCTCCGCCGGGACACGGGCGGGATCCAGATCCTGCCAATAGAGCTTGCGGCACAGCAGCGTGGCCTCCGCCTCCCGGAAGGTGACACCCTGCGCCAGGGCCAGAGGCGTAAGCCCCGCCTGGGCTACCTTGTCCCCGTCCCGGCCGGAACGGGTGCCCAGCAGCGTCAGGGCCGGGCGGCAGGCCGGGGGAAAGAAGCTGACGGTGAAATAGTCGCTCTGCTCCATAAATTCATAGGTATAGCGGTTGGGCCGGACATACACCGTGGCCACCGGGCGACTCCACAGGGTGCCCAGGCCGCCCCAGCTGACGGTCATGGTGTTGTAATGTTCCGCCGTTCCGGCGGTGACCAGGGCCCACTGGCGGTCGAATTTCTGAAATACGTCGGCTTCCAGGTGCATCATATGCTCCGTCTCCTCTGCTGTGATGTGGCTATTTTACCATATTTCCCTGTCCACTTCAAGGTTTTTTTGTCTGCTCCACCGCATACCCTTGTCATTTTCTGTCCTTTATGCTACAATGAAAAAAAACAAAGGAGATGAGGGCATGGCGGATCACGGCATCACCCTGCCGCCCCACGACAGCTGCACCGGCTGCGGGGCCTGTGCCAGCGGCTGCCCCAAGGGGGCCATCCATATGCAGCCCGACGCGGAGGGCTTTTTGTACCCCGTCATCACCGGCGAGTGCATCCAGTGCGGCCATTGCCGCCACGTCTGCCCGGTGCTGAAGCAGCGGGAGCCCAGGCCGGAGCCGGCGGTGTTTGCCGCCTGGAACCCGGACGAGGCCGGTCGGCGGGATACCACGGCCGGCGGCGTGTTCCCCCTGCTGGCCGAGTACGTCCTGGACGAGGGCGGCGTGGTCTTCGGCGCGGCCATGGATCCGCAGCTGAAGGTCTGCCACATCGCCGTGGAGCGCAAGGCGGAGCTGCAGCGGCTGCGGGGCGTGAAGCCCATTCAGAGTGAGCTGGGCGACAGCTTCCACCGGGTGCGGCACTATCTGGAACAGGGGCGGCGGGTGCTGTTCTCCGGCACGCCCTGCCAGGTGGACGGTCTGTACCGCTTTTTGGGCGAGCATCCGGAGCGGCTGCTGACCTGTGACGTGCTGTGCGGCGGCGTCTCCTCCCCCGGGGTGTGGAGCCAGCTGGTGCGCTCCATGGCCTATATCAAGCGGCGGCAGCCTGTGGACGTGAGCTTTTGCGGCAAGCTGCCCGGCGAAAAGGAGCCCCGCTTCCGGGTGCGCTTTGACGGCGGCGGGCAGTATGATGCGCCCCTGGGCAAGTCGGACTTCGGCCAGGGCCTGCGGCAGCGCCTGTTTCTGCGTCCGGCCTGCTACGGCTGCCCCTATGCCAGTGCCGACCGCCCGGCGGATCTGAGCCTGGGTATGTTCCGGGGGCTGCCAAAGGATTTCCACCCGGAGATGCCCCGCAGCTGCATCTCGCTGCTGCTGGTCAACAGCATGAAGGGCGCCCACATCTTCGATACCCTGCCCCTGCAGCGGGAGAAGCGCCATATCAGCGAGGCCGTGGCCTGCAACCGCGCCCTGTCCGCCCCGCCGGAGCCCTCGCCCCAGCGCAGCGCCTTCTTCGCCGCCTTCGCCCAGCAGCCCTTCCAGCAGGTGCGCAGCCACTTTCTCTCCAACGCCGCCCTGCCCCAAGCCATCCGTCAGCTGCGCCGTCTGCTGACAAAAAAACAGGAAAAGGATTGATGCACCATGCCTCATACGCTGCTGCACACCTGCTGCGCCCCCTGTTCCGTGTCCTGCATCCAGCAGCTGCGGCAGGAGGGCATCGAGCCGGTGAGCTTTTGGTATAACCCCAACATCCACCCCTATCAGGAATACAAGGCGCGGCGGGACTGCCTGATGGCCTATGCCCCCACCATCGGCCTGGAGCTTATTGTCCGGGAGGACTACGGCCTGCGGGACTTTTGCCGGGCCGTGTGCGATGACATCGACCACCGCTGCGGACACTGCTACCACCTGCGGCTGTGGGAGACGGCCCGCTTTGCCGCCGAGCAGGGCTACGACAGCTTCACCAGCACCCTCTTTGTCAGCCCCTATCAGGATCACGAGCTGCTGCGGCAGACGGCGGAGGCGGCCTCCGCCGCCTATGGCGTGCCCTTCCTGTACCGGGACTTCCGCCCCGGCTTCCGCCAGGGGCAGCAGGAGGCCCGGCAGCTGGGCTTTTATATGCAGAAATACTGCGGCTGCGTGTTCAGCGAGGAGGAGCGCTATCAAAAGCAGCTCCAGCGGGATATGCAGGAGCCGCTGAAGCACGTGGGAGCCAAATAAGCAGCACCCCCGGTCGGCTGACCGGGGGTGCTTGAGACTGTCAAAAAAGGGCTATGGCCCTTTTTTGACAATAGGCTTCGCTGCGTTCCGCGCCTCGGTTGGGACACCTTTGGTGTCCCAATTCGACACTTCACTCCGCGCAAAGTGTTTTTTCCGACGTTCACGCCGCCGGAAAAAACATTTGAAATGCATTTGCGGCCCGCAGGCCGCAAATTCTGCGAGGCTTTTTTGACAAGCTGCAGCACCCCCGGTCGGCTGACCGGGGGTGTTTCGTATGCGGCGCTGAACGGCGCTTATGTTATGGCCTCAGCTTGTCCCACCAGTCGGACCAGGAACCGTTGCCGCCGTCATCGTCGTCATCGTCTCCCGGCCTGGGGAACAGCGAGGGCTTCTTGTGGGCCGGGCAGAGCTCACCCTCCTCGCCGGTGAGGACGCTGAGCAGATACTTTTGATCTGCGGCCTCAATATCCTTGCCGTTTCGCTGGAGGATCTCTCTGTCCCAATCCAGGACGGCGACCTCCTTGACGCAGCTGCTGGGGCAGTACTCCGTGGCCAGGTGCTCGCCCTCGGTGCAGTAGCGCACCATCTTGTGGACGGGGCAGACCTCGGTGGGTGCGTTGTCCGCCGCCACGCTCACGGTGGTGGTCCGGTCGCCCCGCAGATCGTGGGTGCAGGCCTCCGTGGCAAGCAGGCCGCTGTCCTTGCAGACGGCTACCTTGGTCATGCCGGAGCAGCTGTTGAAGTCCTTATTCTCCAGGCCCTGGTGGATGCGGCTCATGACCTCCTTCCACAGCACGGCGGAGGGGTTGCCGATGGAGGTGGAGAAGCGCTGGTTGGACTTGAAGCCCGTCCACACGGCGGCGCTGTAGTAGGGGGAGAAGCCGGCGAAGTAACGGTCGCGGTTGTCATCGGTGGTACCGGTCTTGCCGGCGATGGTCATGCCGGAGAAGCGGGCCTCGCCGCCGGTGCCGCTGGTGATGACGCTCTTGAGGGTCTGGCGCATGATATAGGCGGTGGTGGGCTTCATGGCCACGTTGGACTCCTTGTTGTTCTCATAGACCAGGTTGCCCTCGGAGTCCTCCACCCGGTAGAAGGTGCGGGGCGGGGTGTACACACCGTCGTTGACGAAAGCGCCGTAGGCCGCGGCCATCTCCTCGGTGGTCACGCCGTACTCATAGCCGCCCAGGCCCATGTTACCGGACTGCTGGCCGTCGTTCTGGGTCAGGGTGGTGAAGCCCAGCTTCTCCACCATGAAGGTATAGGAGCGGTAGGTGCCGTATTCCTCCACCGTTTTCACGGCGCAGGTGTTCAGCGAGCTGACCAGGGCCGTGTAGAAGGTGGACAGGCCCTGGTAGCTGCCGCCGGAGTTGTTGGGCCAGGGGCCATAACCAGGCAGGTCGCGGACGGGGTAGTCATCGATGACGGAGGCGGCGGTGATGGTGCCGTCATCCAGCGCCGGAGCATAGACGGAGACGGGCTTGGTGGCAGAACCGGGCTGCCGGGTGGAGGTGGCCCAGTTCCAGCCGCGGTCCACGGTTTTGGCGCCGGTGCCGCCCACCATGGCCACTACATCGCCGTTATAGGGGTCAACGATGGTGATGCCCGCCTGCAGGGACTCGCCGCGGGAATCGGTATAGCCGGTATAGCGGGTATTCTCGAACACATCCTCGGCAATGGCCTGGATATTGGGGTTCTGGGTGGTATAGATCTTGTAGCCGCCGCCATACACCTTGCTGACCGCCTTGGAGAAGGCGGTGCGGACATAGCCGTCGGCATCCGCCGGGTCATCCACCAGGCCGAACAGCTCCACGAACAGCTCCGCCACGTCGGTGATGACCTCGTCGGTGAAGTAGGAGTTGTTGGCGGTGCTGACCACCTCGCCGCTCTCCTCCTCGCTCTCCTGGGGGCCCATGTAGCTGCCGAGGTTGGTATAGCCGTTGGTAAACAGCACCTCCTCGGCCCGGGCCGCGTCGTAGGTGGACTGGTCGATCTTGCCCTGTTCCAGCATGGCATCCAGCACGTCCAGCTGGCGGTTGCGGTTCTGCTCCCGGGTCCATTCGCTGCGCAGGGGGTCATACTGGGAGGGATTGTTGGTGATGCTGATGAGGCAGGCGCACTCGGCCAGAGTCAGCTCGGACACGTCCTTGTTGAAGTACATATCCGCCGCCGTCTGCACACCATAGCACATATTGCCCAGGTAGATGGTGTTCAGATACATCTCCAGGATCTCGTCCTTGGTGTAGTCCTTCTCCAGGGCCAGGGCGCGGTATACCTCCGTCACCTTGCGCTTGACGGTGTTCTCGTTGTTGCCGGTGACGTTCTTGATGAGCTGCTGGGTGATGGTGGAGCCGCCCTGGGTGTTGCCATTGGTGAGGGTGCTGACAATGGCGCGCATGGTGCCGCGCCAGTCCACACCCTGATGCGACTCGAAGCGCTTGTCCTCGATGGCGATGGTGGCCTCCTGCAGATACTTGGGGATGTCCTCCAGATCCACATAGATGCGGTTCTCGTCACCGAACAGGGTTTGGTACATCACCGGCTGGCCGGTGGTGGGATCATCATAATACAGCTCGGTGGATACCTTCTGGTCGTATTCCGACATATCCACCTCCACATGGCCGCGGAGGGATGTATCCACGTATTTCATGAAGATCCCGGCGAAGATGGCGGCCGTCAGCGCCACCACCAAAACCAGGGTACCCAGGACGATCCCGATGTTGCGGAAAACCCGTCCCACCTTTTTCTTTCCCCCGGCGCTCTGCTCTGTCTTTTTTTTGCGCTTGTTCTTTTCATTCATGACAGGGCACCTTCCTTTCTTTTGTTTCTGTGTTTCGTATGTGCTGCCGCCCTGCGGCGACCGTATCGTACACATGGGGCTCCATAATACATTCTATTGTACCACACCTGTCAACTGCTGAAAAGCGCTATTTTTGTTATTTTTCTGATTTCGGGAGCAAATTTTCCGTGAAGTTTTCCAAAAAAGCCGGGATCATCGTCTCTTTCCCCCAAAAATGGCCCTTCACGGGCCTTGCATTTCTCCGCCGGATGGGGTATGATAGGGGCACTACTTATCACTTGAGGAGGTACGCTGCTATGAGCGAGGATTTCGGCCCCAATTTCATCACCCTGACCGACGAGGAGGGCAATGACATCGAGCTGGAGTATGTGGATGCGCTGGAGCATAACGGACAGACCTATATGGCCTTTTTCCCCACGGTGGAGGATGACGCCGACGAGGCCGCCGCAGAGGACTTCGGCCTGGTAATCCTGAAGACCGTGGTTGAAAACGGCGAGGAGCTGCTGGCCACCCTGGACAGCGACGAGGAGCTGGAGCAGATCTATGAGCTGTTCATGGAGCGGCTGGATGAGGATGAAGAAAATTCCTGAGATTTTTTTCAAAAAGCTCTTTTCTTCTGCGCTGTAATCTGTTATACTAAGGGTGCTCCTGAAAGGGAGCGTCCTGCGCGGTGTGTGAAGGGTCTTTTTTATCCTCACATTTTGTTATAGGGGATGTCGGATCAGTATGTGAACAGCAGGCCTCCCGGCTGCCTTCTGCGGCTGGAAGTTGGAAGCTACGAAGCACGCTGGAGACAACCCACCTGCTGAATTGGTGCAGGTTATAACTCGGCCCCCACCGCCCCGCGGGACTTTGTGCCCCGTGCACGTCAGTGCGCCGCGATCGTCTGATCGCGGCGCACTTTTTATCTCCCCAGCCAGCTGCGCAGCTGCTCCCACAGCTCCACGCTGCGAAAGCGCAGCTGATAGCCGTCCTCCTCCGCCATCAGCGACACGTCCTCCCCGTCCAGGCCGCCGCTGCGGGCGGTGTCCTGCCAGCTGCAGGCGGCGGAGGTGCACAGCGGCGGAAACACCACGCACCACCAGTTTTGGCCTCTCCCCTCCCCGATGATGATCCGCAGGGAGAGGTAGCGCCCGGCGGGCAGGGAGAAGCCGTCATAGTCCCGGGTGGGAAAGTCCGCCTCCTCCAGCCGGGCCTCCACCCGCTGGCTGCAGCCCGCCGCCGCCAGGGTCTCCTCCGCCGCCTGCCGCAGCCGGGGCAGGGCCGCCGTCAGCTCCCGCTGCGCCTGTTCCCTGTCCGCCGCCTGGGTCAGTATCTCCTGGGCCAAGGTCAGCACACGGTCACGCACCAGGAGCTTCAGCGCCTGATCTGCCGCCTCGTCGGAGTTGGCCAGCACGTGGAGGCGGATGAGCTTTTGCTGCAGGGCCTCCTGCCGCTGGGTGCACACGGCGCCCCACAGCAGCGTTACCGCCAGCGCCAGCAGCAGCGCCAGCTCCCAAACGGGTACTCTGGTTCTTCTTTTCATGTAAAAAACACCGTCCTATGCAGGAATTTCCTACAGTATGGACGGTGTTTTTGATTTTTATACCGATGGGGCGAACCAGGTCAGGGGGAAATCGTCACGCAGCGCCCCGGCGGCGGCCCGGGCGGCCTCCGGCCGGAGGAACAGGCCCATCACCGCAGAGCCGGAGCCGGTCATGCAGGCGGCGCCGGCCCCCTGGGCCAGCAGACGGCGGCGGATGGTGAAGACCTCGCAGTCCGCCGGGAGGGCCTGCTCGAAGACGTTGCCCACCAGGCGGCAAACCGCCTCCGGGTCGCCCTGTTCCAGGGCGCGGATCATCGCCGCGCTGTCGGGCCGGGCCTGGATGCTGATGGCATCCAGCTGGCGATACATGGCCGCCGTGGAGCAGGCCAGGTCGGGCTTGACGATGACGAAGCAGCAGCCTCTCAGCTCAGGCAGACGGGTCAGCCGCTCGCCACGGCCCTGTGCCAGGGCGGTGCCGCCCCGGACGCAGTAGGGCACGTCGCTGCCCACCCGGGCGGCCATTTGCTCCAGGGCCTCGTCGGGCAGCGACGGGGCGTACAGCCGCCGCAGGCCCCGCAGCGCAGCGGCTGCATCGCTGCTGCCGCCGCCCAGGCCCGCCTGGGAGGGAATGTGCTTTTCCAGCTGCATATCGATGCCGGGGCAGGTAAGCCCCGTCTCCCGGAAGAAGGTCTCCGCCGCGCGCCAGACCAGGTTCTCCGGCCCCGTGGGCAGCTCCGCGCCCTGGCAAGCCAGGGACAGCTGTCCGCCGCCGGTCTCCCGCAGGGTCAGGCGGTCGCACAGGGCCACGCTGTGCATGATGGAGGTGATGTCATGGTAGCCGTCGGGGCGGCGGGCCCCCACGTCCAGGGTCAGGTTCAGCTTGGCCGGGGCCAGCTCAGTCAGCGTCATAGCTCTCCTCCTCGTCGAAATGGGCCTTCAGGCTGCGCTCCACGGGCAGAATCAGGGCCACGATGCCCGCCACCTCCACCACCAGCAGCACATACAGCAGGATCCGCTGCGTCCCCTGCTCCATCAGGCACACGGAGCGCATGACCATAAGGCTCAGCGCCGCGAAGGTCAGGCCGACCTGCCACAGCAGCTTCAGCAGCAGCTCATCGGCAAAGCGCTGCCTCTCCGGGGAGAGGGGGCCAACAGGCGAGCGGTATTTCCGCCCCGGCAGGAAGCGGCCCAGCAGACCGCACAGTACCATCAGCACGGGCAGCAGAAAGGCGGGCCACCAGATCAGAATCATGGCGCAGCCCCCGCTCAGTCCTTCATGCGCCGGAGCGTCTCCAGCACCATGGCGTATACCCGGGCCACGGAGGAGACGGACATGGACTCGCGGAAGGTGTGGATCTCGCTGAGATCCGGGCCGAAGGACACGCAGTCCAGGCCGGGCAGCTTGGCGGAGAACAGACCGCACTCCAGGCCGGCGTGGATGGCCTCCACCCGGGGCGCACGGCTATACTGGTCGGTGTAAACCTGCACCAGCAGGTCACGCAGGGGGGACTGGGGCATATACTCCCAGGCGGGATAGTCGCCATGGGTGCTGACACTGCCGCCCAACTGCTCCATCAGACAGCGCAGACGCCGAATGAGCATCTCCTTCTGCGTGGCCACGCTGCTGCGGACGCTGAAGGAGGCGTGAACCGCGTCGTCGCCGGTGGTGAGGATGCCCAGGTTCAGAGAGGTCTGCACCAGGCCGGGGATATCGGCGCTCATGGCCTGGATGCCGCAGGGCAGGCAGCTGAGCATACACACGGCGCTGCGGCTGGAACGCTCGTCCAGAGGCAGCAGCGTGCTCTCCGCCGGTGCGGCGGTGACGGTGACGCCGGGGTCGGTGACCCGGTATTCCTTCTTGAAGGCGGCGTCCAGCGCCCCGCAGAGGCGGAGGGTGGTCTCCTGCTCCGCCGCCACCAGGGCCACGGCGCCGGTGGGGATGGCGTTGTCCTTCAGACCGCCGCTGACGGAGATGAGGCGCAGCTCCGTCTCCTGAGCCAGGGCGCAGAGCACGCGGCCCAGGAGCATGACACCGTTGGCGCGGCCCTTGTCGATCTCCACGCCGGAGTGGCCGCCGGCCAGACCGCTGACGCGGATCTCCAGCACCGGGGCGGCAAAGGGGGCGCGGGTCACGGGCAGGCAGCAGTCGGCCCGTGCGCCGCCGGCGCAGCTGACGGTGAAGACGCCCTCGTCCTCGCTGTCCATGTTCAGCATACGGCGGCCCCGCAGCAGCGAGGCGTCCAGACCCTCGGCGCCGTACATACCGGTCTCCTCGTCCACGGTGAACACCGCCTCGATGGGGGGATGGGGCAGCGTATCGTCCAGAATGGCCAGCATCATGGCCACGGCGATGCCGTCGTCGCCGCCCAGGGTGGTGCCGCGGGCGGAGATGGTGTCGCCCTCCAGCTGCAGATCCAGGCCCTCCGTGTCCATATCCTTGGCGCAGTCCGGGGCTTTTTCGCATACCATGTCCATGTGGCCCTGGAGGATCACCGGGGCTGCCGCCTCATAGCCGGGGGCGGCGTCCTTGAAGATGACCACGTTGTTCAGCTCATCCTGGGCATAGCGCAGGCCACGCTGACGGGCAAAGTCCACCAGCCAGTCGCTGACGGCCTTGGTGTTGCCGGAACCATGGGGAATGGCGCACAGCTCCTCGAAGAAACGGAAAACCCCCTGGGGCTCCAAATGTTGTAAAACGGCCATAATGCACGCTCCTTCTTTTGTAATAGGTGCTCTCAGTATACCCCATCGGCGCACATTTGGCAAGCGCTTATTCCGCCGGGGGCCGCCGCAGCTCCAGCAGCTTCAGGGCGTACAGGTCGCCGCCCACGCAGCTGTCGTCCTCCGGACGGCGCAGCAGCAGATAGTCCGCCCCCACCTCCGCGAGGATCCCCTCCTGCCGCAGCAGGCGGCGGGGGCCCAGCAGGAAGTCGGCGGATATGTACCAGCCCACATGGCGCTCCAGCAGCTCCCGCAGGGTGGCGGGGCCGGAGGCGGGGGAAGCGGGATCGTTGTGCATAGCATACCTCCTGAGATGGTTTGGCCGGTGGCACCGGCTCTGTGCCATCCTATGCCGCCGGCGGGCAGCGGGTCACCGCGGCGGTGAAAATGGCCGCTTGTCATGGGCCATTTTCTGTGGTATACTGTTACATTGATATAATAGATTTTCCGGGGCGCAAAAAGGCGTCCCGCAGCAGAAATGAGGGGTCATTATGAAGATCGTTGTCTTATCCGGCGGACTGAGCACCGAGCGCCATGTTTCGCTGACCAGCGGCACCGGCGTGTGCCGGGCTCTGCGCCGCAGAGGGCACCAGGCCATCCTGGTGGATATGTTTTTGGGCCTGGAGGGCTATGAGGGGGCGCTGGAGGATATCTTCGACGCGCCGGACGGCCTGTGCGGCGACAACCGGGTGCTGAGCACGGAGCCGGATCTGGAGGCCGTGCGCCGCAGCCGCCGGGATCAGGGGCCCTCCCTGCTGGGCAAGGACGTGCTGGCGGTGTGCGCCATGGCGGACATCGTGTTCCTGGCCCTCCACGGCTCCTGCGGCGAGGACGGGCGCATCCAGGCCACGCTGGATCTGCTGGGCGTGCCCTATACCGGCAGCGGCTATCTGGGCAGCGGCATGGCCATGGACAAGGCCGTCACCAAGCGGGTGATGGACAGCTTCGGCATTCCCAACGCCCCCTGGCGTGACCTCCGCTATACCCGGGAGGACATCCCCCGGCTGGTGGAGGAGCTGGAGACCCCCTGCGCCGTGAAGATCATCAACGGCGGCAGCTCCATCGGCGTGGAGCTGCCCGACACGCGGGAGCAGCTGGCGGACTGCCTGGAGCGGATGCTGGCCTATGGCGACCACGTCATCGTGGAGAAGAAGATCAGCGGCCGGGAGATCCAGGTGGCGGTGCTGGGGGATACCTACCTGCCCGCCGTGGAGATCATCCCCCGGGGCGCGTATTTTGACTATGTGTCCAAGTATCAGAAGGACGGGGCCCTGGAGCTGTGCCCGGCCCCCATCAGCCAGGAGCAATGGCAGCAGGTGGGCGAGCTGGCCCTGCGGCTGCACCGGGCCCTGGGCCTGGGCGTCTACTCCCGGGCGGACTTCATCCTGGACGAGGCAGGACAGTTCTGGTGCCTGGAGATCAACACCCTGCCCGGCATGACCCCCACCAGCCTGGTGCCCCAGGAGGCGGCCCAGGTGGGGCTGAGCTACGATGAGCTGTGTGAGCGCATTGTAAGCGAGTCGCTGGCGCTGCGAAAGGCGGCGCGGACATGAGGCCGCTGAATGCGGAGGCGCTGCGGTGCGCCGTGAACGGGCAGCTGCTGCAGCCGGGGCCGGAAACACTCAGCGGCGTCAGCAGCGACAGCCGCCGGGTGGGGCTGGGGGAGCTGTTCATCCCCCTGATCGGTGAGCGCTTCGACGGGCACGACTATATCGACATGGCCCTGCAGGGCGGGGCGGCGGGCTGCCTGTGCAGCCGGGTGCCGGATACGCTGCTGCCGGGAAAGCTCTATATCCGGGTGGAGGACACCACCCTGGCCCTGGGGGCCCTGGCCGCCTGGTACCGCAGCGGCTTCGACATCCCCGTGGTACAGGTCACCGGCTCCGCCGGAAAGACCACCACCAAGGAGATGATCGCCGCAGTGCTGGGGCAGCACTTCAACACCCTGAAGACCCAGGCCAATCTCAACAACCACATCGGCACGCCCCAGACCCTGCTGCGGCTGGAGGAGGGGCATCAGGCGGCGGTGATCGAGACGGGCATGGATCAATTCGGCCAGATCCGCTATATGGGCAGCATCGTGCAGCCCACGGTGGCGGTGATCACCAACGTGGGCGACGCGCACACCGAGAATCTGGACGGCACCCGGCAGGGCGTTCTGCGGGCCAAGTGCGAGATCTTTGAGCACCTGCGGCCCGGCGGCCTGGCGGTGCTGTGCGGCGACGACGCGCTGCTGAACACGCTGGAACTCCCCTTCCCGGTTCTGCGCTGCGGCAAGGGGGAGCACTGCGACGTGCGGGTGACGGACATCGCAAGCCGGGGCATCGACGGGCTGGACTGCACCGTCACCACCCCCCGGCGCAGCTATCGCCTGTCCATCCCCTCGCCGGGGGAGTATATGATCTACTCCGCCTCCATGGCCGTGGCCATCGGAGAGCGGCTGGGCCTGACGGAGGAGGAGCTCGTAAAGGGCGTGGCCTCCTATGTATCCACCGGGAGCCGGATGCGGCGGATCCGGCTGGACGGCGGGCGGCTCATCATCGACGACTGCTACAACGCCAACCCCCAGGCCATGGAGGCGGCGCTGTCCATTCTGGCGGACACCGCCTGCCGCCGCCGGGTGGCGGTGCTGGGCGACATGGGCGAGCTGGGGCCCATCAGCCGGGAGTCCCACCGGGCGGTGGGCCGGCGCTGCGCCCAGCTGGGCCTGGACGCGGTGATCGCCATTGGCCCCAAGTCCGCCGACCTGGCGGCGGAGGCCGGAAGCACCGCCCGGCATTTCATGACCATTGAGGAGGCGCTGCCCACCCTGCGCCGGGAGCTGCAGGAGGACACGGCCATGCTGGTGAAGGCCTCACACGCCATGGAATTTGGCCGGATTGTGAAGGAACTGGAACAACGGTAAACAAGACGCTATGATCGATATCAGCATAACGGAGCTGGTCAAATCCTTTGACCTGGAAAAGAGAATATTGGACGGCGTGAGCTTCCAGATCGACACCGGGGAACGGGTGGGCCTGCTGGGAAAGAACGGCGCGGGCAAGACCACGCTCTTTAACATTCTCACCGGGGAGCTGGACTATGACAGCGGCGAGGTACTCATTGCCCCGGGCCGCCGGGTGGGCCTGATCTCCCAGATCCCGGTGTATCCGGCGGGTTACACCGTGGAGGACGTGCTGCGCTCGGCTTTTGCCCGCACCACGGCCCTGAAGGAGGAGATGGACCGCCTGACGGAGCAGATGGCCGCCGGGGACAGCGATGCGCAGACCCTGCGGCGCTATGGCGAGCTGACGGCCCGCTTCGAGGGCCTGGGCGGCTATGACACGGACACCGCCGTGAACAAGGTGGCAAACGGCCTGTCCATCGGCGCGGCCATGCGGGAGCAGCTGTTTGACCGGCTCTCCGGCGGGGAGAAGACCCGGGTGAACCTGGGCCGCCTGATTCTGGAGGACACGGACATCCTGCTGCTGGACGAGCCCACCAACCACCTGGATCTGCAGGCCACGGAGTGGCTGGAGGAGTATATCCGCAGCTTCCGGGGTACCGTGGTGACCATCTCCCACGACCGCTACTTCCTGGATCGCACTGTGACCCGCATTGTGGAGCTGCTGGACGGCAAGGCCGAGTTCTACAGCGGCAACTACAGCTTTTACGCCATTGAAAAGGAGCGCCGCTATCAGGAGCGGATGAAGCAATATCTGAAGGAGCAGGCCAAGATCCAGCAGCTGGAAAAGGCGGCGGAGCAAATGCACCTGTGGGCCTTTATGGGCAACGACGCCCTGCACAAGCGGGCCTTCTCCATGGAAAAGCGCATTGAGCGGATGCGCACGGTTTCCAAGCCCACGAAGGCCCGGAAGATGGACGCCCGCTTTGCCAGCCGGGAGTTCCGGGGCGACGAGGTGCTGCAGCTGCGGGGCATCGGCAAGGCCTTCGGCGAGCGGACGCTGTTCTCCGACGTGTATCTGCGGGTGGAGGGCGGCGAGCGCATTGCCTTCATCGGCGACAACGGCAGCGGCAAGACCACGCTGCTGAACATGATCACGGGGCTGGAGCCGACGGATGACGGCATCATCCGCCTGGGGCCCGCCATCCGGGCGGCCTATCTGCCCCAGATCATCGAGTTTTCCCACCCGGAGCGCTCTTTGCTGGACACGATGCTCTATGAAAAGAAGAACATGACGCCCCAGACCGCCCGGAACCGCCTGGCTGCCTATCAGTTCCAGGGGGAGGACGTGTTCAAGAGCGTGTCGGTGCTCTCCGGCGGCGAGCGCAGCCGCCTGCGGCTGTGTATGCTGATGGATGAGGAGATCAACTTCCTGATCCTGGACGAGCCCACCAACCATCTGGACATCGCCTCCCGGGAGTGGATCGAGGAGGCGGTGGAGGCCTTCGACGGGGCGCTGCTGTTCGTGTCCCACGACCGCTATTTCATCAACCGCTTTGCCACCCGGGTGTGGGAACTGGCGGATGGCACCATCAGCGACTATCCCATGGGCTTTGCCCAGTACCGGGCCGCCAAGGCGGAGGAGAAGAAGCCCGCCCCGGCCCCGGCCAAAAAGAAGCAGGACACCCGGCCACCCAAGAGCGGACGGGAGAAGCAGGCCGCCCGGCGGCAGCTGACCATCTGCGAGAGCGGCATCTCCCGGCTGGAGGCGCAGTGCCGCCAACTGGAGCAGGAGATGGAGACTTACGCCTGCGACGCGGAGAAGCTGGCCCAGCTCTATGCCCAGAAGCAGGAGACGGAGGCGCAGTTGGAGCGGGAGATGGAGCGCTGGGAGGAGCTGTCCCTGCAGCTGGAAGATACACCCTGACAATAGGAGGAAGCAATATGAGTGACGTTTTATGTTTGTACTATTCCCGCAGCGGCCACACCCGCCAGGCCATGGAGGAGATCGCCCAGGCCCTGGATGCGGAGCTGGTGGAGCTGACGGACGGCGTGGATCGCAGCGGCGCAAGGGGCTATCTGCGCGCCGGGATGGAGGCCATGCGCCGCAAGACCCGGCCTCTTCTCCCCTTTGAGACGGAAAAGCCCCTGCACGAATACCGGCTGGTGCTGCTGGGCAGCCCCGTGTGGGCCGGACGCTGCGCCAGTCCCGTACGGGCCCTGCTCAAGCGCCGGGGTCTGGAGCTGGAGCGGGTGGGCTATGTGCTGACCCGGGCGAGCTCCCAGAAGTACGAGGAGGTCTATCAGCAGATGGATCAGTACACCGCCCGGCCCCGGCTGATGGAGGCCTCTCTGCGGCCCGGCTCCGTGGGCTATGCCTTCTGGCGGGACAAGCTGGTGGGCGAGGCGCGGCGCTATCTGGACGGCCAGTAAGGAGCCGCTATGCAGGAGAAATTGCAGGGGCTGGAGCAGCGGCTGCTGGAGGTGGAGCGTCAGCTGGCCGATCCGGCGGTGTATGCCGACCGGGAGGCCCTGGCCCGTCTGAGCCGGGAGCAGAAGGAGCTGGAGCCGGTGGTGCAGGCCTATCGCGCCTGGCTGCAGGCGGAGGCGGACATGGACGCCGCCGAGGCGCTGCTGAGCGACCCGGAGCTGCGGGAGCTGGCCCAGGAGGAGCTGGGTCGGACCAGGCAGGAGCGGGAGCGCCTGGGCGAGGAGCTGAAGCGTCTGCTGCTGCCGCGGGATCCCAACGACCAGCGCGGCGTTGTGTTGGAGCTGCGGGCCGGTGTGGGCGGCGAGGAGGGCGCGCTGTTTGCCGCGGATCTGCTGCGGATGTACGCCCTGTACGCCGAGCGGCGGGGCTGGCGGATGGAGCTGGCCTATGAAAACGCCACGGAGCTGGGCGGCATCAAGGAGGCCAGCGCCACCATCGAGGGCGAGGGCGCCTGGTCGCGGCTGAAGTTCGAGGCGGGCACCCATCGGGTGCAGCGGGTACCGGTGACGGAGTCCTCCGGCCGGATCCAGACCTCCGCCGCCACGGTGGCGGTGATGCCGGAGGCCGAGGAGGTAGACCTGCACATCGACCCGAAGGAGCTGCAGATCGATACCTTCCGCTCCTCCGGGGCCGGCGGCCAGCACGTCAACAAGACGGAGTCCGCCATCCGCATCACCCATCTGCCCACGGGCACGGTGGTGGAGTGCCAGGATGAACGCAGCCAGCTGAAGAACAAGGAGCGGGCCATGAAGCTGCTGCGGGCCAAGCTGTATGAGGCGCAGCGGGCCCGGCAGAACGCCGCCATCGCCGCCCAGCGCAAGAGTCAGGTGGGCAGCGGCGACCGCTCCGGCAAGATACGCACCTATAACTTCCCCCAGAGCCGGGTCACGGATCACCGGCTGAGCGGGGAGGAAAAACATTTTAATCTGCCCGCCATCATCGGCGGCGACCTGGATCCCCTCATCGACGCGCTGACCCTGAGCCATCAGGCGCAGCTGCTGCAGGAGGGAACAGAGAAAGGAGAATGAACATGGAAAATCCCATCAAGACCCGCTATGACAAGGCCGGCCCCCGGGTGGCCGAGGCCCTGCGCCGCCGCAGCTTCGAGGCATACTATGTCTCCACGGCGGCGGAGGCCACGCAGAAGGTGCTGGAGCTGATCCCGGCGGAGCACAGCGTCGCCTGGGGCGGCAGCGTCACCGTGGACCAGTTGGGCATCAAGGAGCAGCTGCGCCGCCGGGGCCAGCAGCTTCTGGACCGTGACACCGCCCGGACGGCGGAGGAGCGGCAGTCCCTCATGCGCCAGGGTCTCACCTGCGGCACCTTCCTCATGAGCAGCAACGCCATCTCCGCCGACGGCCAGCTGGTGAACATCGACGGCAACGGCAACCGCGTGGCGGCCCTGTGCTTCGGGCCCCAGAGCGTCATCGTGGTGGCGGGGATGAACAAGGTCATGGGCGACCTGCCCAGCGCCATGGCCCGGGCCCGTCAGGTGGCGGCCCCCGGCAACGCCCAGCGCTTCGGCCTGAGCACCCCCTGTGGCGCAGGCGGCCTGTGCGCCGACTGTCACAGCCCGGACTGCATCTGCTGCCAGGTGGTGACCACCCGCTTCAGCCGCCCCGCCGGACGCATCAAGGTCATCCTGGTGGGCGAGGAGCTGGGCTTCTGAGCCCGCCGCCCACAAACACTTACCCCGAAAAGAGGGACGCATTTGAACACCATCCTTTTTCATCCGGAGCCGGACGACATCCGCTCTGCGGCGCAGATCCTCCGCCGGGGCGGCCTGCTGGGCATCCCCACGGAGACGGTATACGGCCTGGGGGCCAACGCCCTGGACGAGGAGGCCGTGGCCCGCATCTTTCAGGCCAAGGGCCGGCCCCAGGACAATCCCCTGATCCTCCATGTGCCGGAGGTCTCCTGGCTGGAGCGCTATTGCCGGGACATCCCGGCGGCGGCCTACCGGCTGGCGGAGCGCTTCTGGCCCGGGCCCCTGACCATGATCCTGCCCCGGCGGGACATCGTGCCACTGCGCACCACCGGCGGGCTGGACACGGTGGGCGTGCGCTGCCCCCGGCATCCGGTGACGCTGGCCATCATCCGGGAGGCGGGGGTGCCGGTGGCCGCCCCCAGCGGCAACACCTCCGGCCGTCCCAGCCCCACCAGCGCCGCCCATATGCTGGAGGATATGGACGGCAAGATTGACGGCATCATGGACGGCGGCCCCTGCGACGTGGGGGTGGAGAGCACCATCATCGACCTGACGGTGACGCCGCCGCGGCTGCTGCGCCCCGGCGGGCTGCCGCTGGAGGAGCTGCGGGCGGTGCTGGGCGAGGTAGCCGTGGACAAGGCCCTGACGGGCCTGCTGGACGCGGGCGAGCAGCCCCGGGCCCCGGGGATGAAGTACCGGCATTACGCGCCCCAGGCCCCGGTGACGGTGGTCACCGGCCGTCCGGAGGCCAGTGCCCGGCGGATCCGGGCCCTGCTGTCGGACACGGCGGGGGTCATCTGCTTTGACGAGTACGCCCCGCTCTTTGCCGGGCACAGCATCCACCGCCTGGGCCCGGCGGCGGACAAGGCCGCCCAGGCCCGCCACGTCTTCGACGCCCTGCGCACCTTCGACGGCAGCGGCGTGACGGAGATCTTTGCCCAGTGCCCGGAGGAGGGCGGTCTGGGTCTGGCGGTGGCCAACCGGCTGAAGAAGGCGGCGGGCTTCCACCTGGTGGACGCGGACAGGCCCATCCTCATCGGCCTCACCGGCGGCAGCGGCGCGGGAAAGACCAGCGCCCTGGCGGCGCTGGAGGAGCTGGGGGGCACGGTGCTGGACTGCGACGCGGTGTATCACGAGATGCTGCGGACGGACGAGGGGCTGCGCGGCGCCATCACGGAGGCCTTCGGCCCGGTGTTCACCCCGGAGGGGACGCTGAACCGGCAGAAGCTGGGCAACCGCGTCTTTTCCGACCCTGCCGCCCTGGAGCGGCTCAACGCCATCATCTATGCCCATCTCCCCCCGGAGCTGCTGCGCCGGGCGGCGGGCCAGACCCTGGTGGGCCTGGACGCCATCAACCTGGTGGAGAGCGGCCTGGGCGACCTGTGCCGCTGCACGGTGGCGGTGCTGGCCCCGGCGGAGGATCGGGTGCGGCGCATCATGGCCCGGGACGGCATCAGCCGGGACTATGCCCGGCTGCGCATCGCCGCCCAGAAGGACGACGGCTTTTACCGGGAGCACTGCTCCCACATCCTGGAAAACACCTGCGCCGACGCGGCGCAGTTCCAGGCCCAGGCACGGATTTTCTTCCGGACACTGCTCCGGGAAATCGATCAGATATGACAAACGACACAAGGAGGAAACAGAACATGACAGACGAGATGAAGGCCCTGCGCGAGCGGCTGCTGGCCCAGCCCAAGAACGGCTACGACCGCGTGGACGAGCAGGCCATCGCGGCCATGGAGGTCTATTGCGAGGGCTATAAGACCTATCTGGACAAGGGCAAGACCGAGCGGGAGTGCGCCGATTACACGGAGGCCCTGGCCCGGGAGCAGGGCTTTGTGCCCTATCAGCGGGGCATGGATCTCAAGCCCGGCGACAAGGTGTATCGCGTGAACCGCGGCAAGAGCGTCATCCTGGCGGTCATCGGCCAGGAGAGCCTGGCCCAGGGCGCCCAGATCGTGGCCTGCCACATCGACGCCCCCCGGCTGGACTTCAAGCCCCATCCCCTGTATGAGGACAGCGAGCTGGCCTATGGCAAGACCCACTACTACGGCGGCATCCGCAAGTACCAGTGGGTGGCCATCCCCCTGCAGCTGCGGGGCGTGGTGGCGCTGAAGGACGGCAGCAGCGTGAAGGTGGTGCTGGGCGAGGGCGACGAGCCCAAGTTCGTCATCACGGATCTGCTGCCCCACCTGGGCGCGGAGCAGGGCAAGAAGCCCCTGAACGAGGCCATTCCCGGCGAGAACCTGAACATCGTCATGGGCAGCCGCCCCCTGGGCGAGGAGGGCGACAGCGACCGGGTGAAGCTGCGGGTCATGGCTCTGCTGAACGAGAAGTACGGCATCTGCGAGGAGGACTTCACCTCCGCCGAGCTGGAGGTGGTGCCCGCCTTCAACGCCACGGATCTGGGTCTGGATCGCAGCCTCATCGGTGCTTACGGCCACGACGACCGGGTGTGCAGCTACGCCGCCCTGAAGGGCCTGTTCGACATCGAGGCCCCCGCCAAGACCGCCATCTGCATGCTGGCGGACAAGGAGGAAGTGGGCTCCATGGGCATCACCGGTATGCAGTCTGCCTTCTTCGATACCTTCATGGAGGATCTGTGCCAGGGCCAGGACGTGGCGCTGCGGGTGTGCTATGAGAACTCCTTCTGCCTGTCCTCCGACGTGACGGCGGCCTTTGACCCCAACTTTGCCGAGGTCTATGAAAAGCGCAACGACTCCCGGGTGAACTACGGCCTGGGCATCTGCAAGTACACCGGCGCCCGGGGCAAGAGCGGCTCCTCCGACGCCGACGCCGAGACCGTGGCCTATGTCCGCCGGGTGCTGGACGGCGCCGGTGTGGTGTGGCAGATCAGCGAGATGGGCAAGATCGACGCCGGCGGCGGCGGTACCGTGGCCCAGTATATGGCCAACCGCAACATCGCCACCATCGACGCGGGTGTGCCCGTGCTGAGTATGCACGCCCCCTTCGAGACCGTGGGTAAGCTGGACTGCTATATGAACTATCTGGGCTGCAAGGCCGTGTATATGGCATAAAAAGCGCATAATGGCAAACAAAAGAGTCCCCGGCTTTCGCCGGGGGCTCTTTGTTGGGGTCTGTTTTCACTTACTTTCGGGCGTTCTCGTCCAGGCGGTGGAAGATGGGCCGCAGCACCCGGGCGGTGAGGTAGCTGAGGCTGCTGTAGCCAATCAGGAGCCACAGGAGGCTCAGATACAGCAGCATCCCCTCCACGAACAGGCACAGGCCCACGGGCAGGGCCCACAGCAGCCACGCCAGCAGCATACGGGGCACGTTCCCCAGGGCCACCAGCAGGGCGTTTTTCATGTGATTGCGGCGGGTGTTCTCATAGCGGGCCATCAGCGGGAAGACGAAGGTCAGCTCCATGCCCACCAGCTGCAGCGCCGCCACGGCCAGCAGCTCCCACAAAAAGCGATCGTTCGCCGCGGCGATCCACAAATCGAAGCCGCACAGGGCGATCACCGCCAGCAGCACCAGCCACACCGGCGTGGCCTGCTTCCAGTTCTCTCTCCAGGCGCGGAAGAAGCGGCGGGCCACATGGTCGTCCTCGCCCTCCAGCATCTTCCCCAGCACCGCGTACAGCGCCGTGCTGCTGGCCCCCAGGGTCACCAGGGGCAGCGAGCACAGCAGCCACAGCACGTTCAGCACCACCAGGCTCCACACCCGCTCCATGCCACGGCTGAAGGCGCTGTCGGGGTCAAACAGAGATCGGAACATCGCTTACGCCTCCCTTGTCAGTTCGCGGAAGCGCCGGGCCGTCTCCTGCCCGGACAGCACCCGTCCGGCCCCGGCGGCCAGAGCCTCCATCTCGAACTCCCCGGCCATGACCTCCACCGGGGCGATGAAGCGCAGCTTCCGGCTCAGGTACTCCGCCACATAGGCGGAGTGGGCGATGCCGCCGGTGAGGATTACCCGGTCGATGTCCCCGTCGGCGGCGGCAGCCAGGGCGCCGATGGACTTGGCGGCGGTATAGAGCATGGCGTCGTATACCAGCTTTGCCTGCGCATCGCCTGCGGCAATGCGGCGCTCCACCTCCATGGCGTCGCTGGTGCCCAGGTGGGCCAGCAGACCGCCCCGGCCCCGCACCAGCTTCATCAGCGCCGCCTGGTCGTATTTGCCGGAGAAGCACAGCTTCACCAGCTGCTCGGCGGCGATGCCGCCGCTGCGCTCCGGGGCGAACAGCAGCTCGTCATCCCGGACGTTATCCACCATCTTCCCGCCGATGAACAGCCGCACCGACGCGCCGCCGCCCAGGTGCAGCACGATGAGGCGGCACTGGTCAAAGGGCTTGTGCAGCACCGTCTCCGCGCAGCGGATGGCCATGGCCCGGGTGTTCAGGGCGTGGCCCAGCATCTGCCGGGGCAGCTCCGGGATGCCGGTGATCCGGGCCAGGGGCGGCATTTCGTCCACCGCCACCGGGTCATAGACATAGGCGGGGATGCCCAGGGGTTCCGCCAGCTCCCGGGCGATGACGCAGCCCAGGTTGGAAGCGTGGGCCCCCTGGGTGATGCCGGAGAGGTAGTCGGTCATGTCCTCGTCCACCAGGAAGGCCCCGGATGGGCAGGGCGGCAGCATACCGCCCCGGGCGCATATGGCGTCCAGCGCGTGCAGGTCGAAGTCCGCCAGGGCCTCCATGACGCAGTGCAGGCGATAGGGGGCCTGGGCCATAATGGAGCCATAGGGGGCCAGCTCCTCCCGGCTGTGGCGGACGGTTTTTTGCAGCAGGGGGCGCTCCCCCTCAAACACGGCCAGCTTGGTGGAGGTGGAGCCGGGGTTGATGACAAGAATACGATAGTCCATGGTCTTTATCCCTTTCTCCCCGCCGGGAAGGTGACGCCGCTGCATTTGAGCAGCACCCGGAAGGGGTAATCTCTGTCCAGATAGTTCTCGCAGTACCATTCATAGGTGGCCCGGGGCAGGTGCAGCAGCTCCGGGGCCTCGCAGCGGAAGCTCTCGAAGGTCTTCCGGTCGCCGGACAGCAGGGCCGCCAGCAGCTCCAGCCGCCCCTCCCGGCGCAGGCGCTCCATGCACGCGTCCATCACCCCGGCGCACAGCCGCTCCTCCTCCCCGGCCCAGAGCTCCTTGTTGCCCAGCCAGTAGAGGAACTCCTCCGGATCCAGATCCAGCTTGGTGGTGATCTGGGAGAGCTTGTAGAAGGCGGCCCAGTCCCGCTCCTTCAGCACGCGGATCAGGTATTGCACCAGGCCGTCGTCCAGGGCGATGCAGTCCAGAAACACCTGGAAGGCGTGCTTCCCGGCGTCGGGATCCGGCTGGGGCGGCTCCTCCGGCTCCTCCGGCTCCTCTGCCGGAGCGAACAGCGCCGCCGGGTCAAAGCTGTCGTACAGCTCCTGGGGCAGCTGGATGCCGTCCTGTTCGGTGCACAGGCGCACCAGGGTGGGGATGTCGCCCACCTGCCGCTGCAGCTCCAGGGCCCGGCGCACAGGGTCGCTCTCCGTCAGGTGTACCCCCTCCGGCGCAGGGCGCTGGCCCTCCATGATCTGGCTGACGTATTGCAGGTAATGATCCATCAGTGTCATACGGTATTCCTCGCTTTCCTTGCTGAAAACTATACCATATGGCGGGAAAGATTGCAAGATGGGGGCGGCGCCTTCCGGCGCATCGCCTATGCCCTGCCCTTTGTCCACGCGGTGGAGCTGGAGCGGACGGTGCTGCTGTTTCTGCGGCAGATGAAGCGGCAGTGAAGCCATGCAGGCGTCCGGCTGAGCCGGGCGCCTGAGACTGTCAAAAAAGGGTTTTAGCCTTTTTTGACAATAGGATTCGCTGCGTTCCGCGCCTCGGTTGGCCGCTAAAAGCGGCCAATTCGACACTCTACTCCGCGCAAAGTGTTTTTTTCGACGTACACGCCGCCGAAAAAAACGATTGAACAGCATTTGCGGCCTGCGGGCCGCAAACTCTGCGAGGCTTTTTTGACAAGCTGAGGCGTCCGGCTGAGCCGGGTGCCTCTTTCATGACGATTCTGTCACAGCAGCTTTAATAAAATCTTAAACTTTCCCCTCTTGTTTCTTTAAGAGACTTTTTTTATACTAAATCATGTCAACAGGGCCGTGATCGGGGCGAAAAAGTTCCGCCGCCCGGGACAGGCAACGTTCGCGCCCTCTTGACAGGCAGGGGCGCACGGTGTATATTAAGTGTACTAACTGACATGATACACTCAGTCTTTTCAGACACAGAGAAAGGAAAGCGCCCATGGAGACCTTACAGACCATCAATTCTATCATCGCCATCATCTTTTTTGTCTGCTATACCTATCAGTTCCTCTATATTCCCCTGCCCTGGCTGCGAAAGGCCAGACCCCACAGGGAGGCCCGGGCCAACCGCTATGCGATACTGATCTGCGCCCGGAACGAGCAGGCGGTCGTCGGCGACCTGATCGCCAGCATCCGCAACCAGAGCTATGACCAGAGCCTGCTGTCCATCTTCGTCATGGCGGACAACTGCACCGACGACACGGCCCTGGTGGCCCGGGTGGCGGGGGCCACGGTGTATGAGCGCTTCAACCGGGTGCAGGTGGGCAAGGGCTATGCCCTGCAGGCGCTGCTGGAGCAGCTGGAGGCGGACTATCCCCGGGGCTTCGACGGCTACTTCGTCTTCGATGCGGACAACATCCTGGCCCCCGGCTATATCGAGGCCATGAACCGCACCTTCTCCGACGGCCACGAGATCATCACCAGCTACCGCAACAGCAAGAACTACGGCGACAACTGGATCAGCGCCGGCTACGCCCTGTGGTTCCTGCGGGAGAGCCGCTATCTCAACCACGCCCGCTTCCTGCTGGGCAGCAGCTGCGCCGTGTCCGGCACCGGCTTTCTGTTCAGCCGCCGGGTGCTGGAGGAGACGGGCCCCTGGCCCTTCCATATGCTGACGGAGGACATCCAGTTCTCCGTGGATCAGGTGACCCGGGGCCGGAAGGTCGCCTTCTGCCCGGAGGCGGTGCTGTATGACGAGCAGCCCGTCACCTTCCGCCAGTCCTGGAAGCAGCGGATGCGCTGGTCCAAGGGCTATCTGCAGGTGTTCCGGGGCTACGGCACGCGGCTGCTGCGGGGCGTGCTGCGGGGCAGCTTCTCCTGCTACGACATGGCGGCGGCCATCATGCCGGCCTTCATCCTCTCGGCGGTGAGCATCGTGTGCAACGTGGCGCTGGGCATCTGGGGCGCGGTACACGGCGACGACCTGACCATCGCCCTGCTCAGCGTGGGGCAGATGCTGCTGTGTATGTACATGACCCTCTTTGTCCTGGGGGCCATCACCACCATCACCGAGTGGCGCTCCATCCACACCACCACCGCCAAGAAGCTGCTGTACGCCTTCACCTTCCCGCTGTTTATGTTCACCTACATCCCCATCTCCCTGTCCGCCTTCTTCTGCAAGGTGGAGTGGCAGCCCATCGAGCACCGGGTCAGCGCCGCGTCCCTGCGCCGCCGCCAGCGGGAGGAGCTGCTGCCCTTCTGAGGCGGCGTACAAGTCCATTCACCGGAGGTTCCCATGTATAACATTCTCGTTTGCGACGATGAAAAGGATATCGTGTCCGCCCTGTGCATTTATCTGCGCGCCGAGGGCTACGGTGTCTACACCGCCTATAATGGCCGCCAGGCCCTGGCTGTTCTGGAGCAGGAGGAGATCCATCTGCTGCTGCTGGATGTGATGATGCCGGAAATGGACGGCATCACCACCATGACCCGGCTGCGGGAGCGGTATAACCTGCCGGTGCTCCTGCTGACGGCCAAGTCCGAGGACACGGACAAGGTGCTGGGCCTGAACATGGGGGCCGACGACTACATCACCAAGCCCTTCAACCCCGTGGAGCTGCTGGCCCGGGTGCGCTCTCAGCTCCGGCGCTACATGACCCTGGGCGGCGGACGGGTGGCCCCCAGCGCCGTCACCATCGGCGGCGTCAGCCTGGACGACGAGACCAAAACCGTCACCGTGGACGGCGAGGCGGTGAGCCTGACGCCGCTGGAATACGACATCCTGCGGCTGCTGATGCAGCACCCGGGCAAGGTGTTCTCCCCCCAGGAGATCTATCGCCGGGTGTGGCACGAGGCCCCCGCCGCCGACAACCCCGTGGCCGTCCATGTGCGGCACATCCGGGAGAAGATCGAGATCAACCCCGCCGAGCCCCGCTACCTCAAGGTGGTCTGGGGCAAGGGGTATAAAATGGAGGGAAAATCCACATGAAACGCCTGTATGACAGGTTCTGGGCCAAGATCACGGCCTACCTGCTCACCCTGCTGTTCGGCGCGGCCGCCGTGGCGGGCGGCCTGGAGCTGTTTGAGCGCTATCTGATGGCGGTGTACGATGGCTACTACGTCAAGACGTATGTGCCCACGGTCTGGCTCTGCGTGCTGACGCTGCTGTTCCTGGCGCTGGCCATCGCCGCGCTGTGCTTCTCCCTGTCCGCCGCCGGACACTGGCCGGGCCACGATAAGCCCCATCGCAGCTGGCCCGCCCGGCTCCCGCTGGGCGGCTTTGTGGTGGTGCTGACGCTGCTGTGGGCCTGGTGGGAGGACAGCTGCGAGGTGCTGCCGATGGTGCTGTTCGTGCTGCTGGCCTGGCTGTTCGTGCTGTGCTTCGTCGCCCGCTGCAAGGTGGGCGTGGTGCTGCGGGATACGCTGATCTGGCAGGGCCTAAAGCTCCTGTGGCGGGGCCTGTGCTGGACGGGGCGGCATCTGCGCACACTGGCGGCGGCCCTGCCGCTGCTGTGGAAGGTGCTGCTGGCGGGGCTGCTGGTGATGGCGGCGGATCTGCTGATCCTGTGGGGGCCCTATGGCATCGAGCCGCTGGCGCTTCTACTGTACCTGCTGCTGCATCTGCCGCTGCTGGCGGTGGGGCTGTGGCTGGTGCTGGATCTGCGGCGGCTGCAGGCAGGCGGGCGGCGTCTGGCAGAGGGGGACTTCTCCCACCCGGTCTCCGTCAGCCGGGCGGCGCTGCCGGAGCTGAAGCAGCACGCGGCCGACCTGAATGCCGCCCAGCAGGGCATCCGCCTGGCGGTGGAGGAGGCCACCCGCTCGGAGCGGCTGAAGACCCAGCTCATCACCAACGTGTCCCACGACATCAAAACGCCCCTGACCTCCATCGTCAGCTATGTGGATCTGCTGCAAAAGGTGGAAATGCCCACGGAGGAGGCCCGGGCCTGGCTGGAGGTGCTGCAGCGGCAGGCCCAGCGGCTGCGGAAGCTGACGGAGGATCTGGTGGAGGCCTCCAAGGCGTCCACCGGCAACGTCCCGGTGAGCCTGGCCCCCATGGATCTGAATGTGCTGCTGAACCAGGTCTGCGGCGAATACCAGCAGCGGCTGGAGCAGCAGGGCCTGGAGCCGGTGTGTACGACCCCGGCGGAGGAGCTGACGGTGCAGGCCGACGGGCGGCTGCTGTGGCGGGTGCTGGACAACCTGATGAGCAACGTCTGCAAATACGCCCTGTCCGGCACCCGGGTGTATCTGTCCGCTCAGCGGGTGGAGGGCTGGGGGGAGATCACGGTGAAGAACATCTCCCGCCATGCCCTGAATGTCTCGCCGGATGAACTGACGGAGCGCTTCGTCCGGGGCGACAGTGCCCGCTCCACCGAGGGCAGCGGCCTGGGCCTGTCCATTGCCAGCAGCCTCACCCAACTCCAGGGCGGTGATTTCCACCTGACCATCGACGGCGATCTCTTCAAGGCCCGCCTGCGCTTCCCCATAAGCACTCAATAAACCAAAGCGCCGTACCGCGTTTGCGGTACGGCGCTTCAGCCCGTCAAAAAGGCTTTTTGCCGGGCTGCCGCGGATTGAAAACGAAAGACACCCCCTGATGGGTTATCTCCGCGCTAAGAGCCGCCTGCGGCGGCTGCGCTCCGAAACGCGCCTGCGGGCGCAGTCTTTCGTAACGATCTTCCTTTCCGTAATCGAAGTGCTTCCGAGTTCTTTGACAATCTGTTCAAACTGCCCAAAAAGCCTTTTTTGACAGTCTACAGTTCCCGCAGGTACAGCACATCGCAGGCGAAGTGCCCGGTCTGGCCCAGGGGGGCATCGATCCGGCGAAAGCCGTATTTCTCATAAAAACGCTGGGCAGCCACCATGTTGACAAAGGTCTCCAGATAGCACTGGCCGTAGCGCTCCCGGGCAAAGGCCAGGGCGGCATCCATCAGCCAGTGGGAGACGCCGGTGCCACGGGCCCGGGGCAGGCAGTACATCTTCTGCAGCTCGCACACCCCCGGCACCCCCGGCAGGGGGCCGATACCCACGCCGCCGACTACCTGGCCCGTCTCATCCTCCGCCACCCAGTAGCGGCTGTCCGGCGCGCTGTATACCTGGAAAAAGCGGCCCAGATACGGGTCGGCCCAGGCGGTGCCCTCGTGGTCGGCGCCATATTCGATGAGGCAGGCACGGATCACCGCCTCCACCGCCGGGTTGTCCCGCTCCTGGATCTCGCGGATGCTGTAGTTCATATCTGTACCTCCCTATTGAGACTGAAAAAAAGGCTTACCATGTTTAATCAGCCCGTCAAAAAAGGCTTTTTGCCGGGCTGCTGCGGATTGAAAACGAAAGACACCCCTGAAATGACAAAGTGGGCGGAAAAGCGCACCCGAGGGCGGACAGAGTCATCTCTCCGCCCGGGCGAACAGGGTGTCCACCGCCGCCTGATAGTCCGCTAGGCTCCGGGCCTTGCGCATCCGCTTGAGGCAGTCCTCGCCGCCGGGGAAGCGGGCGATGAGCCAGGCCCACAGCTCCCACATCCGGTGCAGCACCGGCTGGTCGCCGGAGAGCCGCTGACGATAGGCCGCCAGCAGCCTGTCGTGATATTCCCGCAGCTCGGAAAGCGACGCAGGTGCGCCGCCCCGCAGCTGCCGCAGAAGACCGGGCTCCTGCATCAGCCCCCGGCCCAGCATCAGCCGCTCCGTTTCCGGAAAGCTGCGCCGCAGCTGCGCCACGTCATCGGCGGTGAACAGGTCGCCGTTATACACCAGCGGCCAGGGGCCCTCCGCCGGGAACAGCTCCCGGTGGGCATGGCCGCTATAGAACTCCTTCTGCACCCGGGGGTGCACGATCAGCTCGCTCAGGGGGAAGCGGCGATAGATTTCCAGCAGCCGGGGCCACTCGTCGGGGCTGTTTTTCCCGATCCGGGTCTTGACGGACAGGCACATCCCCGCCGGAAGACCGGCGAAGCTCTCCTCCAGCAGGCGCTCCAGCTCCTCCGGCCAGGCCAGCAGACCCGAACCCTTCCGCTTGGCCGTCACCGTTCCGGCGGGACAGCCCAGGTTCAGGTTGATCTCCCGATAGCCCCGGTCATACAGCTCACGGGCGGCCCAGAGCAGGTGCTCGCTGCGGTTGGTCAGCAGTTGGGGCACCACGCAGAGCCCCCGGTTGTGCTCCGGCTCGATCTCGTCCAGCTCCTTGCGCTGGAAGCTGCAGGTGGCGTTGGGTGAGAGGAAGGGGGTGAAGTATTTGTCCGCCGGGCCGAACAGCTCCGCGTGCACCCGGCGCCACAGATAGCCGCTGAGACCCTCCATGGGGGCGGCGTAGTATTTCATCGGGCAAACTCCTCCTGACACCGCGCCAGCACGTCATCCGTCACGGGCTCATAGCGGGCCGTCAGCCGGGGGAAGCGCTCCGCCACCCGGTCGGGGCACTCCAGCAGCGCCAGCTTCTCCTCCCGGGGCAGGCCCTTGATGGCGTATTCCAGCCGCAGGGCATCGCGCTTCTCCTCCGTGCGCCACAGACCCCGCAGGGCCGTGACCGGATGGGCGCGGGTATAGCGTGCGCAGCCCGCCCCCTGACGGAGGTGCTGCCGCAGCCGCCGGGCCGGATCGGCGGCCGCGCCGGTATACAGCGAGCCGTCCCGGCACTCCACCATGTAAACATAATGCATCCCTATCACCTCTGTCTCAGCATAGCACAGGGAGAGGGAAAAGGCAACAGAATTGTGATCGGCGTCGTCACAGTGGGCAAATATGTGGAATATCACAAGGTCATTATCGTTATTTAATGCAAAGTGTCTATAGGTATTTGAAATAAGATAATACAAAATGAAATTATTAAAGAGAGGGGATTGCGTATGAAAAAAGGAATATCATTTCTGCTGGCTATTTTAATGATTCTGCTCTGCGTTGCGCCTGTCTTTGCGGCCCCTCACTCCATCTCCTTCAGCCGGCTGCGGATCAGCTTCCCCACGGTGTCGGCAAACCAGCCGACGCTGGGGATCCGGGTCAGGTGCGTGCCATAGATCTGCCGCGCACCGGGCAGCTCCAGGTCGCCCCCGGTGAACACGCACAGGGGCGGTACCCCCTGCAGCCGCAGGGCCGCCGCCTCCCGGGCCGCGTCCTCCAGCCCCGCCCGGCCGCCATAGGCCCGGCCGGGAAGGGGCCCCCTGCCTGGCAGCCGCTGGTCGTCGTTGGGATTGGCGTCGGACAGGACGATGAGCATCCGCTTCTGTCCGCCCTCCCGCCGCAGGAGCCAGCCCATGGCCCGCAGGGCCAGGCCGTCCCGGTTCCAGCCCGTGGCCACATAGTCAAACAGCCCCTCGTTGTCCCGGTCGCCGTAGTCCCGCAGGATGCGCAGCACCGTGCACCCGCTGACGGAGCAATAGCTGCTCACCCGCACGGGGATGTGGCAGCGGGTAAGGCTCTCCGCGATGATGTAGGCCTGGGTGGCCAGCTTCTCCTGCTGCCGGTTCTGGGAGGCAGAGCCGTCCAGCAGCAGATCCACCGTCAGCTCCCCGGGGGAGGACTCCTGCCGCCGGGCAAACAGCCGCTCATCCCCCAGGGCGGCCCGCCAGCACACCGGCGGGGACAGACGCCCCGCCCGGGTCAGAGATTGGCTCTCATCCTGCTGCAGCAGCAGCGCATTTTGCAGATTTTGGCTCAGGCGGCTGATGACCAGCCGGTTCTGGGCCAGGCGGCTGTGGAAATAGGCGCGGTTCTTCTCCCGCTGCCGCCGGAAGGTCTCCACCTCCCAGGCCGTCTGGCTGTCCAGGCGGCGCTCCGCGGGCTGGCCCCGGGTGATGTGCAGGTGGCAGCCCGCATGGGCCCCGGTGCACAGTGTCCGCTCCGCCTGGGCGCAGATCTCCGGCTCCAGCAGCGGGCGGCCAAACACCGCCTCCACATAGCGCCGCAGCTGGGGCTCCGGGGTCTTCCCCTGGAGGAACAGCCACACCCGCCGGGCCGCGCCCAGGTCATCTCCCGGCTCCGCGTCCGTCCGGGCCAGGCGGCGCAGGGCACGGCGGCTGACCAGACCGCCGCCGCGGCGCTTCGTCCTGCCCACCCAGGCAGCCCACTGCCGGTCGTCCAGGCTGCGCCGTGCCCGGTGGAAGCAGCGGTGCAGCAGCGCCTCCAGCCGCTCCGTGATCTCCCCCTCGCCGAGGGTCACGGGCAGGGTCAGGCCGTCCAGCACCTCCCGCTCCCATTCGTCCTCCGGCCCCGGCTGGCCCAGGGCCCGCAAAAACCACGCCGTCCGGAGATTGGCCAGGCTGAACCGATCGGCCCGGCTGCGCCCCTCCGCCAGAACGCCGCGGGCATAGTCCCGCCGCAGCGCCGCCAGGGCAGGCCGCTGCTCCCGGCAGCGCCGGTACACCAGAGCCTCCATGGCCAGCCAGAACAGCCCCTCATACAGCTCCCCCTGGGGCTGACTCCGGAAGCTGTTGAGCAGGGGCCGGAAGCGGGCGAAGTCATAGCAGCCCATGGCCAGGCCGATGACGGTGTTGAAATAGAGAGCTGCGTCGCCGTCCGGGTCAAAGGCATGGCAGTCCGGGCGGAGGCTGTAGTCCCCGGCGGCGTTCCAGATCTGGTTGTCCGCCCGGCGCAGTTGAATGTCCTCTCTGTCCATCTCAGTCTCCGAACAGGTCGGCGCGCTCCGCCGTGCGGGGAATACGGGCCCACACTGCGTCCTCCACCAGCTGCCGCTCGAAGGGGTCAAAGGCCTTGTTGATGATGCCCATGCGCAGGGCCTGCTCCGTGGCGATGCCCCGCTCCATCAGCCGCAGGGCCGACAGCAGGCCCCGCAGATCCAGCGCCTTGGTGGAGATCTCCGCGCTGTCACACTTGCAGCGCAGGTCGTCGAACAGGGCGGCCAGCTGCGCGCACCACGTCTGCTTCAGCCCCGGGAAGCTGCGCCGCAGCAGCTTGTTCAGGTCGTCCGGGGAGATCACCGGCATATCCAGCACCACAAAGCGGGATACCAGGGCCTCGTTGAGCTCCCGGGTGCCGGCATAGCCATAGTTCATGGTGCCGATGAAGCGGGTGGCGGGATCCAGCCGGATGCGCTCATAGCCGGGCACGTCGATGACCCGGCGGAAGTCCAGCGTGGCGTGCAGCACGGCCAGGGCCTCGTTTTTGGCCATGTTCACCTCGTCCAGCACGCCGAAGCCGCCCAGCCGGGCGCAGCCGCAGACAGGCCCCTCCCGGAACTGTACCTGCCCGTCCCGCAGGGTGTCCGCGCCGATGAGGGCCGCCGCGTCCACGTTGACATACAGCGACACGTCCCAGCAGGGGCGGCCAAACACCGCCGCCAGATTCTCCGCCAGCACGTTCTTGCCCGTGGCCTTGGGCCCCGCCAGCAGCAGGTGCTCCCCGCTCAGCAGCGCCGCCGCCGCGCTCTCCCAGATCTCGCGTCCGTAATAGAGCACCTGCGGCTCCGGGATGCGGGGCCGGGCCTCCTGCGGCGCCGGATGGGCCCGGCGAAAGGCCGCGATCTCCTCCAAAAGCCCCCGGCTGACGCCCTCGGCCTCCAACTCTTTCCAAATATCCATGAACACGCCTCCGTCTTGCGTATTTTCGCCGCTATTATACGCCCGTTCTCCGCTAAGAGGCCGTTAAGAATACAACCTCACCAGTTCAGGTACCTGTTCATAGGCGCCGGGCTGCGCTGGGCGGCATGGGTCTCCTGATAGCGGCGCCGGCGTATGGCCCCGGCGAAGAAGTGGTTGATGTTGCGGTCGCAGTGGCCGCCGTTGAAGTTGGTTTCGAAATAGCGGTCGATCATGGCCGGGTAGTCCCCGGGGCGGATGTCCGCCGGGCCGCCGCCTCCGGCGGAAAACCAGGGCATCAGGCGCATACATTTCTCGATCTGCTCCGGCCGGATCCTGGGGTGCGGGCGGCCCATCGCAGCCTCATATTTCTCAAAGTAATAGCGGAACACCTCCTGCATCTGGGCCAGGGTGTAGGGCCCGCCAGGGTAACGGGCCGCTGCCTCCGGGGAAAAATGAAAGGGCATTTTTTTACCTCCTGTCGTTTCGTGTTCCCTTATCTCCCTTGTATAAAAAAAGAAAAAGCGCTTTTCCCTTGTTCCCTTCTTCCTTATATAAGGGTTAATAAGGGAATAAGGTAATAAGGGAAATATATTTTTTATTTTTTTTGAAAAGAGGGCAGGCTGCCGCCTGCTGTCCCGTAGCCGGGCCGGGACGGCTGGTGTATTGGCTTATCTTCCCCGGCAAAGCAGCGCCGCCGCCCGCCCGGCGGGCTGCCGCTGCCAGGGTGCTGTGCGGTCAGATGGTACCCTCTGTCTGCAGCGCCGCAAGGGCCAGGATTGCATGGACTGTTGCTCTTTTCCATGCAACGGGGGATATTTTTTGGGAAGGCTTTGCACATCCCGGCGGCTTGTGGTACAATGGGGAAAACATTTGTGAGGCGAGAGCGATGCGTATTCTGGTATTGTCCGATTCCCACGGCTGCGTGGAGAATATGGCCCGGGCGGTGGAGCGGGAGCAGCCCCGGGAGATCTGGCACCTGGGGGACTGCGTCCACGACGCGGAGCAGCTGCGCCGGCTGTTTCCCAACATCCCGCTGGAGTCGGTGCCCGGCAACTGCGACTATGCCGCCCTGGACCAGCCGGAGCGGCTGCTGGAGCGGGAGGGCTGCCGCGTCCTGCTGATGCACGGACACACCCGCCGGGTGAAGGGCGGGCCCCTGGCCGCCGTCTATGCCGCCCGGGAGTGCGGCGCGGACATCCTGCTGTTCGGCCACACCCACCAGCCCCTGGTGGATCGCAACGGCCCGCTGTGGATCATGAATCCGGGCAGCATTGGCCGGGGCCTGCTGCAGACCTACGGTCTCATCCTGCTGGAAAACGGCCGGGTGGACTGCAGCACCCGGCGGCTGTAAGGGGGCGGGGAGATGGCGTTGCGCCTTTCGGCGGCGGGCATCTGCCTGCTGGGTCTGCTGGGCCTGGCCATGCACGCCACGCTGCTGCAGACCGGCCGCATCCGGGCGGGGATGTTCTGGTTTTACACGAATCTCAGCAACCTCCTGGTGCTGCTGTATGAGCTGCTGCTGGCCCTGACGGCGGCGGAGAGCGGCCCGGGCCGCCTCCTGCGGGGGAGCACGGTGGCGCTGAGTATGTGCCTGTGCATCTATGTGACCCACCTGGTGTACCACTTCGTGCTGGTGCCCGATGCCAAGCGCCGGGGCAAGCGCTTTGCCGATTTTGGCGCGGGCTTCGGCAACCTCTGCGTGCACTACGTCACCCCCTGGCTGGTGCTGCTGCAATGGCTGCTCTGGGGGGACAAGGCGGGGCTTAGCCTCGCCAGCGCCGCCTGGTGGCTGCTGCTGCCGCTGCTGTATTTTGCGGCCTCCATGCTCCGGGCCCGGACGGGGAAGCCCATCGGCCACACCAAGCTGCGCTACCCCTACCCCTTCATGGATCCGGAGAAGCTGGGCCTCCGGCGCTTCGTGTGCAGCATCGGCGCGGTGCTGCTGTGCTTCTTCGCCCTGGGCTGTCTCTTCGTGGGCCTGGGCCGGCTGCTGGGCTGAACCCGGCTGCGGCAAAAACCGCCGTTTTTTGCGGGACAGACTCTGCCCCGCCCAAAGAGAGAACGGATTGCCACGTTGGGCTGCGCCCTCCTCGCAATGACAAGCGGGATAAAATTTGGTCGCCTCGATTTACAAAAAAAAGTCGCAAGCGGCATATCGCTTGCGACGTGTTGGAGGTGACACCCGGATTTGAACCGGGGAATGAGGGTTTTGCAGACCCTTGCCT